>NZ_JBQUZK010000035.1:69242-264527 GCF_056313885.1 Methylosinus sp. DMC45
GGCGAGGACCGAAGCGGCGAATGATCGAGGGGCCGCCCTGCGGCTCTGGATTGCTTCGCTTCGCTCGCAATGACGGCGCGGAGAAGCGGCGGAAACCGTCATTCCCCGTTCGCCCCTTCCGCTCAGGCGGCGAGACGCCAGAGCGCCTCGCAGAATAGCCCCCGTCATTGCGAGCGTAGCGAAGCAATCCAGACTCATGAGCGCGTGCTCCCATTGGCTCGCGCAACGCCGAGCGATCGTCATTGCGAGGACCTAAGCGGCGAATGATCGAGACGCCGCCCTGCGGCTCTGGATTGCTTCGCTGCGCTCGCAATGACGGCGCTAGAGAGCGAGCTCGTCGTAGAGATCCCGCCATGTCGGATTCATCGCCTCGATCAGCGCGAGCTTCTTTAGCCGCGATCCCGCTTTGATCTGTTTCTCACGGGCGATGGCCTCATCCATCCTCTCGTAATATTCGTACCAGACAAGCGTCTTGCATCCGTAGCGCGCGGTAAATCCCGGCGTCAGGCTTTCTCGATGCTGATGGATGCGTTGCGATAAATTCGATGTGACGCCCGTGTAGACGGTTCCGTTGCGCTTGCTGGCCATGATGTAGACGGCTGGCTGTTTCATATCGCGGCATCCCGTCCCCGCTTCGCTCGCAATGACGCCTCACATTAGAAGGAAGACGAGAAGCCTCACTCCCCGCTCACCCACTCGATCTCGCATCCCGCGCCCGGCCCTTGCGCCAAGCGCTCCGCGAAAAAGGCGGAGATCGTCCGCGCCTCCGCCTCGAAGGTGAAGGGCGGATTGACGACGAGGAGGCCGGTGCTGCGCAGCTTCGTGTCTGTCTCCACCCCGCCGACGCAAAGATCGAGACGCAGAATCTTCCTCACGCCGCTGGCGCGCAAAGCGCCGATCAGCCAGCGCGATTCCGCAGCGTCCTTGATCGGCCGCCAGAGCGCATAAATCCCCGTCGGCCATTTGCGATGCGCGTCGAGAAAGGTCTTCAGCATGCGCTCGGTCTCGTCGCGCTGCTCGAAGGGCGGATCGATCAGCACGAGCCCGCGCCGCTCCTTGGGGGGCACGAAGGCGGAGAGGCCGACATAGCCGTCGAGATGAATGGCCTTCACGCGCTTGTCGCGCGCGAAGCGCCTCTGCAGCGCTTCGAAAGCGTCCGGCCGCAATTCGCAGAAGACGGCGCGATCCTGCGCGCGCATGAAGCGCGTCGCGATCAGCGGAGAGCCGGGATAGAGCGCCGGCCGCCCCTCCGCGCCGAGCGGGCCGACGATATCGAGATAGGGCGCGAGCAGATCGCGCAGCCGCGCGTCGGCGCCGGAGAGATCGGCCAGCCGTCCTATGCCGCCGCGCCACTCGCCCGTGCGCTCGGCCGCATCGGCGGAAAGGTCATAGGCGCCCTCCCCCGCATGTGTGTCGATAACGCGAAACGGCGTCTCCTTGCGTGTGAGATAGAGGAGAAGCCGCGCCAGCAGCGCATGCTTGAGCACATCGGCGAAATTGCCGGCGTGAAAGCCATGGCGATAATTCATCGGCTACAGCGGCGCCGGCACGGAGATTTCGCCGGCGCGGCAGGCGCCGCGCGCGATCTCGGGACAGGGGCGGAACTCGCGCAGATCGCGCGAGAAGCAGATGCGCACATCCTGCAGCGCGCCCTTGCGGCAAGTGACGGCGAGCATGCCCGGCCGCAGCCGCGGATTGGCGGCGATGAAGGCGCGCTGAATGTCGAGCGGCGCGAAGCTCTGCGCCTGCCGCGGCCGCTCGAGCGGAGGCGGAATGGTCACGCTCTCCGTCGCGCGGCGCACGTCGAGGAAATAATCGGTCGGGCTCTTACCCGAGCAGCGGCCATGCTTGCGCCATTCGTGCCGCGCCAGCCCTTCGTCGGGATAGACGCCGGCGACATGCTCGAGCGCCATGCGCGAGGGCGTCGCGGCGTCGTCGCATTCGCTCGGAAAGCCATGCTCATATTGCGGCCACAGGCCATGGGTGACGAAGCCCTTGCCGAGGCCGGGCTCGCATTGCGCGCGATATTCGCGACCGCCGCCGCTCTCGCAGAAGGCGGGCGACCAGGAGAGCGTCAGCACATAGAAGTCGAAGCCGCCGCCGCTGCGCGCCTCCAGCGCCGATTGCGCCATGGCGCTCGAGGCGAAGAGCGAGACCAGCGCCGCGAGGACGCAGACACGAGACCATTGCACGAACATGCGCCGCTCCGAAAAATCGTCGCTCGAGTGATGCCGGAGCGCGAGGCGCCGCGTCAAGGCGCCGCGACAAAGGCCGACGGCGTTGACACACCCTACTTATTCACTAGGATATTGCCGAATTCACGGAAGGACCGCATGAGAAGCGCAACTCGCATGATCTGCGCGGCCGCGGCGGCGCTCGGTCTCGCCGGACCGACGGCGGCCCGGCCCGCTTGCGTTTTTCAGGACGCCGCGCTTCGCAGCGACGCCGGAAGCGGCGAGCATCTCATCGGCGTCATACCGGCGCTCTCGTCCATCGTGCTCGTGCGCCAAGGGCCGAAATGGAGCATCGTCTCCTACGACGGCGAGACGGGCTATATTCAGACGCGGCGTCTGACGCCCTTCGGCGGCCCCGACGATCCGCCGAGCTGGCGGCAATCGCTCTCCTCCGATCGGACGCTGCTACGCGAGGTCGATCCGCTCTTCGGCGACGCCTCCTGGCGTTTCGGCCTCGCGCCGCGGTCGACTCTCGGCTTCTATAATTACTTCAGCGGCTTTCGGCGTTCGGCCTGGACCGATCGCGCCGGCGCCCGCGCCGCCGAGGCGCGAGCTTCGGCAAATCCCTGCCTCGCCGCCTTGCGGCAGGCCGAACGCCAGGCCGAGCGCAATGTCGCGACGAAACCGCCGCGCCGCGCCAATTGAGCCCGATGCGGCGGGCATTCCGAGGAGCATGACGATGAGCGAAGAGTGGGAATATCAGATCCGGCTGAACATCAGCGACGATTTCGCCGAGATCGCCCGCACCGATCCGCAGAATGCGGCGATCGCCCCGATCGCCGCGATCTTGGCCAAGCATCACGCGGCGCTGAGCAATCAGTTCGACGCTTTCGTCAATTATGTCACTGAGGCGGAGAAGCAGGGCGTCGAGCATTTTCCGCTCTACAAATGGACCAAGGCGACGATCGAGGATCCGGCCAAAAAGGCCAAGCACGTCAAATCCTTCTCCATCTATGTGGAAGGCGAGGAGGTCTATCCCAAGGCCGCCGCGGACGCGCTCGAGGCCGATCTCGCGCCTCTGGTGGGCGCCGGCGTGGTGGAGAAGCTCTCCAAGCACGACACCAATCCGGCGAATAATCCGCAAGCCCCCGCGCATTTGCGCTGATCTCTGTACGCGGCCCCGGCGCACGCGCCTCTCAGCGCGGCGCCGGATCGCTTTGCCGCCGGGGCCGCGCTATATTGTCGATATGCGCAGCTTTTCCCGCACCCTCGGCCTTTTCGCGATTCTCCTTCTCACGCTGCTCTTGGGCGGCGTGGACAGCGCGCGGGCGCAGGACCCGGTCGCGGATTTCTTCCAGGGGCTGTTCGGTGGCCGGCAGCACCCTCCGCAGGCCCGCCCGGCTGCGCGCGACGCCGGCCGCATGCGCCGGCTGGTGCCGCATCGCGAATATAGCGCGCCCGCCTATTGGCACGGCCAGAGCAAGGCGGCCAAGAAGGACAAGACGCAAAAGCCCGAGGACCCCAACGCCCCGCCGCCGTTCCAGGTGGCGGTGATCGGCGACAGCCTGGGCCAGATGCTGGCGGACGGCTTGGACGAGGCCTATGCGGATCGTCCCGACATTCGCATCCTGCACCGCGCCAAGGACAGCACGGGCCTGGTGCGCGAGGATTATTTCGACTGGCCCAAAGCCGCGCGCGAGCTGCTCGCCGGCGGCGACAAGATCGACATGGCCGTCATCATGATCGGCTCCAATGATCGTCAGGCCATTCACGAGGGCGCGGAGACGATCGAGACCTTGTCGCCGCGCTGGCGGGAGCGCTACGCCCAGCGGGTGGAAAATCTGCGCGCGGCGTTTCGCGAGAAGAAGATTCCGCTCGTCTGGGTTTCTCTGCCCGTCACCAAGAACGAGCATTTCGCCGTCGATATGGCGAAGCTCAACGACATCTACCGACAGGCGGCGGCGCAGGACAGCGCGGCTTTCATCGATATTTGGGAAGCCTTCGCCGATGAGCGCAACCAATATCAGGCCTTCGGCCCGGATATAAACGGGCGCATCGTCAAGCTGCGGTCGGCCGACGGCGTCCATTTCACCGATGTCGGCGCGCGCAAGCTCGCCCATTTCGTCGAGGGCGAGATCAAGCGGCTCTTCGACGCGCGCCATCCGGCGCCGGACGCCGCGCCGGCGGAAGCCGCCCTGCCCCCGGCCCAGGATGCGCCGCCCGCCGAGGCCGCGGTTGTCGCGCCGCCGGTTCAAATCATTGCGCCGAGCGGCCCAACACCGGCGGTCGCGCCCACCCTGCCGGCGGACCGCCCGGCGATCGGCCAGACGCAACCGCTGACCGGCGCCGCCCTCGCGGCCGACGGCGAGCTGGCGCGGCGTGTGAAATCCCCCTCCACGACGGAGGCGACGCAAGCCGCCGCGGCGCGTGCGCTCGTCGATCATATTTTCGTCGAGGGCGGCGAGCAGCCGAGCCAGCCCGGCCGCGCCGATGATTTCTCCTGGCCGCGCGGCGGCGCCAAGGTCACGCCCGTCTCCACGCCGGCTCCTGCGCAGGCCTCGACCCCGGCGCCCGTCGCCGCCCCCTCGGCCGTCGAGACGCGCTGAACAGGACCGTTCGCTCAAAACGCGCGGAAACCGTCAATTCCGCATTCAATTCGTCTCGAATGAAGCGCGCCGGCGCCGGCGTCTCGAGGGAACGGGCGCCCCGGCGCTGCATTTTTCTCCCGCTCGAAAGGCCCGAGGGCCTCGAAGGGAGTATCCATCATGTATTTTCGTCGTTCGTCTCTTTCTGTCGCGCTCGCGCTGGGCTTCGGCTGCGCCGCGCCCGCCGCGCAGGCTTTCGAAAATCCGTTCGCCTTTCTGTTCAGCGGACGCTCGGCGGCGGCGAGCGCCCCGTCCTCCTCGGACGGCCAGCTCTCCGGCGAATATTCGTCGACGCGTTCCGTGGTCGCCGATCCGACCCGCCAGCGGCCCGGAACGATCACCGTCGACACGCAAAATCGCGTTCTCTATCTGTCGATGAACGACGGTCAGGCGATCCGCTATGGCGTCGGCGTCGGCCGTCCGGGCTTCACCTGGCATGGCCATACGCATATCGGCCGCAAGGAGGCGTGGCCGGCCTGGACGCCGCCTTCCGCCATGCTGCACCGCCGCCCGGATCTGCCGCGCCATATGACGGGCGGAGCCAATAATCCGCTCGGCGCGCGCGCCATGTATCTCTATTCCGGCGGCCGCGACACCATGTTCCGCATCCATGGCTCCAACGAGCCCTGGACGATCGGCCATGGCGTCTCCTCCGGCTGCATCCGCATGCTGAACGGCGACGTCAGCGATCTCTACAGCCGCGTGAAGGTCGGCACGCAGGTCCACGTTCTCTGAACGCAAAACGCCGGCGGCTCGTCTCGCGACGAGCGCCGGCGTCTTATTTTCGGCTCGGCGGCGTCAGCCGACGCAATTGGCGTTGGTCAGGCCGGACATGATGATCTGCGCGACGACCCAGACGCCGATCAGCGCCCAGGCGATGCGCGTCTTCTTCTGCCCATAGAGATAGGCTCCGCCGATCGGCATGGCGAGCAGCAGATAAGGCAGCGCGGAGTTTCCGATATTCTCACAGTACCACAGGGCCGTGGGCATTTTTCCTCACCTCGGTAGATTTGTTTCGCCCATCAGAAAGGCGTCCACCGAGGCGGCGCATTGCCGGCCCTCGCGGATCGCCCATACGACGAGCGATTGCCCGCGCCGCATGTCTCCGCACGCGAAGACTTGCTCGCGTGACGAACGATAGGATTTGACGTCGGCGGCCACATTGCCGCGCGGGTCCAACGTGACCGCGAGCTTTTCCAGCAGGCCCTCGCGGACCGGCGAGACGAAGCCCATGGCCAGCAGCACGAGATCGGCCTTCAGCGTGAACTCGCTGCCCGGAATGGCGGCCAGCTTGCCGTCGACGCGCTCGCAGCGCAGGCCCGTGACGGCGCCGTCGGCGCCGATGAACTCGCGCGTCATCACTGCGAACTCGCGCGTCGAGCCCTCGTCATGCGACGAGGAGGTGCGCAGCTTCAGCGGCCAGTCCGGCCAGGTGACGAGCTTGGCTTCCTTCTCCGGCGGGCGCGGCATGATCTCGAGCTGCGTCACCGAAAGCGCGCCCTGGCGCACCGAGGTGCCGATGCAGTCCGAGCCGGTGTCGCCGCCGCCGATGACGACGACATGCTTGCCAGAGGCGAGGATCGGCTCATTGGTGACGAGCGGCTCGCCGGAGACGCGGCGGTTCTGCTGCGGCAGGAAATCCATGGCGAAATGCACGCCGCGCAGATCGCGCCCCGGAATGGGGAGATCGCGCGGCTGCTCCGCTCCGCCGGCGAGCACGACGGCGTCATGCTCGGCGACGAGCTTCTCGGTCTCGAGATCGACGCCGACATGCACATTATAGTGGAAGGCCACCCCTTCCGCCTCGAGCTGCGCCACGCGGCGGTCGATGAGATGCTTCTCCATCTTGAAGTCGGGAATGCCGTAGCGCAGCAGGCCGCCGGCCTTGGCGAACTTCTCATAGACATGCACGTCATGGCCAACGCGCGCCAGCTGCTGGGCGGCGGCGAGACCGGCGGGGCCGGCGCCGACCACGGCGACGCGCTTGCCGGTCTTGGTCTTCGGCGGCTCGGGCGCGATCCAGCCCGCCTCGAAGCCGCGATCGACGATCGAACATTCGATCGTCTTGATCGTGACCGGCTGGTCGACGAGATTCAGCGTGCAGGAGGCCTCGCAGGGCGCGGGGCAGACGCGGCCGGTGAATTCCGGGAAATTATTGGTGGAGTGGAGATTGGCCAGCGCGCGGCGCCAGTCGCCGTTGTAGACGAGATCGTTCCAATCCGGGATCTGATTATTGACCGGGCAGCCATTGTGGCAGAACGGAATGCCGCAATCCATGCAGCGCGCCGCCTGATTGCGCGTCGCCTCCTCCGAGAGAGGAATGACGAATTCATCGTAATGGCGGATGCGGTCGGCGGCCGGCTTGTATTTGCGGTCCTGCCGGTCGACTTCCAGAAACCCAGTGACCTTTCCCATGCCTCGCCAACCCCTCGGCCCGTCGCGTCAATGGCGCCTTCGAGGGATTTTTTACCACGAAGACGCGTAGGACACGAAGCAAATCGTCTCGGATATCGCTTTCTCGACCCGTCGCCGGCGCGCAAATGTCTCGTTGCGCGCGGCGTTACGCGGCGAAGCTCAGGCGGCGGCCGCTTTCGGATCGACCTCGCGAGTGTAGTCCTCGATCAGCGTGCGCGAGATGGCGCCCGGCGTGAAGCGATAGGGGCCGGCCTCTGCGACCGGCGTGACCTCTGCGCCCGTGCCGCAGATGAAGCACTCGCTGAACTCGGGCAGCTCCTCCGGCAGAATGCGGCGCTCGACCACCTCTATCCCGCGGCGGCGGGCGAGATCGATGACCGTGCGGCGGGTGATGCCGTCGAGGAAGCAATCCGCGATCGGCGTGTGCAGCACGCCGTCCTTCACGAAGAAGATATTGGCGCCGGTGCATTCGGCGACGCGGCCCTGCCAGTCCAGCATCAGAGCGTCGGCGTAGCCGCGGCGCTCGGCGCGATGCTTGGAGATGGTGCAGATCATATAGAGGCCCGCCGCCTTGGCCAGCGAGGGCGCGGTCTGCGGATCGGGCCGGCGATAATCGGCGATGTCGAGACGAATGCCCTTCATCTTGGTAGCGACGTCGAACATGCTCGGCCAGTCCCACACGGCGATCGCGACATTGATCGTCGAATTCTGCGCGGCGACGGCCATCATCTCGCTGCCGCGCCAGGCCACCGGCCGCACATAGCAGCTGTCGAAGCCATTGGCCTTCACCACCGCGGCCTTGGCGGCGTCCAGCTCGGCGACGCTATAGGGAATCTCGAAATCGAGGATTTGCGCGGAACGCTTGAAGCGCTCGGAATGCTCGGTGGATTTGAAGATCACGCCGCCATAGGCGCGCTCGCCCTCGAACACGCTGGAGCCGTAATGCAGCCCGTGCGAGAGCACATGGAGCTTGGCGTCGCGCCAGGGGATGAGCGCGCCATTGAACCAGATGTAGCCGTCGCGCTGGTCGAAGGGCAAAACCGACATCCGACACTCCGATGAGGTCAAGGGCGAAAAAAGAGGGAGCCGTCCCATGCGGCGGCCGGTCTCGAGCCGGCCTTCTCCAAACCACTAGCCATCGGTCAGAAATATGTCAATATAGCTGACGTATAAGTTCAGGACGATCGAGCGGCGTCGGAGGGAGCGTTTCACCCTCCCATTCAGAGGGCGGGCTTCCGAGCGCCCTGTCCGGGGCATGGTTCACGGCTTTTTCGCTTCCACCGACATATAGCGGTTCCCGACGTGAAAACATCCATCGAACGCAAGCCATCGCGCCCGGCCTCGACGCAGGCGCTGGTCGGACGCGAGCCGGCGCCCGAGAGCGAGCCTATGTTCGATCTCATCGAGCTGTTCTTCTTCGCCTATCGCGATTTCGTCGGCGACGCCGACCGTCTGCTCGAAAATTACCAGTTCGGCCGCGCCCACCATCGCGTGCTGCATTTCGTCTATCGCCGCCCCGGCCTCGCCATCGCCGCCCTGCTCGATATTCTGAAGATCACCAAGCAGAGCCTCAACCGCGTGCTCAAGCAATTGCTCGACGCCGGCTTCGTCGAGGCGCGCGAGGGCGCGACCGATCGTCGCCAGCGCCTCCTCTATCCGACGACCAAGGGCGCGCGTCTCGCCCAGGAGCTCGCCGCGCTGCAATCGGAGCGCTTCCGCCGCGTCTTCGGCGAGCTGCCGCCGGAGGCGCGCGAGGCGACCGCGGATTTTCTGCTGGCCATGGTCAATGTCGCCGACCGCGAGAAAGTGCGCGCGCATCTGCCGCCGCGCCGGCGCCGGCGGCCGCTCGCCGAAGACGACGCCGCATGAGCGCGCCGGCGCCGCAGACCGCGGCCGAGCCCGGCCCGCATATTCTCGTCGTCGACGACGACAGACGCATACGCTCGCTGCTGTCGCGCTATCTCGCCGCCGAGGGCTATCTGGTCAGCGCCGCCGCCGACGCCGCCCAGGCGCGCGCGCGGCTCGCCGACATGACCTTCGACCTCATCGTCCTCGACGTGATGATGCCGGGCGAGAGCGGACCGGAATTCGCGCGCAAATTGCGCAGCGAGGCGGAGCCGCTGCGCTCCTCCCCCATTCTCATGCTGACCGCGCGCGGCGAGACGGCCGATCGCGTGGCCGGGCTCGAGGCCGGCGTCGACGATTATCTCGCCAAGCCCTTCGAGCCGCGCGAATTGTCGCTGCGCATCGCCAGCATTCTGCGCCGCGCCGGCCGCGCCGCCCGCCCCGCCCCGACGGCCGCGAGCGTGCGCTTCGGCGCCTTCGGCTTCGATCTCGAAAAGGGCCGATTGCGCGAGCATGATCGAATCGTCCATTTGACGACTCGCGAAGAGGAGATTCTGCGCGTGCTGGCGACGAATGCGGGCGAGATCGTGTCACGGCAGAGGTTGGCGCAGCGCCTCGTCAATGGCAAAGTCGAGAGCGCGGGCGAACGCAGCGTCGATGTCGAGGTGGCGCGGCTGCGCCGCAAGCTCGAGAGCGACGCGCAAGGCCCGCGCCATTTGCAGACGATCCGCGGCCGCGGCTACAGGCTGTGGGCGGAGGCCGTCATCGGACCGGACGAGGAATACGGAAAAGCGCAATGACCTCAGCCCTCCCCGCCGCGCTCGACGCCCCGCGCCAGCTCTGGCGGCGATTCGCCGGCTGGCTGCACGAGCGCATGCCCAAAGGCCTCTACGCCCGCTCGCTGCTGATCGTGATTCTACCGATCGTGCTGCTGCAATCGGCGGTCGCCTATTTCTTCATGGAGCGGCATTGGCAGGCGGTGACGTCGCGCCTCTCCGCCGCCGTGGCGCGCGACGTCGCCGCGCTCACCGATTTCTACGAGGCTTTTCCCAAGGACGAGCATCGCGACATCATCCAGCGCATCGCCGGCGAGGATTTGAGCATAGACGTTCACTTCCTGCCCAAGGAGCCGCTGCCGCCGCCCGCCGCCAAGCCCTTCTTCTCGCTGCTCGACCATACGCTGTCGCGGGAATTGTCGCTGCGCCTGCAGCGCCCCTTCTGGATCGACACGGTGGGGCGCTCCAACATCGTGGAAATAAGAGTCGCGCTCGACGATTCGGTGATGCGCCTGCTCGCGCACCGCACCCAGGCCTATGCGTCCAACTCGGAAATCTTCTTCATCTGGACGGTGATCGCGTCTCTGGTCATCATCGCCATCGCCACCTCCTTCCTGCGCAATCAGATCCGCCCGATCCTGCGCCTCGCGCGCGCGGCGGAGGAGTTCGGCAAAGGCCGCGAGGTCGCCTTCAGCCCGCGCGGCGCGCGCGAGGTGCGGCAGGCCGGCGCCGCCTTTTTGGAGATGAAGCGCCGCGTCGAGCGCGCAATGGAGCAGCGCACCACCATGCTCAATGGCGTGTCGCATGATCTGCGCACCATCATCACGCGCTTCAAGCTCTCGCTCGCCCTCATCGGCGAGACGGCGGAGACCAATGAGCTGAAGAAAGACGTCGACGAGATGGAGCGCATGGTCGAGGCCTATCTCGCCTTCGCGCGCGGCGATGGCGGCGAGGCGACGGCGGAGACCGACGTCGCCGCCATTCTCGACGAGCTGAAGACCGACACGGAGCGGCGCGGCCTCGGCGCGCAGACGAGCTTCGCCGGCCGCAGGCAGGTGGCCGTGCGTCCGGCCGCCTTCCGCCGCTGCCTCGCCAATCTCGTCGGCAACGCCCAGCGCTATGCGAAAAACATATCGCTCACGGCCGTCAACGACGGCCATATGCTGACCATCCACATTGACGACGACGGCCCGGGCATTCCGGTCGAGCGGCGGGAGGACGCTTTCCGCCCCTTCTACCGGCTGGACGAGTCGCGCAATCAGGACGAGAGCCATTCGGGTCTCGGCCTCGCCATAGCGCGCGACATCATGCGCTCGCATGGCGGCGAGGTGACGCTCGAGGGCTCGCCGCTCGGCGGCTTGCGCGCGACCGTCACCTTGCCGGTGTGACGCTCAGCCCTCCGCCGGACAGGGGATTTCCTTCGTCACGCCTTCGAGAAAGGCCTTCATGCCGCAATTGGCGCGCAGGGGGCTCGGCTTCTGATTGCCTTCCCAGGTCAGGAAGGTCACGATTCCGCGCGGATTGATGGCGATCACCTTGTATCGCTCGGGTCCGCGGGTCGCGTAGCATTTGCCTTCTTTTATGTCCTCGGCGGTCAGGGCCATGGTCCGATCTCCTTTCGCAATGTGCCTGACCTCGTCCCGCAAGAGCCGTGCCGAGCCTCAATGCGCGTGATCGTGATCGTCGTGGTCATGATCGTGATCGTCCTCATGCGCCGCGCTCTTCTTGTGCACGACGTTCTCGGTGAGGAAATCGCCGGCCGCGATCACCCCGTCATCGTCCATCGCATGCTCGAGGCCCTTGCGCGTCATCGACAAGATCTTGGCGCCCTTCCCTGCGAGAGCGGCCTTGGTCTCGCGCACGGCGGCGAGCGGCGAGATCGCGTCGGCGTCGCCATGGATCAGCAGCACGGGCGGCGCGCCATCGGGGCCGATGGACGGCGCCGCGCCATAGGGACCGCCAGCGAAGGCCACCACCGCCGCCGCCGGCCCCGGCCGCGCGACGCCGGCGAGCAGCGCGAGCGTCGCGCCTTGCGAGAAGCCGACCAGCGCCAAATGCGAGGCCGGCAGCCGGCGCTTCGCCAGCGCCGCCTCGAGGAAGCGCTCCAGCGCCGCCAGCCCGTTGGCGAGCCCCTCTGGATCAGCGGAGTCGAACCAGCGCTTCACGCCATCGGCGCCGGCGGGCGCCTCGGCGGAGAGAAACTCGGCCTTGGGCATGGTCGGCGCCCAATTGAGCGCGTGATCGACCATGGTCTGGCCGTCCGCGCCCTCCCCATGCAGCATCACGACGAGAAAAGCGGGCTTGCCGCAGGAGAGAGCGGCCAGCGCCGGCCCTTCCGCAATGTCGGTCATGGGATGCGTCCTCCATGCCGGCGTCCCGCCGGCCCGAAAGCGCGGTTCAATAAGCATGCCGCCGCAAGTCTCGTCATATGGCGCCCAATCTGCTTCTCCACGGTCGCGCCGGAGACGGACCGGCGCACCGTGAGAACAGACGCAGCAAAGCAACAGGAGGACCGCGTGGCGGACTACAAAGTGACGGTCGAGGAGCAGGCCGACGGAAAATGGGCCTGCTTCCTGCACGTTCCGGGCGAGGAGCCGTATAATCTCGGCAAATCCTTCAAGAACGAGGACCGCGCCGAGGCGTGGCTCACCGTCGGCGAAGCGACGACCGCGATCGACATGGCGGTGGCGAAGCTCACCAAGAAGTGAGCCTGCGGGAAGGGCCGCGATTTGCGCCTGTCGGCTATCCGACAGGCGATCCCGGCCCTTCGTCCATTTTGTCCCGCGCCGCCGAAGCCGCGCGCAGCAAGGAGCGAAGAAAATGGCCGTTGATTTGAAGAGCGATTGGACCGACGCCGACATTGCGAAGCTGATCGGCTCGGTCGTCGACGACCGCGACTGGCGCCTCGAGGTCAGCACGGACGGAATCGCCTCGCTCGCCGACAAGACGGCGCATCCGACCGACGACGCCTATGACAACACGCTCCACTGCTTCCTGGAGACATGGATGCAGGGAACGGATTTCGTCGGCCCCTCGGCCGCCGGCGACAAGGATCTCGTCGGCAAGATCGCCAAGGCGCTGCGCGAGAACTATCCGACGCTCAAGGGCCTCAAATTCGTCTACGTCTCTCTCTGAGCCGTAGACCGCCGTCCAAAGCCTCGCAGCCGGACGCCGCCATCAAGCGGTGGCGTCGTCCGAATGCCGGCGATGGTCCTCGCCGTGGTGATGACCTTCTCCATGCGGATGGTCTTCGGCGTGGTGATGACGGCGACGCGACTCCTCATAGTCTTCCTCGAACTCGTCGTCGCGGTCGCGCGCATGATGGCGGTGACGACGGCGGCCGGTGACGCCGCGGAAGACGGCGCGCGCCAGACCGCGCAGCGGCGAGGTCAGGCGGCTCACATCCTCGATCCGCTCGATCACCGCCTCGCTGCGCGACAGTTCGCGGTCGAGCGCGGCCTTGGTGCGGCACAGATCGACGTCGCGATCGTCGAACCAGGTCCCGAGCACGCGCCACCAAGCGATGGCGAGGCCCTGCAGCTTCAACGCGCCGAGCGCGCCTTCGCTGTCTATGTCGGCGGCTTCCAGCATGAAGCGCATGGAATTGACCGTCTCGCGATTGAGCGCGGCCGCCGCCAGCGGATCGGTCGACGCCCATTGCGACACCGATTCCAGCGCATTGCGATAGGGCTCCAGCGCCTCGAGACGGCGCAGCAGCACCTCATAGAGCCGCTCCTTGGCGGGCTCCGAGGCGTAGCGGCCGGAAAAATCCTCCAGCACCTGCCGGTCGATCTTGCGCGAGAAAGCCGCGAGCACAGCGCCTTTGGAGGGAAAGCTGTCGCGGAAATCCGCGAGCGAGACATCGGCGTCCTGGGCGATGTCGGAAATGGCGATATCCTCGAAGGCGCGGCGCGCCGCCAGCCGCATCAAGGATTCGACGATCCGATCGCGGACCGAGCCGCTTCCTTTGCCTGTTTCGTTGGTCTTGCCGCTCGTCGCCATCGCCGCCTCCTCACATCGCTCGAAGCCAGCCGCTTCCAAGGTAATTTAGGGTGATTTCGCCAAATCGGAAGCGCCTCGCGCCGCTCAGCCGGACAATTCCCCGGCCCGCCGCTTCGCCGCGGCGACCGCGCGCTCCAGCAGCGGCGCGAGGCCGTCGTCCGCCATCAGAACCTCGAGCGCGGCGGCCGTCGTGCCGCCGGGCGAGGTGACGTTCTGCCGGAGCGTCGCCGGCGTCGTATCCGCGCTCTGGCGCAATAATTCGCCGGAGCCGGCGACCGTCGCGCGGGCGAGCCGCGCCGCGGTCTCCTCCGGCAGGCCGGCCTCGATCCCCGCTCGATTGAGGCATTCGACGAAATAGAAGACATAGGCCGGACCGGAGCCGGATACGGCGGTCACGGCGTCGACCAGCGGCTCGCTCTCGACCCAGACCACCTCGCCGACGGCGGCGAGCAGCGTCTCCGCCAGCGCGAGATTCTCCGCATCGACGGCGGGCGCGGCGAAGGCGCCGGTGATTCCACGGCCGATGGCGGCCGGCGTGTTGGGCATTGCGCGCACGAAAAGCCGCGCCTGCGGCAGCCGCGCGGAAAGATCGGCGACGCGCTTGCCGGCGAGAATGGAGACGATGAGCGTATCGGCGCCGGCCTCTGCCGCGATCGTCGGCGCGACCTGATCCAGCGCCTGCGGCTTGATGGCCAGCAGAAGCGCGCGCGGGGCCTCGCGATTTTCGGGATTGAGGCGAAAGCCGCGCTCCTGCGCGAGCGAGACGAGCGCCGGCGAAGGTTGCGGCTCGACAATGGAGACGCCCGCGCCCGAAAGCCCGCGAGCCGCCCAGCCCTGCAGCAGGGCGAAACCCATTTTTCCGGCCCCGACCAGGGTGATGGAGCGGGGCAGCTCGGCCGCTTCGGCCATTTGGATCACGCTTCTCCCTTGGTCTCGAAGGTCGCGGTCTCGAGCGCCTCCTTGGCGCCCTTGCCGGCCCAGAGCACGAATTGGAACGCCTGATAATAGCGCTCGCAAGTCTCCAGCGCATGGTCCAGCAGAGCGGCGCATTGCGGGCCGGAGGGCTGGGCGCCGCCGGTCAGCAGCAGGCCCTGGCGGTGCATGACCACCCCCTCGCTCGGCCAAAGGTCGAAATGGCCGACCCAGAGCTGCTCGTTGATGGTGCGGATCAGCGCCTGCGCCTCGGTGCGGCGGCGCTCCGGCACGCGCAGATCGAAGGCGCAGCTCACATGGAGCGTCTCGAGCTCCGCCAGCCAAGTGAAGGCCACATGATAGTCCGTCCAGCCGCCGGCGACCGAGATGGAAATCTCGTCTTCGGCGTCACGATCGAAGCTCCAGTCGTTGGTGGCCGCCAATTGCTCGACGATGTCGACGGGATGCAGGGGACGGTCGAAGTCTTTGTCAGGTGCGATCAGCATGAGCGAAACCTAATGTGAGGGTCGGCCAGACGAGGGCGACGGACGCTTCTCTCTTCAGAGACGCATACGCTGACTGCGAGCCTCGCGTTCCCATTGCTCGGGAACCGCCGACGATAACGAATCGTCCTGCTCGTTCACTATACTCGAAACGATTGAAATGCCGCCGACTCAACTCTTCGTGGGCGCGAACCTCAAGTGCGTTCGTTGATTTGTCGCACAGTGGTGGATTCGTTCCGGCCGGTCTACAGGCGGCGAGCCGACGTCCACAAGCTGAAGCATTCGCGGAACGAAAAACCATGGGACAAGTCTCCCCCGCGCGCCTTGCGCGAAGCTGCGCGACAGCCTTGGACCTGTTCCGCTTTCGTCTTTCGAGCGCGTCATCCCTCCGATCCGATCGGATGACGCACTCTATTCTCTATTCGGAGCCAGTTCTGATCGATCGAAATTCCGATCAGGGCGTCATGACCACCGGCGTGCCGACGCCGACGCGCTCATAGAGATCGACGACATCCTCGTTCAGCATGCGGATGCAGCCGTAGGAAGCGGCCGTGCCGACCGAGGCGCGCATCTTATTGGTGGTGCCGTGGATCGCCACTTGGTTGCGGTCCAGCGTCAGGGCGCGGACGCCCATCGGATTATGCGGCGAGCCGCCATGGATGAAATTGGGCAGCTCGGGATGGTCCTGCTTGACCACCGCCGGCGGCACCCAGTCGGGATTCACATATTTCCCGTCGATATGGGCGTAGCCGGACCATTCCTTGCCGGCCTTGGGCACGGCGACGGGGTAGCGAATGGCGGTGCCGTCCCCGTTCACCAGAAACAGGCTGCGCTGGCGGGCGCTGATGACCACCGTGCCCGCCTGAACCGGGGCGCTATACGAGACGACATTATGCGCCGCGCTCGCCGCCCCCGGCAGAGCGAGGCCGCCGGCGAGCGCCGCCGCGGCCGTGAAGCTCGAAATACGCTGACGAAACGAAATGCACATGACTCACCTTCTCCGAATGGCCGGCGTCGCATTCGAACATGTCGCGCATTCTAGCTTCGGCCACATTCCGCGCCAGCCATCTCATAGTTGCGGTTACGGTTTAATACTAAGATTTCCTTACCTGTCTCGCTAAAGCGCGACAAATGCCGAGAAATCCCCGCCTTATTTCCGCCGCCTCGTTTCCGGCGCGGCGAGCGACGGTTGCACGGGGCGCGCGTTCGGGGCATGACGGGGCATGGAGAGAGGACAGTCCGCGCCCGCGATCTTCGATCGCGCTCTGCTGCGTCGCCGGCTGGCGCGGGCCGCGGCGCGCGGCGCGCCGGACTTTCTATTGGCGCGCGCCGCCGATGATCTCGCCGACCGGCTGGCCGGCATAAAGCGCCCCTTCCCCCGCTCGCTCGATCTCTGCACCCCCGCGGCGCATTTCGCGCAGACTGTTATCGCTGGCGGGCGGCCGGAGCCGCTGCGGGCCGGGCGTTTCTATGAGGCGGGCGTCGATCTCGTCGCCGAGGAGGAGGCGCTGCCCTTCGCGCCCGAGGCTTTCGATCTCATCGTCTCCGGCTTTGCGCTGCAATGGGTGGACGATCTGCCCGGCGCGCTCGCCCAGGCGCGGCGCATGCTCGCGCCGGACGGGCTGTTTCTGGCTTGCTTTCCGGGCGGCGCGAGCCTCATCGAGCTGCGCGCCGCGCTCGCCCAGGCGGAGGACGAGATTTCCGGCGGCGCCAGCCCGCGCGTCTCGCCTTTCGTCGATCTGCGCGATCTCGGCGGACTGCTGCAGCGGGCGGGCTTCGCCCTGCCGGTGACAGACGTCGATTCCTTCACGCTGCGCTATGATTCCATGTTCGCGCTCTGCGCCGAGCTGCGCGCCATGGGCGCCGCCAATGTGTTGACGCAGCGCTCCCGCAAGCCGCTGCGGCGCGCCATTCTGCTGCGCGCGGCGGAAATCTACGCGACGCGCTTTTCCGACGCCGACGGCCGCGTGCGGGCGACGATGGAGCTGGTCTGGCTCTCCGGCTGGGCGCCGCATGAGAGCCAGCAGAAGCCGCTGCAGCCGGGATCCGCGCAAATGCGGCTCGCCGACGCGCTGAAGCCGAAGGACGGTTAGACCCGCGCTAGCGCGCCTGAATATCGATCGTCCGCCGCTGAACGGCGCGCTTCTCCCAAGGCCGCTCCTCGACGAAGACGAGGCGCGCGCTCCCAGCTGCGACGGCCTCTATGCGGAAGAAGCGCCGACCCGGAGCGCCCACCAGCGGCCGATCCGACGCGCCGCCGGCCGGCGCGAAGCCGCCCTCCCCGACCCGCACGATGGCCGGATTTTCGCTCGCCTCGCGATCGAAGCGCCAGACATAGCCGGTGGACGGATTCTCGACGAATTCGATCGTCCGCGTCTCGCCCTTGGCCAGCGACAGGCGCCCCTCCCCGGCCCGGGCAGCGGATAATTCGAGTAAAATCATCGCTATCGCGACAAGAATCGGCTTTGTCATCCTTAAGCCTCGACCGCAATTGCCGCGCATCCGATCAGCTCGGCGATCTTCGCCGCGGCGGCGGCGGCGCCATCCTCGCGGCCGATGCGCTCGGCCGCCTCGCGAGCTTTCTCCCCATGACGCGCGTCGGCGAGCAGCGCGCCCAGCTCTGCCGTCAGGCGCTCGGCGGCGCAGCGCTCATAGGGCAGCAGCCGCCCGACGCCGAGACGCGCCACGCGCGCGGCATTGTCGTGCTGATCGCCGAAAACAGGGACGACGAGTTGCGGCTTCCCCGCGCGCAGCGCCTGTCCGCAAGTTCCCGCGCCGCCGTGATGCACGATCGCCGCGGCGCGCGGGAAAATCAGCGAATGGCGGATATGGCCGGCGACGAAAAGCTGCGGCGGCAGCCCCTCGGCCAACGCCTCCCTCTCCTCATCGGCGACCAGCAGCACCGCTCGGCGCCCGAGGCTCGTCGCGGCGCGGCCGGCGGCGCGGTAGAAGTCCGAGCGGGCGCGGACGACGAAGCTGCCCAGCGTCACGACGATCGGCGGCTCGCCCGCGGCGAGAAACTCCGCCAGCCCCGCCGGCAAATCCTCCGCCGCATCGGTGAAGCGATCGTGGAAAGTGTGACCGGCGACGAAGAGATCGGCTGGATGATCGGGCTGCGGCGGCGCCAGCAGCGGGCTGAGCAGGCCGAGCGTCCCCCGCGCATAGGGGCCGCCGGTCAAGAGCGCGCGCCCGCGCCGATGCGGCAGGCCGAGCGCGCGCCGCAGCCGCGCGATGGGCCGGCCTTGCCAGGCCAGAAAATGCGTCAAGGCGAAGCCGAGCGCCTCATTATAGGCGAGCGCCAGACGCGAGCGCGGCTGCGCCAGAAAGCGCGAGCGCGGGCCGAGCGGCGGATCATAGGCGGAGAGCAGAAAGAGCGGCGACACCACGCCGTCGAAGAGCGGAACGCCGAGCCGCTCCGCCGCGAGCTTGGCCGAAAAGCAGATGCTATGCGCGACGATCGCCGCCGCGCCCTCGCTGGCCGCGGCGATATCCTCATAGCTCTCGCGCAGATAAGGAAAGATCAGCTCGCGGAACATGAAGCCGTCCTCGCGCGCGACGCGCTCGGCGAGCCCGGCCATGTCCATGCCCAGCCTTTGGGCGAGCTCGTCGACGTCGGGCCGCACGGCGGCGAAGCCGAGCCCCTCGCTCTCGATCCACTCGCGATAGAAGACGCTGGTGGCGATCACCGGGCGAAAGCCGAGGCGCTTCAGCGCATGCGCGAGCGCCACATAGGGATTGAGGTCGCCGAGCGAGCCGAAGGTCGCTATGACGATTTTCCGCCCGTCTCCCATATCCGCTTCGTTCCCCTCTCCGCCCCATGGAGTCGGCCGGCGCGCATGTTATACTGATTTCTTCCCGAGAAAGAGGACCCAGATGACCGCCGCTTCCGCTTCCGATCCGAGGCCATCGCTCGCCGGCGCCACGCGCGCCGAGTTGGGCGATGCGCTGCGCGCCATTGAGATACCGGAGCGCGAGATCAAAATGCGGGTCTCGCAGCTGTGGCATTGGATCTATTTCCGCGGCGCGCGCGAGTTTTCCGAGATGCTCAACATCTCGAAGGTCGTGCGCGGCAAGCTCGCCGAACGCTTCACCTTGGCGCTGCCGGAGATCGCGGCGGAGCAGGTCTCCACCGACGGCACGCGCAAATGGCTGTTGCGGCTCACCCCCGTCGAGGCGAACGACAAGGGCGCGGAGATCGAATGCGTCTATATTCCCGAGAGCGACCGCGGCACCTTATGCGTCTCAAGCCAGGTGGGCTGCACGCTCAATTGCAGCTTCTGCCACACCGGCACGCAAAAGCTGGTGCGCAATCTGACGACGCGCGAGATCGTCGCGCAGCTTCTCGTCGCGCGCTCGCGGCTCGGCGATTTTCCAGGCCTCGAGCCGCCGACCGATGGGCTCGTGCCCTCGGGGCCGGATGTGCGCGCGGTCTCCAACATCGTCTTCATGGGCATGGGCGAGCCGCTCTATAATCTTGAGCAGGTCGAGAATGCGATCGAGATCATGTCCGACGGCGACGGACTGTCGCTGTCGAAGCGGCGCATCACCGTCTCCACCTCGGGCGTCGTGCCGCAGATCGAGAAGCTCGGCGCCGAATGCGGGCCTATGCTGGCGATCTCGCTGCACGCCGTGCGCGATCCGCTGCGCAATGAGCTGGTGCCGCTCAACAAGAAATATCCGATCCGAGAATTGCTCGACGCCTGCCGCGACTATCCCGGCGCCTCCAATGCTCGGCGCATCACCTTCGAATATGTAATGCTGAAAGGCGTCAACGACAGCCCGGCGGAAGCGCGCGAATTGGTGCGGCTGCTGAAGGGCATTCCGGCCAAGATCAATCTGATCCCCTTCAACCCCTGGCCGGGAGCGCCCTATGAGTGCTCCGATTGGGAGACGATCGAGCGCTTCTCGGACATTGTGTTCAACGCCGGCTATGCGAGCCCGGTGCGCACGCCGCGCGGCCGCGACATTCTCGCGGCCTGCGGTCAGCTGAAGAGCGAGACCGAGAAGCTGCGCGCGAGGGCGCGGCTCGCGGTGGAGTGAGCGACACCGAAGCGAGCCTGAAGGCTCGCGGTCCAAACTGCGTCCCGACCTCTCCGTGACCTCTTGGACCGCGAGCCTTCAGGCTCGCACTTCATAGCCCATCAGCCAAGCAGCCGACGCAGCGCCTCCGCGCTGGTGACGGGGCCATTGGCCGGCGCGCCCTTATTGGCGAGCTTGTCGAGCGTGATGAGAATCTTCGTCAGCTTGTCCTGCATCAGATTGACGTCATTCGCCAATTCATTGAAGCGATTCTCCAGCAGGATGAGATGTCGGCCGAGCGCCCGCGTGTTGGGCGAGCCGTCCGGGCTCGTCTGAACGCCTTGCGTCTGCATATCGTATTGCTGGAAGACTCGCATGGAATTCTCCGATTGCTCGCGAGCGGGCGGCGCCGCCGATTGAGAATGGACACGTCTCTATCGGGCAGAGGATGGCGCGAGCCGGCCCTGCGACAAGGCCGTTCGGAGAATTTCAGCGGTCGCCGCGCGCGGCGCGAAAGGCGATGGCGGCGAGAGCGGCGGAGATCAGCACATTCCAATTGCTGAGCGTGAGCGTGAATATGCGCAGCGCCGGACGATCGCAGCTCACCACTTTCATCTTGTCGAGCGAGGAGCGGAAATCGTCGAAGGAGCCGGCCTTGCTCAGCGCGCCCGTGCATTCGGAGGGGCCGGGAAAGAGCTTCAGCTCGACGCCGGAATGATAGAGCGCCAGCGCCGTTCCCGCCGCGAACAAAAGCCCGAGCAGCGCCAGAGCGACGCGCGCGGCGCCCTCGCCGCCCCGCTGCAGCGCTATGGCCGCAAAGGCGGCGAGCGGAATGCCGGCGTAATAGGGAATGCGCTGCTTCAGGCACAGCTCGCAGGGGGCGAAGCCCATCGCCTCGATGATCCAGGCGCCGCCGATGGTGGCGACCGCGACGCCGAGAACGGCCAGCGCAGCGCGCTGACGTGTCGAGAGCAGCGCCGCGATCACAGGAATTTCGCCGCGACGATGAAGCCGACGACGACGATCGCCGCCATCACGCCGATGAACAGGCCGAAATGCGCCTCCAGCTTGTCGCGCAGAAAATCGCCGAAATGATTGATGGCGGCAGCGAGGATGAAGAAGCGCGCGCCGCGCGTCACCAGCGAGAGCGCGAGAAACAGGCCGAAATTATAATCCATCAGCCCGGACACGATGGTGACGAGCTTGAAGGGAATGGGCGTCAGCCCCTTCACCAGAATGAAGAGCGCGCCCCAATGGGCATAGAACGCCCGCAGCGCCTCCATTTTGGCGGCATAGCCATAGAGATCGATGAGCCAGAGGCCGATCGTGTCGTAGAACAGCGCGCCTATGGCGTAGCCGAGCGCGCCGCCGGCCACGGAGGCCACGGTGCAGATGGCGGCATAGAACCAGGAGCGCTTGGGCTCGGCCAGCGACATGGGCAGGAGAATCACATCCGGCGGGATGGGGAAGAAGGAGCTTTCCGCAAAAGCTATGGCGCCGAGCGCGAAAGGCGCATGCCGGCTGCCGGCGAGCGACATGGTCCAGTCGTAGAGCTTTTTGATCATTTTCCAACCGGTTCTAAGGGCGAAGCGCCCCTCGCTTACCACCTTGCGGCGCCGGAGGCGAGGCTGGCGGCGCATCGGCCGTGCGAAACGCGGAAGCGCGCCTTGACGGAGGCTTCGGCCCGGCTAATATCCGCGCCGCGACGCCGGCCCCGCCGGCCCGCGCCCCTGTGGCGGAATTGGTAGACGCGCTCGACTCAAAATCGAGTTCCGCAAGGAGTGCTGGTTCGACTCCGGCCAGGGGCACCAAAAACACAACAAATTCAATTAGATAGACGGTCCCCGCATCAATAATGCGGCGGCGGTCGCTCCGGCGTGTCGCGGTGGCCGAGCGTCTGGAACTCCTCGCGCAGGCGAGCGATCTGCCGCTCCAGCGTGTCGATCCGTCGCCATTGCGAGGCGATGACGTCGTTCAGCTCGGCGACGGTCTTGTCCTGATGCGCGAGCGCCGTCTCCAGGGCGACGAGACGAGAGGACAAATCCGAAAGCTCACCGCTCATGAGGGCTCCATTGCGCCGCGCATTCCATCGGCCGGCGCGCGCATCCAAGCTTCGATCGAGCGGAAAGACAAGAGCTTCCGCTCCGTCTCCGCCCCTCAATCCGTCGCCAAGGCCTTCAGCGTCTGCAGCGCCACGGAAGTCGCGGAGGAGCGGCTATCGACGCCGAGCTTCACGAAAATGCGCTCCAAATGCTTATGCACCGTGCGGGGCGAGATGCAGAGAATCTCGGCTATGTCGTGATTCGACTTGCCGCGCGCGAGCCAGCTCAGCACCTCCGCCTCGCGCAGCGTCAGCGCGAATTTTTGCGCCAGAAGCGCCTCGTCGCTGACGCTCTGCGGCTCGGTCAGGCGAAACAGCAGCTCGTCGCCGCCGATCTCGCAGAGAAAGGAGACGGTGACGGCCTCCCCGGCCACGGCGGGCGCGTCATGTTCGCGACGCGCGGCCGCCTCCCGCAGCAGAGCCGAAAACGCCTCCGGCGGCTGCGAGCGCAAAATCTCGAAGGGGCCGAGACGCGCGGCGAGAAGATCGGCCGCCTGCGGCGTACACCAGAGCAAGCGGCCGTCGCGGTCCGTCGCCAGGAGATGGCGGCCCGTGGCGTCCAGCGCCACGCGTGCGCCGAAGGCGGCCTTGGCGTTGGAGACGTGAATGCGGATGCGGGCGACGAGCTCCTCTATGATGACCGGCTTCACCACATAATCGACGCCGCCAGCCTCGAGCCCCATGAGCACATGGCTCGTGTCCTTGAGCCCGGTGAGGAAGATCACCGGCAGATGCGCGAAGCGCGGATTCTGCTTTATGCGCCGGCAGGCGGCGAAGCCGTCGAGGCCGGACATCACCGCGTCGAGCACGACGACATTGGGCGTCACGCGCTCGAGCAGGGCCAGCGCCGCCTCGCCATTGGTGGCGGCGAGCGCGGTGAAATCGGCGCGCTCCAGCGCCTCGACGAGGAGGCTCAGCTCGTCGCGATTGTCATCGACGACGAGCGCCGTGTCGCGCTGGCGCAGATCAGCCGACATGCTCGACCTCCTGCGTCAATGCGGCCTCGAGCGTCTGCGCCAGCTCCTCGAACTCGAAATTCTGCGCCATGGCGCGCAATTGTGCGATCGCCGCGGCGCGCTCCGGCGCAGCAGCCTCGATCTCGCCCAGAGCGGTCTCTATGCCGCGGCTGTGGCCGACGCGACAGAGATGCAGCAGCTTCTCGACGCTCTCGCGCGGCAAAGCGAGCGCCGCAGGCGCAAAAGGCTCCGCGCCGGGGGTGGCGCGCGCCGTGACATAGAACCAGTCGAGTCCGAGCAGATTGCCGATGCGATCCAGCATTTCGGAGAATTCGATGGGCTTCACCAGAAAATCATCATGTGGCGAATCGGGGCCGCGGCGCTCCATCAGCTCATGGGCGTTGGCGGAAACCATCATGATCGGCGTCTCCGGCCCGAGCGCGTCGCGCAATCGCCGCGCCGCCTCCCAGCCGTCCATGCCCGGCATTGCGATATCGAGCATGACGAGATCGGGATTGCGCTCGAGGGCGAGCGCAACGCAATCGGCGCCATTGGAAGCCGTCAGCACGTCGAAGCCGAGCCCGCCCAGCGATTGGCGCATCACATCGATATGCGTCGCCGTGTCGTCGGCGACGAGAATGGTTTTGCGCGGCCCGGCATAGCCGCGAATCTGCGGCGGCTTCTGCCCCTCCGCCGGCGAGGTCGCGGCCGTGAGATAGAGGCGCACGGTGAAGCGGCTGCCGCGCCCGACCTCGCTCTCGACGCGCATCTCGCCGCCGATGATCTGCGTCAGCAGCTTGGTGATGGTGAGGCCGAGGCCCGTGCCGGGAATGGCCGAGACCGCCGCCATGCGGCCGCGCTCGAAAGGCGCGAAAATGCGCTGCATATCCTCCGGCATTATGCCGATGCCCGTGTCCTCGACGATAAATTCCGCAATGTCGTTGCGATAGGAGACCTTCAGCCCCGCATGGCCGCGCTCGGTGAATTTCACCGCATTGGAGACGAGATTGATGAGGATTTGCCGCAGGCGCTTCCTGTCGGTGCGCACATAGCGCGGCAGATCGGGGCTGCGCTCATAGCGGAAGGCGACGCCCTTGGCCGCCGCCTGCAGGCGAAACATATCGACGAGCTGATCCAACGTCTCGTCGATGCGGAAAATGTCGCGCGCCACATCGAGCGAGCCGGTCTCGATCTTGGCGACGTCGAGCAATCCGTCGATGAGATTGGTGATGTGCTCCGTGCTGCGGCGGATGACGCGCACCGCGTCCTGCGGGCGATCGGTGGCGTCGCGCTCCAGCAATTGCGCATAGCCGTTGATGGCGTTAAGCGGCGTGCGAATTTCGTGATTGAGCCCCGCTATGAAGCGCGTCTTGGCGATATTGGCGGCCTCCGCCGCCTCCTTGGCGCGCTGCAGCTCGGCGTCTGTGCGCTCGTGCGCGGCGATTTCGTCCTGCAATATCTCCGTCTGGCGGCGTGTCTCCTCTTCCGCCACGCGGCGGCTCTCTTGCGCGAGCACCAATGTCCAGGCGGCGACGCCCATGACGAGCAAGAGGCCGACGAAGACGATCTCCAGCGTCGTGCGAATGATCGGCCGCGCCGCCGGGCCGACGACGGCCGCATATTGGAAATAGATCGCGCCGAGGATCGCCGCGCTCGTCACTGCGAGCAGACCGAGCACGACGAGAAATCGGCCGGCGCGCGTCGAGAAGAAGGGCTGCGAGAATCTCGGCAAAAGAGCGGAGAAGAGCGCCCGCGCCTGCGATGCGAGCCGCGCCTGCGGCTTGCAGGCGTCCTTGCAGCGCATGTCCAGCGAGCAGCACAGCGAGCAGATCGCCGCGCCATAGGCCGGGCAGGACGCCATGTCATGCGGCTCGAACTCATTCTCGCAGATCATGCAGCGCATGGGCTCGCGAAAGACGGTCTGCGGGCGCGCGATATAATAGCGCCCGCCGGTGGCGTAGGCGATGAGCGGCGCGAGCGAGAAGGCGACGACGAAGCCGATGAGCGCCGACAACGGCGGCAGAGTGTCGCCGAGCAGACCATAGAGCGCCGCCGTCGAGACGATGAGTGAGCCCAGCATGGCGCCGCAGCCGACCGGATTGACGTCATAGAGATAGGCGCGGCGAAACTCGATCTGCGGCGGGCTGAGGCCAAGCGGCTTGTCGACGACGAGATCGGCGGTCAGAGCGCCGATCCAGGCGACGGCGAAATTGGAATAGAAGGCCAGGATGCTGTCGATGACATGGCTGACGCCGAACTCCATCAGCAGCAGCGCCAGAGTGACGTTGAACACCAGCCAGACCACGCGGCCGGGATGGTTGTGCGTGATGCGAGAGAAGAAGTTCGACCAGGCGATGGAGCCGGCATAGGCGTTGGTGACATTGATCTTCGACTGACAGACGACGACGAAGAGTCCGGTGAGCGCCAGCGCGAGGCCGGGCGAATGGACGAGGCTCGAGAAGGCGAGATAATAGATCTCGCTCGGTTGCGCCGCGCGCTCGGCCGAGACGCCGAGCGTCAGCGCCTGATAGGCGAGAAAGGAGCCGGCCGCGAGCTTGGCGACGCCGATCAATATCCAGCCCGGCCCGGCCGCGAAGAGCGCGAAACGCCAGCTGTGCTGGCCGATGCGCGCCGTCGTCGGCAGAAAGCGCAAATAATCGACCTGCTCGCCGATCTGCGGCAGCAGCGACAGCAGGATCGAGGCGGAAAGCCCGAAGAGCTTCAGATCGAAGGAGCCATCCAGCGCGCCGGCGGCGCCGGGAAAGGCCATCCAGCCGGAGATCGCCGGCGCCCCGACCACGATCAGATAGGCGAAAGGCGCGATTTGCAGCACGAGCCATATCGGCTGCGTCCAGAGCTGATAACGGCTAATGAAGCGAATGCCCAGCGCTGCAATGGGCAATATCGCGAGCGAGGAAATAGCGTAAGCGAGGCCGAGCGGAACGCCGAGGCACATTTGCAGCGCATCGGCCATGATCGTCGCCTCTATGGCGAAGAGAATGAAGGTGAAGCAGGCGTAGATCAGCGAGGTGACGGTGGAGCCGATGTAGCCGAAGCCGGCGCCGCGCGTCAGCAGATCCATGTCGACGCCATATTTGGCCGCGTAATGGCCGATCGGCAGGCTGGCGAGAAAGATCAGCGCGCCGACGGCGAGGATCGCCGCCATAGCGTTGGTGAAGCCGAACATCAGCGTCACGCCGCCGCCCAGCGCCTCGCAGGCGAGAAAGGAGATCGCCCCGAGCGCTGTGTTGGCGACGCGCCAAGGCGTAAAGCGGCGCGCCGCTTCCGCCGTGTAGCGCAGCGAATAATCCTCGAGCGTCTGGTCGGCGACGAACTTGTTGTAGGTCCGGCGGACCGGGAAAATTCGCTGCTGCTCGCGCATGCTCTCTTTACGTTGGGGCGTCGCCCGCGTCAGACCGGTCGAGGCTCGCCCGCCGGCCGCCAGCCCTGCGCCTCGAGACAGTCTAGCATGGGCTTGCTCAGGATCGTCGTCGATGGCGGCGGCGACACCAGCGTCGGCCGCTCGGACTCGCCGAGCTTCTTCACGCAGGCGTCTGTGGCTTTCTTCAGGCCGCCCATATCGCCGCCGATGTTCCACCACATGTCGACGGCGTAGCGCTGCTTGGCGATCGGCGCCGCCGCCTGCGCCTTATGGCTTTTCGACGAAGCGTTCGCCTGTCCGACCGCGACGACGAGCGCGAGCGCTCCCGCGGTCAGCCCCAAAATATCCAATGCCATGGTCTTGCGCATTCGCCTCACTCCCCCGCGCCGGCGAATCCCCTGCCGGCTCTCATGCCCTATTCGACGATTTGGCGCGAACGGAGCAATACGCATTTCAGCGTATTCCTACCTAAGGGTCGCCACGACTAGTCCTTGACGTGACGAAACCGGCGCGAATCGCCGGGGGGACGACACGAGGGGGACAGATGAACCAATCCCAAGAAGCACTTGCGGCGCAAGAAACAGCGCGCCGTCGGTCCAAGCTCGCGGCCAAGGCCGCGCCGGCGCTCGCCTTGGCGGTCTGCTGCCTGATTGGGGATCAGGCGGCGCAGGCCCGTGTGGTGGTTCCGTTCGGCGACGATCAATGGGTCAGCGTCGGCTTCGGCCTGCGTCCCTTCTTCAGCGACGTGACCCGCAACCACACGCCCGGGACCAATCCAGATCGCGTCGACCTCGAGAGCTTCCGCATCTTCTCCTCGGCGTCCTTCAACCAATATCTGAAGGCGACCTTCAACACGGAAGTCTCCAGCAACAATACGATCCAGGTGCTCGACGGCTATGGCCAGTTCGAGCCGCTGGACGAGATCAACGTCTGGGGCGGCCGCATGCTGCCGCCGAGCGACCGCGCCAATCTCGACGGTCCCTATTATCTGCTCGGCTGGTCATATCCCGGCGTCGTCTCGCGCTATCCCGGCAAGGTCTCCGGCCGCATGGACGGCGGCACGGTCTGGGGCAAGCTGTTCGAGAAGCGCCTCACCTATTCTTTCGGCGTCTATGACGGCCACAATCAAATCATCGGCGCGTCGAACCAATCCGGCAATCCGCTGTTCGCCGGCCGCCTCAATCTCAATCTGCTCGATCCCGATCCAGATCCCGCTTATTACACCAGCAGCACCTATTTCGGCGGCGCAGATGTGCTGGCGATCGGCGTCGCGGCGCAATATCAGCAGGACGGCGTCGGCAATCAGCTGCAGCGCGCCGACTTCACCGCCTGGAACGTCGACGTTCTCTTCGAGAAGAAGCTTGGCGAATTCGGCGCCGCGACCTTCGAGGGCGCCTATTACCGCTACTACACACATGGCGTGAACGACGTCGCCACCAATTTCAACAACGCCCGCTCGACCGATCTCGTCGGCGGCATTCGCCCCGGCGAAGCCTATATGGTCGGCGCCGGCTATCTCATCCCTTACGTGATCGGATGGGGCCGCTTCCAGCCTTACTTCCGCTATCAATCCTTCCGCGACACGCTCGCCGCGACATGGGAGCGCCAATACGACATGGGCGTCTCCTATGTGATCGACGGACACAATCTGCGCATCACGGCCAATTACGCCATCAACCAATTCACCGCGCGCAAGGACATCGACAAGTTCATCCTCGGCGTTCAGATCCAGTTCTGAGCGCGGCGCGACCTATCCGACCTGGGAGAGAGACGAATGAAACGTAGAGTTCTGGTGAAGAGCCTCGGCATGCTCGCCGCAGGCGCGTTGCTCGCGTCGACAGCGCTGGTTCCGGCGCGCGCGGAGGACAAGGGGCCGATCAAGGTCGGCATTCTGCATTCTCTCTCCGGCACCATGGCCATCAGCGAAACCGTGCTCAAGGACACGGCGCTGATGGCGATCGAGGAGATCAACGCCAAGGGCGGCGTGCTCGGCCGCAAGCTCGAGCCCGTCGTCGTCGATCCGGCCTCCAACTGGCCGCTGTTCGCCGAAAAGGCGCGCCAGCTGCTCGCAACCGACAAGGTCGCCGTCGTCTTCGGCTGCTGGACGTCCGTGTCGCGCAAATCCGTGCTGCCCGTGTTCAAGGAGCTGAACGGCCTCCTGTTCTATCCGGTGCAATATGAGGGTGAGGAGCTCGAGAAGAACGTCTTCTACACGGGCGCCGCGCCGAACCAGCAGGCCATTCCCGCGGTCGAATATCTGATGAGCAAGGCCGGCGGCGGCGCCAAGCGCTTCGTGCTGCTCGGCACCGATTACGTCTATCCGCGCACGACCAATAAGATCCTGCGCGCCTTCCTCCATTCCAAGGGCGTCGCCGACGCCGACATAATGGAGGAATACACGCCCTTCGGTCACAGCGATTATCAGACGATCGTCGCCAACATCAAGAAATTCGCCTCCGGCGGCAAGACGGCGGTCGTCTCTACGATCAATGGCGACTCCAACGTGCCTTTCTACAAGGAGCTGGGCAACGCCGGGCTCAAGGCGACGGAAGTTCCGGTCGTCGCCTTCTCGGTCGGCGAGGAGGAGCTGCGCGGCGTCGACGCCAAGCCGCTCGTCGGCCATCTCGCCGCGTGGAATTATTTCATGTCGCTGAAGAACCCCGCCAATACGGAGTTCAAGAAGAAATGGGCCGCCTACGCCAAGGCGCATGGCGTCGCCAACGCCGACAAGCCGCTCACCAATGATCCGATGGAGGCCACTTACATCGGCGTCAATCTGTGGAAACAGGCGGTCGAAAAGGCCAAGACCACCGATGTCGACAAGGTGATCGCCGCCGTCGGCGGTCAGAAGCTCGAGGCGCCCTCGGGCTTCACCGCCGAGATGGACGCGAAGAACCACCATCTCCACAAGCCGGTGTTCATCGGCGAGGTGAAGGCGGACGGCCAGTTCAATGTCGTGTGGAAGACGCCCGGCCCGGTGCGCGCGCAGCCCTGGAGCCCATTCATTCCCGGCAATGACAAGAAAAAGGACGAGCCGGACACGCATTGACGAGACTGGCGGGCGGCCCGGCGATCGGGCCGCCCGATGCGGCTTTGAATGGGAGCGTTGACACTTGCGTATGCTCAGACTGATCGTCGGCCTGCTGCTGGCGATGTCCGTCGCGCCGGCCATGGCGCTCGACCGCGAGACCATCGCCCAGCTGACCGGCGGCGATCCCGACGAGCAGCACAAGGCGCTCGACGCCGCCGCCGCGCGCGGCGATCTCTCCGCCATCCCCTTTCTGCGCGATCTCCTCGCCGACCGCGTGAAGCTCTCCGGCGACAAGGCGTTCATCGTCGATGGCGACAAGGCCGTGGACGCGCTGGAGCGCACGCCCGCCGAGCTTCCCGCCGACGCAGAGGACGCCTCGACCAGCAATAGCCTGCGTCTCGCGATAGAGGAGACGATCGCGCTGATCGAGCTGGCGTCGCCCGATCACGCCGCCCGCCTCGAGGCGGTGAAGCGGCTGCAGAGCGCCGAGCTCGACGAGAGCCGCGTCTCGCTGCTCGCCAAAGCAGAGCAAAAGGAGCGCGACGCCAGCGTGCGCGACGCGCTGCGCCAGATGCGCGCGCTCGGCGAGCTGCAGAGCGCCGATCGCGTGCAGCGCCTCTCCGCCGCGCAGGCGCTGCGCACCACCATCTCCGGCCGCGTGCGCGAGGCGCTGAAGACGCGCCTCGCCACGGAGGAGGACGGCGAGGTGCGCGTGGCGCTGACGCGCTCGCTACGCAATGTCGAGTCGAGCCTCGCCATCGGCGAGAATCTCGGCGTCGTCTTTTCCGGCCTCAGCCTCGGCAGCATATTGCTGCTCGCCGCGCTCGGCCTCGCCATCACTTACGGGCTGATGGGCGTCATCAATATGGCCCATGGCGAGATGATGATGATCGGCGCCTATGCGACCTATGTCGTGCAAAATCTCTTCCGCGCGCATCTGCCCGATTATTTCCAATGGTATCTCGCCGCCGCAGCGCCGGTCGCCTTCCTCGTCGCCGCTCTCGTCGGCGTCGCCATAGAACGCACGGTGATCCGCTTTCTCTACGGCCGCGCGCTGGAGACATTGCTCGCCACCTGGGGCGTCAGCCTCATATTGATGCAGGCGGTGCGCAGCCTGTTCGGCGCACAGAATGTGCAGGTGGAAAACCCCGCCTGGATGTCCGGCCGAATCTTCGTCACCGACAATCTCGAGCTTCCCTATAATCGCATCGTCATACTGATCTTCTCGGTCGGCGTGCTGCTGCTGGTCTCCTTCCTGCTGGCGCGTACGCGCCTCGGCCTCTTCGTGCGCGCCGTCACGCAGAATCGCGGCATGGCGCGCTGCGTCGGCGTCGATTCCGCGCGCATCGACACAATGGCCTTCGCGCTCGGCTCCGGCCTCGCCGGCCTCGCGGGCGTGGCGCTGTCGCAGGTCGGCAATGTCGGGCCCGATCTCGGACAGCATTATATCGTCGACAGCTTCATGGTGGTGGTGCTCGGCGGCGTCGGCCAGCTCGCGGGCGCCGTCTACGCCGCGCTCGGATTGGGCGTCGCCGGCAAGATTCTCGAGAATATGGCGGGCGCCGTGCTCGCGGAGATCGCTCTGCTGATCTTCATCGTCGTCTTCATACAAAAGCGTCCGCAGGGCCTGTTCGCGCTCGGCGGCCGGCAGGCTGATTGAGTTAAAAGCATGCTCTACATTCCCCCTGCCCCGTCGCTCGCCACGCGGCTCTTCGGCCTCGGCGGCTGGCTCGGCTTCGCAGCCGCCACGCTCGCGATCTTCGTCGCCGCGCCGCTCGCCAATCTCGTCGCGCCGGAGGGATCCTTCCTCCATCTCTCCGACGCCTCGGTCGCGCTCATCGGCAAGCTCTTCTGCTACGCCATGCTGGCGCTGGCCATGGATCTCGTGTGGGGCTACGCCGGAATCCTCAGCCTCGGCCATGGCATATTCTTCGCGCTCGGCGGCTACGCCTTCGGCATGTATCTGATGCGCCAGATCGGCCAGGACGGCAGCTATCATTCCGATCTGCCCGACTTCATGGTCTTTCTCGATTGGAAGGCCTATCCCTGGTTCTGGTCCTTCACCGATCACTTCGCCTATTCCGCCGCGCTCGCCATTCTCGCGCCGGCGACGCTCGCCTTCGTCTTCGGCTATTTCGCCTTTCGCTCGCGCATCAAGGGCGTCTATTTCTCCATCATCACTCAGGCGCTCACCTATGCGATGATGCTGCTGTTCTTTCGCAACGAGACCGGCTTCGGCGGCAATAACGGCTTCACCGATTTCAAGCGCATATTGGATTATCCGCTGGCGACGCCGGGAACGCGCATGATCCTCTTCACGCTGACCGGGGCCTTTCTTCTCGCGCTCATTCTCGTCTCGCGCTTTCTCGTCTCCAGCAAATTCGGCCGCGTGCTCACGGCCATCCGCGAGGCGGAGAGCCGCGTGATGTTCTGCGGCTATGACACGCTCTCCTACAAGCTCGCGATCTGGACCTTCTCGGCCGCGATCTGCGGACTCGCCGGCGCGCTCTATGTGCCGCAGGTCGGCATCATCAATCCGAGCGAAATGTCGCCGGCCGCCTCGATCGAGATCGCCATATGGGCGGCGGTCGGCGGGCGCGGCACGTTGATCGGCCCGCTCATCGGCGCCTTTCTCGTCAATGGCGCGAAGAGCTTCTTCACCGCCGCCATTCCCGAATATTGGCTGTTCTTCCTGGGGCTCCTCTTCGTGCTCGTCACTCTGCTGCTGCCCAAGGGGGTCATCGGCCTCCTCGACACGCTGGCCTCCTTCCGCAAGGAGCGTGCGCGATGATCGGCGAGCCGGATATCTCCAGCGGCGTCGCGCTCTATCTCGACGATGTGCAGGTCACGTTCGACGGCTATCGCGCGCTGCGCGGGCTCTCTCTGTCGATCGACACGGGCGAGCTGCGCTGCATCATCGGCCCCAATGGCGCCGGCAAGACGACGATGATGGACGTCATCACCGGCAAGACGCGGCCGGATGTCGGAACCGTCTATTTCGGCCGCACGCTCGATCTCACCAAAATGAACGAGCCGCAGATCGCCGCCGCCGGCATCGGCCGCAAGTTCCAGAAGCCGACCGTCTTCGAGCATTTGACCGTGTTCGAGAATCTCGAGCTCGCGATAAAGGCCGACAAGAGCGTGCGCGCCTCGCTGTTTCGCCGCATCAGCGGCGAGCAGATCGACCGCATCGGCGAATTGCTGGAGACGGTCGAGCTCGCCGACAAGGCCAAGGAGCGCGCCGGCCTGCTCTCGCATGGGCAGAAGCAATGGCTGGAAATCGGCATGCTGCTCGCGCAGCGTCCGCTGCTGCTGCTGCTCGACGAGCCGGTCGCCGGCATGACCGATCACGAGACGAAGCGCACGGCCGAGCTGCTGCTGACGCTCGCGGGAAAGCATTCGATCATGGTGGTGGAGCACGATATGGAGTTCGTCGGCGCCATAGCGCGCAAGGTGACGGTGCTGCACGAAGGCGCCGTGCTCGCCGAGGGCCCGCTCAGCGAGGTGCAGAGCGACGAGCGCGTCATCGAAGTCTATCTGGGGCGCTAGGAACATGCTCGAAGTCAGCGGCCTCCATCAATATTACGGCAGCAGCCATATTCTGCGCGATGTCTCCTTCACCGCGCCCAAAGGCGCCTGCACTGTGCTGCTCGGGCGCAATGGCGTCGGCAAGACGACGCTGCTGCGCAGCATAATGGGCGTCACGCCGATCCGCGGCGGCGCCATCAGATTCAACGGCGAGGATATCTCCAAGCTATCGCCCGATCGGCGCGCGGCGCGCGGCGTCGCCTATGTGCCGCAGGGCCGCGAGATTTTCTCCCGTCTCACAGTGGAGGAAAATCTGCTGATGGGCATGGCGGTGAAACCCGCCCGCAAAGCCGCCAGAGTGCCGAGCGAGATTTATGAGATGTTCCCGGTGCTGAAAGAAATGCTGCGGCGGCGTGGCGGCGATCTCTCCGGCGGGCAGCAGCAGCAGCTCGCCATCGCCCGCGCGCTCGTTTCCGATCCCAAGCTCATCATTCTCGACGAGCCGACCGAGGGAATTCAGCCCTCCATCATCAAGCTCATCGGCGAGGTGATAAAGGGCTTGAGCAAGCGCGGCGATCTCGCCATTCTGCTCGTCGAGCAATATTATGACTTCGGCCGCGAGCTGGCGGACCATTACATGGTCATGTCGCGCGGGCAGATCGTCAAGCAAGGTCTCGGAGCCGATATGGACAAGGACAACATCAGGGATTTCGTGGCGTTGTGAACGGTCCTCAACGCGCGAGGGGCCGAATAGAATTGCGCTATGCGCAAGTTCAGGGAGCGAGCCGGTTGCGACATCTGGCGCAGGAGGCGCCGCTGAGGGCGCTGTTTCCCGCCGTCGAGCCTCATGAGGCGCCCGAGGCGACGATCGTCAACACCGGCGGCGGAGTCGTCGGCGGCGATCACTATGCGCTGGACATAGAGATCGAGGCCGGCGCCGCCTTGACGGTCACGACGCCCGCCGCCGAGAAAATCTATCGCTCCGCCGGCGAGGACGCCGAGATCGTCACGCATCTGCGCTGCGGCGCGGATGCGCGGCTCGAATGGCTGCCACAGGAGACGATCCTCTTCGACGGCGCGCGGCTGCGCCGACGCATCGACATAGAGCTCGCGCCGAGCGCGCGGTTTCTCGGCGTCGAGACCATTTTTTTCGGCCGCCGCGCGAGCGGCGAATGGCTGAGCCATGGCGCCTTGCGCGACGCCTGGATGCTACGGATCGGCGGACGGCCAGTGTGGGCCGACGCCATCGGCCTCGAGGGCGACATCGCCGCGCATCGCGCCGCGCCTTTCGGAATTGGAGACGCCGCCGGCTATGCGACGATCGTCATCGCCGGGCCGACTGTCGCAGACTTGCTGCCGCTGGCGCGCGATTGCGCGGCCGGCGCCGCGAGCCTCGTCAATGGAATCCTGCTGCTGCGCTTTCTCGAGGATGATGCGTCGCGGCTGCGCCTCATGCTCGTCGAAGCGCTGACGGCGCTGCGGCCTCTCGCGACGGGCGGGCGCGGCGGCGCGCCGCGCCTGTGGATGAATTGAAAAGCCACGCCGGGGATGCGAGCCTGAAGGCTCGCGGTCCTGGCCGCGGGTCCTTGGACCGCGAGCCTTCAGGCTCGCTCTTTAGATAGACTGATGGGAGAAGGCGGAATGCATCTGACGCCGCGCGAAAAAGACAAGCTGCTCGTCGCCGTGGCGGCGATGGTGGCGCGCCGGCGCCTCGAGCGCGGCGCCAAGCTCAACTATCCAGAGGCGGTGGCGCTCATCACCGATTTCGTCGTCGAAGGCGCGCGCGACGGACGTTCGGTCGCGGAGCTGCGCACGCAGGGCGCCAGCGTGCTGACGCGCGAGCAGGTGATGGAGGGAGTGGCCGAAATGATCGAGGCGGTGCAGGTGGAGGCGACCTTCCCGGATGGCGTGAAGCTCGTCACCGTTCACGAGCCGATCCGATGATACCGGGCGAGATCATTCCCGCCGAGGGCGAGATCACCCTCAACGAAGGACGTGCGACGCTCTCGCTCGCCGTCGCCAACACCGGCGACCGGCCGATTCAGGTCGGCTCGCATTATCATTTCGGCGAGACCAATAGCGCGCTGCAATTCGATCGCGCCAAGGCGCGCGGCATGCGGCTCGACATTCCGGCCGGCTCGGCCGTGCGCTTCGAGCCGGGACAAACGCGCATCGTCACGCTGGTTGCTTACGCCGGCGAGCGCGCAGTCTATGGATTCAATGGCGCGGTGATGGGATCGCTGGAGGCGCGAGATGGCGAATAAGATCGGCCGGCGCGCCTATGCCGGAATGTTCGGACCGACAGTCGGCGACCGCATTCGCCTCGCCGATACGGAGCTGCTGATCGAGATCGAGCGCGATCACACAGTATATGGCGAAGAGGTGAAGTTCGGCGGCGGCAAGGTCATCCGCGACGGCATGGGCCAGAGCCAGCGCTCCAATGCGGAAGGCGCGGTCGACACCGTCATCACCAACGCCGTGATCCTCGATCATTGGGGCATCGTCAAAGCGGACATCGGCATCGTCAATGGGCGCATCGCGCGCATCGGCAAGGCGGGCAATCCCGATGTGCAGCCCGGCGTCGACATCATCATCGGACCGGGCACGGAGATCATCGCCGGCGAAGGCCGCATCGTCACCGCCGGCGGCATCGACACGCACATCCATTTCATCTGCCCGCAGCAGGCGGAAGAAGCGCTGGCGAGCGGCGTCACCACAATGCTCGGCGGCGGCACAGGCCCGGCCGAAGGCACGAAGGCGACAACCTGCACGCCCGGCCCCTGGCATATGAAGCGCATGCTGCAGGCGGCGGAAGGATTGCCGGTCAATCTCGGCTTCTTCGGCAAGGGCAACGCCAGTCGGCCACGCGCGCTCGTCGAAATGATCGAGGCCGGCGCGATCGGCCTCAAGCTGCATGAGGATTGGGGCTCCAGCCCGGCGGCGATCGATTGTGCGCTCTCGGTGGCGGACGAATATGACGTCCAGGTCACGCTGCACAGCGACACGTTGAATGAGAGCGGCTTCGTCGAGGCGACGATCGCCGCCTTCAAGGGCCGCACCATTCACGCTTTTCATACGGAAGGCGCCGGCGGCGGCCATGCGCCGGACATCATCAAAGTGGCGGGCGAGGCCAATGTGCTTCCTTCCTCCACCAATCCGACGCGGCCTTACACGATCAACACGCTGGACGAGCATCTCGACATGCTGCTCGTCTGCCATCATCTCGATCCGAAGATTCCCGAGGACATCGCCTTCGCCGAGAGCCGCATTCGCAAGGAGACGATCGCGGCGGAGGATATTCTCCACGATCTCGGCGCGCTCTCCATGTATTCCTCCGACAGCCAGGCGATGGGCCGCGTCGGCGAGGTCATCATCCGCTGCTGGCAGACGGCCGACAAGATGCGCCGCCAGCGCGGCAAGCTCGCCGGCGACGGCGCCGGCAACGATAATTTTCGCGCCCGCCGCTATGTGGCAAAATATACGATCAACCCCGCCATAGCGCACGGAATCGCCGATCTGGTCGGCTCGATCGAGCCGGGCAAGCTCGCCGATCTCGTGCTGTGGTCGCCGGCCTTCTTCGGCGTGAAGCCCGATCTCATATTGAAGGGCGGCAGCATTGCGATGGCCGCGATGGGCGATCCCAACGCCTCCATTCCGACGCCGCAGCCCGTGCATTATCGGCCTATGTTCGCAGGCTTCGGCCGCAGCCTCACACAGAGCTGCGTGACCTTCGTCAGCCGCGCCGCGCGGGAGGCCTCCATCGCGCAGAAATACGGGCTCGAGCGGCCGCTGCATGTCGTGACCAACACGCGCGGCGGCATTTCCAAGCGCAGCATGATCCTCAATGACGCGACGCCCAAGATAGAGGTCGACGCGCAGACTTACGAGGTCCGCGCCGACGGCGAGCTGCTGACTTGCGAGCCCGCCGCCGTGCTGCCGATGGCGCAGCGCTATTTCCTGTTTTGAGAGGGTGACGATGCGTGCAGCGAGCAGGCTCCCTGCCGGAAGCTGGGACAAGGGGCGAGAACGCGGGACGGCGACGCTGGATTGGGACGAGCGTCATCGCCGGCGCCGCAGCCTGACCAGCGATCAGGGCGAGGCGTTCCTGCTCGATCTCGCCGAGGCCGCGCGGCTCGGCGAGGGCGACGGGCTCGCGCTCGAGGACGGCTCGGTGATCCGCGTCGTCGCCAAGCCGGAGCCGGTTCTGGTGATAGAAGCGGGAACGGCGGGCCTCGCGCGGCTCGCCTATCATCTCGGCAATCGCCATCTCGCCATTCAGATTTTCACGGATCGACTCGTCATTCGGGAGGATTCCGTCATCGCCGACATGGTCGAAGGCTTGGGCGGAGTCGTCACACGGATCGACCTGCCCTTCGATGCGGAGAATGGCGCCTATGGCGGGCATTCCGCGCATGGCCACGATCATCATAATCACGATCATCATCGCCATGACCATCACGCGCACGACCATGGACATGGCTGAGCCGCGAGACTGGCTGCTGTCGCTGCTGACGTTCCTGTCGCCGGCCTATCCCGTCGGCGGCTTCGCCTTCAGCCATGGGCTGGAATGGGCGGTCGAGAATGGCGATCTGTGTGGCCGCGACGACCTGCAAGCCTATATCGGCGCAGCGCTCGAAAATGGCGGCGGCTGGTGCGATCTCGTTTTCCTCGCCGCCGCATGGCGGGCGGCGCGCGCCGATGACGCGGACGCGCTGGACGCGATCGCCGATCTTTCCGCCGCCTGGCGATCGAGCGCGGAGACGGCGCTGGAGTCGCGCCATCAAGGCGCAGCTTTCGCGCGCGCGACATGCGCCGCTTTTCCTGGCTCGCCGCTCGATGCGCTCGCCGCGCGGCGCGCTGGCGAGATCGCCTTTCCCGTCGCCGTCGGCGCGGCGGTCGTGGATGCGCCGCTGGAGGCCGCTCTGCGCGCCTATGCTCACGCCTTCGCCGCCAATCTCGTCTCGGCCGGCGTGCGGCTCATTCCGCTCGGCCAGACCGACGGGCTGCTGGCGCTCGCCGCGCTCGCGCCCATCATCATGCGCGCCGCGCGCGCCGCCGAGACGACGCCGCCCGATTGGCTCGCCACCTCCGCCCTGCGCATAGACATCGCGTCCATGCGCCATGAAACGCAATATACGAGGCTGTTCCGCTCATGACCGCGCCCCATTCTCCCCACGGCCCTTTGCGCGTCGGCGTCGGCGGTCCGGTCGGCTCCGGCAAGACGGCGCTGATGGACCGGCTGTGCAAAGCGCTACGCGACAAATATCGCCTCGCCGCCATCACCAATGACATCTATACGAAAGAGGACGCCGAATTCCTCACCCGCTCCGGCGCGCTCGCGCCCGAGCGCATCGTCGGCGTCGAGACCGGCGGCTGCCCGCATACGGCGATCCGCGAGGACGCCTCGGCGAATCTCGCCGCCGTCGCCGAGATGAACCGCAAATTCCCCGATCTCGATCTCATTCTCATCGAGAGCGGCGGCGATAATCTCGCCGCGACCTTCAGCCCCGAACTCGCCGATATCACCATCTATGTGATCGACGTCTCGGCCGGCGACAAGATTCCGCGCAAGGGCGGCCCCGGCATCACGCGCTCGGACCTTCTCGTCATCAACAAGATCGATCTCGCGCCTCTGGTCGGCGCCTCGCTCGAGGTGATGGATCGCGACGCGCGCCGAATGCGCGGCGAGCGGCCCTTCGTCTTCGCCAATCTGAAGGAGAATATCGGGCTCGACACGATCGCCGGCTTTATCGAGCGCATGGGCGGCCTGACCCGCGCCGAGGCGCGGTGAGCCGCGGCCTCACGCCTGCGCCACGAAGACCTGATTGCGGCCGCCGGATTTCGCGGCGTAGAGCGCCTTGTCGGCGGCCTCCTTCAGCGCGGAGAGATCGCTCGTCTCCTGATCGGAAAGCGCGATGCCGACGCTGACGGACGACAATCCGTCGCCGAGCGCCGCGGCCGCGGAAACATAGGCGGAACGAATGCGTTCGGCGACGGCGACCGCCCGCGCGCTGTCGACCCGCGTCAGCAGCAGCGCGAACTCATCGCCGCCGATGCGCGCCAGAAAATCCTCGTTGCGAATGCTCTTGGCCGCCACCTCGCCGAAAGTGGTCAGCGCGCGGTCGCCCATCGAATGGCCGAAGCTGTCATTGATCGCCTTCAGCCGATCGAGATCGAAGATGAGCAGCGCCGAATCGCCCTGGCCGCGCGAGCTGCGAATCACCGCATCGGCGTTGTGATCGAAGCTGCGCCGATTGGAGAGGCCTGTCAGAGGATCGGTCGCCGCCATGAATTTTTGCCGCGCGACCGCCCGCTCCTTGGTCACGGCCAGCAGAGCAAAGCCCATCAGCAGCCCATAGCTCACGGATTCCAGCGCGACGGAGATGACGAAGGGCTTCGGATCGAAAGGAGCGCCGCGCGCCATCAGCATGACGACGATGACCGCCACCACGGCCCCGAAGCACGCATGCGCGGCGGCGAGCGCGATCGTCGCCTGCTGTGTGCGCGTCCTGTGCCGACGCACTGACGAGAATTCGTCGGCGAGCAGAAAAGCATAGACGGCCGAAATGGCGCAGCGGTCGACGATGCGGACCGAATCGACGCTCAGCGAGAAGAAGAGCAGCCAGATCGCGCCGCCGGCCAGAACGAGCCGCATGTCCACGAGACGGCCGCTGAAAACCCGCGACCCACCCCAGACGAGGCCGACGCCCCAGAGCGTGAGCGCATTGCCGAGGCCGATCGCGAGCAGCGGATAGGATTCACGAAAGGACAGCAGAGCGACGCCCAGGCTGATCATGAGCTGCGCCGCGCACCACCAGCGATATTCCGCGGCCTCAGGATCCTCGCGCCAGACGAGATAGAGAAAGGCGCCGAGAACCGCGAACACGGCAGAATTCATCAGCAGCAAAGTCGGGAGACAATCCGCCATAGTCACACGATCCGCATGGTGCTTTCCAACCGGCTACGCCATGCGAATGGAAGACGCATATGAGCGAGGCGGCCGAAAAGCGAGCGCTGTTGAAACAGACTGCGCAAAATGGAGCGGGCGATGGGAATCGAACCCACGACATACAGCTTGGGAAGCTGTCGTTCTACCACTGAACTACGCCCGCGTACCGCCTGAAGACAGCTATTCCTATAGGGTTTTTCCGCTCTGTGGGCAAGGTGGGACACGTTTTCCGGCGGGGGAAAACGCAGCGCCGTCCGAGCGCGCGTTCGGCGGGAAATCCGCGAGAATCCGCGCGGTCGCCGCCGCAGCGCCGGCCTGCGCCGCGGCCGAAAGGGGCGCGCCCGGCGCGAAGCTCTCCCCCTCGATCGTGAACAGAACGCAAACAGGCGGAAGCGCGCCGAGCGCGCGCGCGAGGCCGATCGCCTCGGCGAGGCCGAAGCCATGGCTCGACCAGCCGAAATCGAGCGACAGCGGAGCGCCCTCGGCGGCGAGATCGAAACGCCTGACTATCCCGGCCGGCGCGCCGGAGAAGGATGCGTCGACGATGATCGCCTCCCCGACCTCCTCCAGCGCCGCGAGGATGTCGCCCGCCTCGCCGCGGCATTCCACGACGTCCTGCACGGCCGATTCGCGCAACAGCGCGGCGACGCGGGGGCCGACCCCGTCATCGCCGCGATCGGGATTGCCGACGCAAAGGAGGATGCGGCGCCCCAAGGTCAGCCCCGATCGATATCGAGCCGCAGAAAATGCGTCGAGCAGGAGATGCAGGGATCGTGATTGCGGACCGTCTGCTCGCAGCGATGGCGAAGCTCGTCCTCCGGCAGATGCAGAAAGGCGCCGGTGAGGCGCTTCAGATCCTCCTCGATCATCGCTTGATTCTGCGAGGTCGGCGGAGTGATGACGGCGTCCGCGATGGTTCCGTCCGACTCCAGCCGATAGCGGTGATAGAGCATGCCCCGCGGCGCCTCGGTGGCCGCATGGCCATGGCCGGCGCGCGGCTCGATCGCGATGCAGGAGACATCCGGCTCCTCATAGCGCGCGATGATGCGCAACGCCTCGTCCAGCGCATAGACCGTTTCGATCGCGCGCACGATGATGCTGCGATAGGGATTGACGCAGACGGCCTCGAGGCCGACCTCGCGCGCGGCCTGCTTCGCCAGCGGCGACAGCACATCCGCATTGAGCGCATAGCGCGCGAGCGGGCCGACCAGATAAGGCGCGTCGCAATGGCGCATGCGCGCATGCAGCGCGGTCGAGCGCTGGACGTGGAACTCCTCGAAATGCGCCTCGAAATCGCGCGCGGCGATGTCGAGCCCGCGGCTCGACACGATGCGGCCCTCGTTGAAAGGATATTCGTCCCCATGGCGCAGCGACACGAAGACGTAATCGCGCGCGCAATCGGGAAAATCCAATCCGGCGACGAAGCGCGCGACCTGCAGCGCCTGTTCCAGCGCGCGCTCCAGCCGCTCCGCCAGCGCGCGCAGATCGCGCTTGCGCGGCGCGCGATAAAAGCCGCCGACGCGCACATTGATCGGATGAATTTCGCGCCCGCCGACCAGCGTCATGATCTCATTGCCGACCTTTTTGATCGCGAGCCCGCGCCGCACGATATCGCCATGGTCGCGCGCCATGTCGACGCCGCCGGCATAGCCGAGAAAATCCGGCATATGCAGCATATGCACATGCAGCATGTGGCTCTCGATCCATTCGCCGCAATACAGCAGGCGCCGCAGATCGCGCAGCGGACCCGTGACGGTGACGCCGAGCGCATCCTCCATCGCATGCACAGCGCTCATCTGATAGGCGACAGGGCAAATGCCGCAAATACGTGCGGCAATATCCGGCGCCTCGGTGAAGGCGCGCCCGCGCATCAGCGCCTCGAAAAAGCGCGGCGGCTCGAAAATCGTCAGCGCCGCGCTCTGCACGACGCCATCGCGCAGCACGATCTCGAGCCCACCCTCGCCTTCCACCCGCGCCAGCGCGCCGACGGAAATGGTTCTACTCGTCATGGCGCTCGCTCTCCTCGCGAAAGGCCTCCGCCTGCGCGTTGAATGTGCGATAGACGCGCCGCAACGCTTCCTCATCCATGCCGAGCGCGGAGAGACGCGCGCTGAGCGATGGCGCATTGGGCGTCTCGGCGGGGCCGAAGCAGCCATAGCAGCCGCGATCATACGAAGGACACAGAGCGCCGCAGCCCGCATGGGTGACGGGGCCGAGACAAGGCGTCCCATGCGCGACCATCACGCAGACATTGCCCTTCAGCTTGCATTGCAGGCAGACGCTATGTGACGGCGTCGTCGGCTTGCGGCCGGCGAGAAAGCTCGAGATCACCTCGATCAGCTGGCCCTTGTCGATCGGACAGCCACGCAGCTCGAAATCGACCTTCACATGATCGGAGATCGGCGTCGATGTCGCCAGCGTATGGATATAATCCGGCCGCGCATAGACGATCGACGCATAGTCGCGCACATCGGCGAAATTGCGCAGCGCCTGTATGCCGCCCGATGTCGCGCAGGCGCCGATGGTGATGAGCGCGCGCGAACGGCGCCGCACATCCTGTATGCGCTCGGCGTCATGCGGTGTGGTGATCGAGCCCTCGACGAGCGAGAGATCGTAATTGCCCCGGATCGGCGCGCGCGTCGCCTCTGGAAAATAGGCGATATCGAGCGCCTGCGCGACGGCGAGCAGCTCGTCCTCGCAATCGAGCAGGCTGAGCTGACAGCCGTCGCAGGAAGCGAATTTCCATACGGCGAGCCGCGGCGCGGATGACGTCCGATGATGCGTCGCGCTCATGCTCAGATTTCCTTCTTCGCGATGAGGCCGCGCAATTGCGAATAGGGAAACACCGGCCCATCGCGGCAGATGAAGACCGGCCCGAATTGGCAATGGCCGCACCAGCCGATCGCGCATTTCATATTGCGCTCCATGGAAAGATAGATGCGCTCTTGCGCGACGCCCCTCTCGAGCAGCGCATTGGCGACGAAGCGCATCATGATCTCCGGTCCGCAGAGCATGGCGAGCGCATTGCCGGCGTTAAATTGCGCACGCGACAGCAGAGTCGTCACCACGCCGACATTGCCGCGCCAATCGCCGCGCGCGTGATCGACCGTCGCCTCCACCTCTATGTCGAGCCGCCCACGCCAAGCTTCCAGCTCATCGCGAAAGAGAATATCCGCCGGGCTGCGCGCGCCGAATAAAAGAAGAATACGGCCATATTTCTCGCGCTCGGCGAAGAGGCGGTAGAGCGCCGGTCGCAGCGGCGCGAGGCCGAGCCCGCCGGCGACGACGATCACATCGCGCCCCTCCGCCTCGCGCATCGGCCAGCCGCGCCCGAAGGGTCCGCGCAGGCCGATCGGCTCGCCCACATGCAGCTCCGTGAGCGCGCGAGAGACGGCGCCGACAGCGCGGATCGTGTGAACGAGCCGCGCGCTATCGGCCGCATCGCCGCTGACGCTGATCGCCGCCTCGCCGACGCCGAAGGCGGTGAGCATGTTGAATTGCCCCGGCGCGAAATCGAAAGCGCCGCCCTCTATCTCCAGGGTCACGACATCCGCGATCTCGCGCTTTCGCTTCGCGACGCGGGCGACGCGCGGGATCATGGGATCGGCGATGCTCGCCGCGGAAAATGCGTCAGCCATGGGCGCCATAAATGTCGATCATCTGCATTCGCGCGGCTTGCAATCGCTCGACCAGCGGAGGCATGAAACGCTTCATCATGTCATAGCCGAGCCGTGGATCGGCCTCGCTCTTACGGCGCAAGCAGGCGGCGTCGACGGCGATGGCGCGGACGAGATCGATCGCACGCGCGTCATAGGTCCAGCGATAGGGCGGCACGAGCCAGGAAAGGCCGCAGAGATCGCCCTCATGCAGCGTCTGCACAGTGACGGAGCCGCGCGCCGGATCGCGCAGCTCTATGGCGACGCTTCCATTGCGCAGCAGAAAGAACCAATCCGCGCTGTCGCCTTCGTGAAAGAGATATTGGCCCGGATCGAAGCGCACATTTTTCGCGCAGCCGGAGACGAGCGCGACGAAGCCCGCATCCATGCCGGCGAAAAAGCGATGCTCCTTTACGATATGCTCGATGCTCTCGATCATGTCGCGCCTTTCTGCGCGTCGCTCTCGCGAATGGCGCGCGCCTCCTCCGTTAAATCTATGCCGACGGGACACCAGACGATGCAGCGTCCGCAGCCGACGCAGCCGGAGCTTCCGAACTGGTCATGCCAAGTGGAGAGCTTATGCGTCATCCATTGGCGATAGCGCGATTTGACGCTTTGCCGCACGCTGCCGCCGTGAATATAGGAGAAATCCAGCGTGAAGCAGGAATCCCAGCGGCGCGAGCGCTCGCTCTCGAGGCCTGTGAGATCGCTCGCATCCTCGACGCTGGTGCAAAAGCACGTCGGGCAAACCATTGTGCAATTGGTGCAGGCGAGACAGCGGGCGGCGACATCGTCCCAGCGCGGATGATCGAGATTGCGCGCCAGCAATTCGCGCACATCGCCGGCCTCGAGGCTACGACCCATATTCGCCGCCGTATGCGCGAGAATAGCCTCCGCCTCCTCTGTCTCGCTCGCGCTCGCCGCGCGATGCGGCAGAGAATCGAGGAGAGCCCTCCCCGCCTCCGTGCCGATCTCGACGAGAAAGGAGCTTCCTGCGACGATCTCTGTGAGCGCAATGTCGAAGCCTGTGGTCGCCTTCGGCCCCGTATTCATCGAGACGCAAAAGCAGGCGCCGCCGGCGACGCCGCAATTCACCGCGACGATGAAGACGTCCTCGCGCCGCGCGCGATAATGCGAATCGGCGTAATCGCCGCCGAGGAACACGCGGTCTTGAATGGCGATGGCGTGCAGCTCGCAGGAGCGCGCGCCGATGAAGGCGAATTTCTCGACGCGAGCCGGCTCGGCCTCGACATGCAGCTCGTCGCCCTCGCGCCGCGCGCGCCACAGGCGCAGCACGGGCGGGTGCAGCAGCTTTTTCCAGGATTGCGGGCCGACGACATAGCCGAACAAAGCTTCGTCATTGCGGCGCGTCAGCCGATAATGGCCGCCGTCCTGCTCGTCTCCGACGCCGCGCGGCAGGTCGTCCAGAGAGGCGATCTCGTCATAGACGATCGCCTCGTCGCGCACGGTCGGGCCAATGAGCGCATAGCCCTGCCCGCGCAGAGCCTCGAGCAGAGCCTCGAGGCCGGCGGCGTCGACGATGGAGCGGGCCTCGGTCATGCCTTTGTCCATTGTCTCGAATCTAGCGTTCGAAATGCGTGCGTCTTCAGCGGGCGAAGCCGCGCGCGGCTCGCGTGACGCTCCGCCGACGCGGCGCAGCGCTCGTTGATCTCATCGAATTATTGCAGTTTCCCGACAAAAAGCGAGGTGACGCGCTGTCGCGCTCACGGCGCCTTGAAATGCTTGGAGAGCTTCAGCTCCTGCCCCTGATAATTCGAGACGCCGCCTTGGCCGTAGAGAATCTTCGGCTCGGCGGCCATTTGCTCATAGACGAGCCGGCCGATGACCTGCCCATCCTCCAAGATAAAAGGCACGTCATGGCTGCGCACTTCCAGCACGGCGCGGCTGCCCGGGAGGCCTTGCGCGCCATAGCCGAATCCTGGATCGAAAAAGCCGGCGTAATGCACGCGGAACTCGCCCATTGCGGGGTCGATCGCCATCATCTCGGCCGAGAGATGGGAGGGAATGCGGATGCGCTCGCGCGAGGCGAGGATGTAGAACTCGTTCGGATCGAGGATGAGCTTGCCGCGGCGCGGCGCGAGGCGCTCCCAATAATCCTCTATGGCGTAATGATCGACGCGATCAACATCGATCACATCCGTATGCTTTTGCGCGCGATAGCCGACGACATCGCCGAGCCCGTCCAGAGCGACGCGCAAGATCACGCCGTCGCGCAGCGTCAGCTCGCCATCGGCGAGCGGCGCGCGGGCGTGCTCGGCCGCGAGCCCAGCGTCGGAGAGCGTCGTCTCGCCGGCGGCGGCGCGTCGGCGCAGGCGCAGCTGATCGAGCCGCGAGCCCTGCCGCGCGCGCACGCTGAAGCTGCGCGGCGAGACCTCCGCATAGAGCCGCCCGCGATAGCCGGCCGCGACATGGTCGAAAATCTCGGTGTCGTCGGTGATGAGGCGGGTGAAGATGTCGAGCCGCCCGGTCGAGCTCTTGGGATTGGCGACGCCGGAAACATCCTCCGGCAGATTGAGGCTCTCGAGCAGAGGAATCACATAGACGCAGCCACGCTCGAGCACAGCGCCGGCGTCGCGCAGGTCGATCTCGTCATAGGTCAGCTCGGCGAGCAGCGCCTCGACGCTGCGACGCTTGCCGGGCAGAAAGCTGGCGCGCACGCGATAGGCCGTCGGGCCGAGGCGCAGATCGAGGCTCGCCGGCTGGTGCTGGCCCTCCTCGATCGGCGGCGTCGCGACGATCGCGCCGGAAGCCGCCAATTCACGAATCTGCTCGCAGGAGAGCACGCCATGGGCGGCGGACGCCATCGAAACTCCTATCACAACGGTTCTGTCGTCGCGGGACCTTACACGCGGGACGCCATCGTGTTCTAGTGGCGACAAAATCGGCGAGCCGCAAGGATGCGCCGAGGACGCCGGCCAGTGTTGACTTGGCCGCGTCCTTCGGTTCATTCTGTTAAAAGAACGCGTGGTTCTTTGAGCCGGCCGGCTTGCCGCCACGTAAAACAAGGCGCTAAAAGGCCGGGTTTCCTCGTGAAATCCGCTTTTTTGTCGCCGTGGCGCGCCCCGCGCGCCGCAGGGGAGACCAAAGTTGAGCGACGACGAGAAGAAACTGCGCCCCGCGACACGGCTCGTGCATGGCGGGGGGCTGCGCTCGCAATTCGGCGAGCTGTCCGAGGCGATGTTCCTCACGCAGAGCTTTGCCTACCCCACGATGGAGGCCGCCGAGGCGCGCTTCAAGGGCGAGGACCCGGGCTTCATCTATTCGCGCTTCTCCAATCCGACCGTCGCAATGTTCGAGCAGCGCATGTGCCTGCTCGAGGGCGCCGAGGCGGCGCGCGCCACCGCGAGCGGAATGGCCGCCGTCACCGCCGCGCTGCTGGCGCAGTTGCGCGCCGGCGATCATATCGTCGCGGCGCGGGCGCTGTTCGGCTCCTGCCTCTATGTGGTGGAGGATCTGCTGCCACGATTCGGCGTGGCCTCGACCTTGGTCGATGGGGCCGACCTCGCGCAATGGAAGGCCGCCGTCCGCAAGGAGACCAAGCTCTTCTTCCTCGAGAGCCCGACCAATCCCGGCCTAGAGGTCTATGACATTCGCGCCATCGCCGATATCGCCCATGAGGCGGGCGCGCGGCTCGTGGTCGACAATGTCTTCGCCACGCCTCTGCTGCAAAAGCCCTTCGAATTGGGCGCCGATGTCGTCGTCTATTCGGCGACCAAGCACATAGACGGCCAGGGCCGCTGCCTCGGCGGCGTCATTTTGGCGTCGCAGGCGCTGATCGAGGAGAATATCCATAATTTCCTGCGCCAGACGGGGCCGGCTCTGTCGCCCTTCAACGCCTGGACCATGCTGAAGGCGCTGGAAACTCTGCCGCTGCGCATCGCGCAGCAGACGGCGAGCGCGGCGAAGATCGCCGATTTCCTCGCCGGGCAGAAGGAGATCGCCCGCGTTCTCTATCCTTTCCGCGCCGATCATCCGCAGGCTGAGCTGGCGCGGCGGCAGATGACTGGCGGCGGCACGTTGGTGACATTCGACGTCGCGGGCGGCAAGGCGGCGGCCTTCCGCCTCGCCAACGCGCTGAAAATCGTCAAGATTTCCAATAATCTCGGCGACGCCAAGAGCCTTGTCACCCATCCGGCGACGACGACGCATCAGCGGCTGACGCCAGAGGCGCGGGCGCTCATTGGCGTCGGCGATGGGCTGCTGCGTCTCTCGGTCGGGCTCGAGGATACCGATGATCTCCTCGACGATCTGGCGCGCGGCCTTTCCGCCGCGCGCGGCTGAACGGTCAGAACTGGCCGAATTTCGCGCGGCGCTCGAGGTCGATGAGACGGCCGCTGCGCCGCGCGGCGATCACGGGCGCCGGCGATGGCTCGGGCTCCCGCTCGGCCGGCGGCGCCGCGGCAGGGACGACGAACGCCCCGCGCGTCTCGAACACGCCGAAGGCGCGGCGCTCGCCGGCGAGCGTGCGCAGAAACTCCCGAAAGAATGCGCCGACCCCGGCGCGATCGCTCATTGAAAGTCGAAACACTTTTTCCCCTCCCCGCGCCGTTTTGGCGACGCATCGTCTTTTCGAAGCGATGATCGGCGCCCGCTCCCGCGGACGGTCGAATTCGGTTGGAAAATCAGATGGAGAGAGGCGGCGCCCGCGCGCGCCGCGCATGATCCGGGGCGAAAACAACGGCGCGCGCGACCGGCGCCGGCCATTGCGCCGCCGCCCAGTCCTGCGAGGCGACGCCCGAGATTTCCGGCCGCGCCGCCAAAGGTCCCGCGCCGCCGCAACAAAGGGCGCAGAGATCGCAAAGTCCGGGGCCGACATCGGCATGGCCGATCGGAGCGGCCGAGGCCGCGCCGGAGGCGTCGGCGACGGTCGCGCAAATCTGCCCCGGGACGAGCGCGGAATGGGCGAGCCCTGCCGTCGCGGGCGCAAGGGCCTGAACGGCCAGCGCCAACGAAAACAGCAATATGCTCGTCAAATTCCGACGCATGAAAGCTCCTGCCCGCGATGAGGGGAGAGTCTGTCGCAATTCACCCCGCGGGGCAAGAGAGCGAGCGACGGGGAATGTGATGCGCCGCAGCATCCCCTCCCCCGCCTTCATTGCAAATCGGCTATTTGGCGCCGAGCTTCACATCGGAGAACATGCCCGAAGCCGGGCCGCCGAAGTCGTATTTCAGACCGAGAAAATAGGTCCGCTGCGGATAGGGGTTCGGATTGACGTAATATTTCCACCGGCCGATGTTGTCGATACCGGCGTTGAGCGTCCATTCCTTGGCGATCTTATAGGTCGCCTTGGCGTCGAAGACGAGATATTCGCTGTCGACGCTGCCGTAATTATTATGGTTGAAGTCCGAGTTGTTGAGGCTGACAAAGGCGCCCGTCGCATAGCGCATGCCCGCCGAGATGGAGAACTCGTCGGTCGGCGCATAGGAGGCGACGGCGCGGATGCGGATGCGCGGAATGCGCGGATATTGCATCCCCTGCACCCAGGGCTGCTGATAGTCGGACACGACCTTGGCGTCGGTAAAGGTCACGCTGCCATTGAAGTCGAGGCCCTTCCAAACAACGTCCTTCAGCACGACGGCGCCTTCGACGCCGCGGAAGATCGCCTTTCCGACATTGGAGTTCTGCGTCACGCCGACGCCGGTGGAGAAATCCGTCTGCGAGACGATGGCGTTCCAACGATGGTCCATGAACAGCGAGACGCGCGGCCGCGCCTCGCCGATGAGGCCGTCGAACACATTGGTCGTGACATATTCGCCAGTCAGATCATAGGAGGTGCCGCTTTCCGGCTGCAGATCCGGGTTGCTGATCGAGATGGAATTGGGACCGGCGATGTTCTGGAACAGCTCCAGCACAGTGGGAAAGCGATAGTACCGCCCCACCGAGCCACGCAGATTGAGGTCTGGAAAGACTTGATATTCGATCGCCGCCTTGGGCGAGAAGGTCGGCTTGGCGACGGACGGCAGATAGGGCGGCGTGACCAGCGACGGCGGCCAGCCGGCGAAGCCGGGCGTGTATTTTTGGCCGAGCGTGTTGTTGACGCCGCCGAAGGCGCTCCAGAACTCCTCGCGACCGCCGAAGGTCAGCTTCCATTTCGGCGCGAACTCCCAGACGTCTTGCAGATAGACGGCTTTCGTCTCCGTCTTTCCGTAGTTTATCGCCTGGATGGAGTAGTAGTAATTATCGGTGAAGACATTGGTGTTGGTCAGCGTCTGCGAGAGCGAGTAGAGGTCCCAATGCGCGCCGATCGAAACCTCGTGCTTGCCGAGATCGGTCCATTCCGGGCGCCAGATTCCGCGCGCGTCGAAGGTGCGCCAGAAGGTGCCGGTCTGATTGGTGTTGGAGCCCCGCGGATCGATCGAATAGGCGGTTCCCGCGGCATTGGGCAGGAGACCATAGGCCTTGGCGGTATTGTTGTAGTCACGCAGGAAATTATAGGAGGTTCCCGAGAAGTCGAAGTCGAAGACGCCTTTGGTGTCCGACTTGAACGAAAGCGCCTGCATCAGATGCGAGGCGTTGCCATGGCTCGGATTGACGGTGAAGGGGAAGACGGCGTTGCCGACCTGCACATTGCCGTTCTGCGTGTTGTAGATCGGAACGCCATTCGCGTCGCGGATATAGGTCGTCGGGCGGGTGTTGTCGACGAGCGACCAGAAGCCGAGCTGGTAGGCGGCGTGGATTTTGGGCGCGAGCTCATAGTCGAGCTTGATCTTGCCCATGTGCTGCTCGGAATGGTCGGCCTGATTGGCGCCGCCCACGAATCGCGGATTGCCCGCCTGATCGATGTCCGCGTAGCCGCCGAGAATGCGCGCGCCGGAGCCGGATTTGACATTGCCGCCCGGGAAGGTCTGCGACTGCCCTTGCGCGTCGAGCCGGTCGTAGCTGGCCCAGAAAGAGAAATCATTGATCTTGTCGCCGACGAGAATATTCATGTCGCCGGCGAGATCGGTCTCCTTGGAGCCATAGAGCGAATAGGGCTGCAGGCCGGCGTTGCCCGAGAAGTGAAACTCGAAATTCTCCGGCATGCGCGTCGTGATCGCCATCACGCCGCCCATGGAGTTGCCGGGATAGAGCGCCGAGAACGGCCCGTAGACGAGATCGATGCGGTCGATCTCGCCCGGCGACACCATGCCCCAGCGCGGCGCCGTGTTGAAGGAGTTGCCGAGCAGATTGGAGAGCAGAATATTGTCCGCATAGACGAGGTTCTGCGCGCCGGCGATGGGCGAGTTCACGCGCGTCTGCAAAATGCCGTTGCGATCGCCGATGAAGCGCTCGCGCACCAGCACGCTCGGCAGATATTTCATCGTCTCGGCCGTGGTCATCACATTGACCGTGCGGTCGATGTCGGCGCGGGTGACGCTCTCCACCACGGCGGGGATGTTGTCGGGTATAGCGCGGCGGATCGGGGCCGCGGCCGGAGCCGGCGCCTGTCCCTCGGCGCCGTTCTGGACGCCGGCGATATCGATGCCGGGAAGCGCCTCCTGCGCCTGCGCGGTCGCGGCGGCGAGCGAGAAGGCCAGCGCGCAGGCGGAGGCGCCGCGCAGCAGATGGTGACGAGTCATTTTTTCCTCCTGCGCCTTCGGACGGGCGCTTTCGGACATGCCGCGGCCGCGGCTTCTCATGGAGCCGGCGCGCGCAGTCTCGACGGTGATCTGGGATTGAGAAGTCGCGCTCCGGCAAAAGCGCCATGCGCTCTAGCGAAAACGCCTCGCGAGCTAAACGCCGCCGGCCCGAAGGACCGTGGCGCTATCGCTTCAGGAAAAGGCCGGAGGCGCGCGGGCGCGCTGCGCCTGGGAGAGGCCGAAGCCGAGCCCATTGCTCGGGCCGAAGGTCCATTCCGCCTCGCCGACGCTGCGCCGGTCGAGCGCATGGCCCGCGATGGAAAAGGGAAGGAAGGGCGAGAAGCCGGCGAGGCAGCTCTGGCAGGCGATGCAGGCGCCGGCGTCCCTGTGGCCGCTGATCGGCGCGCGACGATCGACGCTTCCGTCGAGCGCGGCGCAATAGGCGGAGCCTCCGCGGCCATGCGCGGTCGCCGTCGGAACGCCGAGCGTATAGGCCGCGCTCAGCGCCTGAAGCGCCAAAGCGACCGCCGCCAGCAAGCCACGGAGAGAAAATCGACGCATCGCCACCAATCGCCGTCGGGAAAGATTCCTTCCCGCGCAGAAGCTACGCGCAGCCGAAGGCGTGGGCAATCGAGCCGATGCGCCACGGAGAAGCTTTTCCTTGACCCGTGTCAATTATGTCACAGATTTTGCTAAGCGGAGACGGCTCGGCGCCGGCTTTCACCAGTGGGCGACGACGCAATCCACATTTCCCTTCGGCGCGATGCGTCCTAGAGTAGGTCCCATGTATATATCCATCACAAGAGACATTCAGGTCACTGCTCTGCCGGACTTTCTCCATGAGCAGTCGGACCCCGCCAACGATCGCTTCGTCTGGTCGTATACGATCGAGATCGCCAATCTCGGCAAGGAGCGTGTCCAACTCCTGTCACGTCACTGGATCATCATCGACGCTTACGGGCGCAAGGAAGAGGTGAAGGGGCCGGGAGTGGTCGGCGAGCAGCCGGTTCTCGAGCCCGGCGAGACGTTCCGCTACGCCTCCGGCTGTCCGCTCACGACGCCCTCGGGACTGATGAAGGGAAGCTATACGATGATCACCACCGACGGCGAGACCTTCGACATAGAGGTGCCGGCCTTCTCGCTGGACAGCCCGCTCTCCAAGCCGACGCTGAACTGAGCGCGGCGCATGGCTGGCGACAATTCGACGATCGAGCGCGCGATCGAGCTGACCGGACGGCTCGTCGCTTTCGACACGGAGAGCTCCAAATCCAATCTGGCGCTCATCGATTTCGTCGAATCCTATTTGCGCGCGCAGGACGTGCCCTGCATTCGCGCGCCCAACGCCACTGGCGACAAGGCGGCGATCTTCGCGACGATCGGCCCGCCGATCGAGGGGGGCGTCGTGCTTTCGGGCCATACGGATGTGGTGCCGGTCACGGGCCAGAGCTGGACCGCCGATCCCTTCACCCTGCGTCGCGAAGGCGACCGGCTGCTCGGCCGCGGCGCCGTCGACATGAAGGGCTTCGGCGCGGTCTGCCTCGCCATGATTCCCGAGTTCAAGGCGGCGGGACTCAGGCGGCCGATCCATATCTTTCTCAGCTATGACGAGGAGACGACCTGCCTCGGCCCGCTCGATCTCCTGGAGCGCCTCGGCTACGACCTGCCGCGGCCTGCGGCCGCGGTCATCGGCGAGCCGACCTCCATGCAGGTGGCGGACGCGCATAAGAGCGTGACGACCTTCGTCACCAGGGTCCGCGGCTATGAGATTCATTCCGCCAATCTGCATCGCGGCGTCAGCGCCGTGCATGTCGCTCTGCTGCTCGGCGCCGAGCTGCTGCGAATCGGCGAGGAGCTGGTCGCGGCGGGCGACCCCACAGGGCGCTTCGACCCGCCCTACTCCACTCTGCATATCGGCGCGATAGAGGGCGGCACGGCGCGCAACATCGTCGCCAAGGACTGCGTCTTCCATTGGGAGGTGCGCGGCGTGCCGGGAACCGACGCCGCCCGAATCGTCGAGGAGAGGCTCTCCGCCTATTCGGCCGAGCTGACGCAGAAATTTTTCGCGCCCTTCCCCGGAACGGGCATAGAGACGCGAATGGAGGTGGCGGTTCCGGGCCTCGCGCCGCAGCCGGGCTCGCCGGCGGAGACTCTAGCGCTACGGCTCGCGCGCGCCAATCGCACCGTCGCCGTGCCTTACGCATCCGAGGCCGGGCACTTTCAGCAGACCGGCATTCCCAGCGTCATTTGCGGCCCCGGCCGCATAGACGAAGCGCATCAGCCGGACGAATATATCGAAATCGGCGAGCTCGCGGCCTGCGTCGATTTCATGCGCGGCCTCGCCCGCGAGCTCGGCGCCTGAGAGAGGCGCCGAGCGGAACCAGAGGCTTTCAGTAGCAGGCCCAGACCCAATAGCCGACCCAGCGCCAGCACGGGCCGACGCCATAGCCATACCAGCGCCCATGCCAGAAACGGCCGCGGCCGCCATAGCCATAGGCGGGTCCTCCGCGCCAGCCGGGGCCGCCATGCCAACCGGGACCACGACCGCCGCCGTGCCAACCGCCGCCGTGCCAGCCGCCACCCCCGTGCCAGCCGCCGCCATGACCTCCGCCATGCCAACCGCCGCCGCCGTGGCCGCCGCCGTGATGCTGAGCAAATGCTTCCGACGGCAGCGCGAGCGCGGCGCCCAGCGCGACGACGAGCGATAATTTCTTGAACATCGGAATTCTCCTCACTTCGCTGCGAAGCGCGCGGAGCCCCTCCGCCCCGATGCTTCCCAGAGGCGACATACTTCCCCGCCGAGGCCTCCGACTGTGAGTTGTCGCACAGACCTCGCCGAATTCATACCGGCGACGGCGCCGCAGCGCAGCGCCGGCCGCCATTGATTTCGGGATAGGGCCGGCTATAGTCCGCGCCCGTTGCAAGGCGGCTTCCTGCCGGCACGAAGGCGCGCGCGCCGCTTCTAAGAGATCGAACATGAAATTGATCCAGACCGCCCAAGCTCAGACGGCCCCTGCTCAGACCGACGCTCCCGCGGCTCCTCCCGCTCCGCCCGTCCCGGCCGCTCCCCCCGTTCCGGCGGCTCCCTCGGCGCCGCCCGTCCCGCCCAGCACGACAGTGCAGACGGCGCCGGATGTGGGCGCTCCCCCGGCGGCTCCGGCTCCCGACATGATCACGCAGCTCGTGCCGCTGCTGCTCGTCACGCTGATCGTCTATTTCATCGTGCTGCGTCCGCAGGCGCGCCGCACGAAGGAGCAGAAGGACTCGCTCAAGAATGTGCGGCGCGGCGACACGGTCGTCACCGCCGGCGGGCTGATCGGCAAGGTCACCAAGACCATCGACGACGCCGAGGTCGAGGTCGAGATCGCGCAGAACATTCGCGTGCGCGTGCTGCGCTCGGCCATCGCCGAGGTGCGCGCCAAGGGCGAGCCGGTGAAGGATCAGGCGGCCTCGCGCTAGCCTTCGCTCAGAACGCGACGTCTCCCATCCCGGCCGCCACGCCCGGCGCCGGGACCTTTCTTTTAGGACCGCCTCACAGGACCGACGATCCATGCTGCGCTTCGCCACCTGGAAGATCATCGCCATTCTGGCGCTGACGCTCGCCGCCGTTCTCGTCGTCGTCCCCAGCATGCTCGCGCCGGCGAGCGTCAAGGCGCTCGAAAACGCACTGCCCTCCTGGGCGCAGCCGCGCACCATCGTGCTCGGCCTCGATCTGCAAGGCGGCTCCTATGTGATGCTCGAGGTGGACAAAGCCTCGGTGCTGCATACGCAAGTGACCAATCTGCGCGACGACGTCCGCCGCATCCTGCGCGAGGAGAAGATCGCCATCACCGGCGGCATAGGCGCGCAGGCGCGCGGCGTGCAGCTGCGCATACCGGAGGCCGCCGACCGCGCCAAAGTGCTGCCGAAGTTCCGCAATCTGGCGCAGGGCTTCGGCGCGAAGATCGGCGGCGCGCCGCCCCTAGAGGTGCGCGATTCGGGCGACGGCCTGGTGCAGATCGTCGTCACCGACTCCGGCGTGACCGACAAGGTCCGCCACGCCGTCGATCAGTCGATCGAGGTCATCCGCCGCCGCGTCGACGCGCTCGGCACGCGCGAGGCCAGCATTCAGCGCGAGGGCGACGATCGCATCATCGTTCAGGTCCCCGGCCTTCAGGACCCGGAGCAGCTGAAGACCATTCTCGGCCAGACCGCCAAGCTGGAATTCCGCCTCGTCGCCGAGCCGGGCCAGAGCCCGGCCGAGCTCGAGGAGCTCGATCAGGCCGATCAATCCGGCAAGATCGCCATCGAGAAGCAGGTCATGGTGCAGGGCGAGGATCTGACCGACGCCCAGCCCGGCTTCGACCAGCAGCGCGGCGGCGAGCCGGTGGTGAATTTCCGCTTCAATATTCGCGGCGCGCAGAAATTCGGCGAGGTCACATCCAAGAATGTCGGCCGGCTGTTCGCCATAGTGCTCGACAATAAGGTGATCTCGGCGCCGCGCATCCTGCAGCCGATCACCGGCGGCTCCGGCCAGATCTCCGGCCATTTCACCGTCGAGCAGGCAAACAACCTCTCGATCCTGCTGCGCGCCGGCGCCCTGCCCGCCAAGCTCGACATCATCGAGGAGCGCACGGTCGGCCCCGGCCTCGGCCAGGATTCGATCGACGCCGGCAAGCGCGCGGCCTATGTCGGCGCCGGCCTCGTCGTCGTCTATATGCTCATCACCTATGGCGTGTTCGGAATCTTCGCCAATCTGGCGCTCTTCGTCCATATCGCCTTCATCTTCGCCGGCCTCGTGCTGCTCGGCTCGACGCTGACATTGCCGGGCATCGCCGGAATCGTGCTGACGATCGGCATGGCGGTCGACTCCAACGTGCTGATCTATGAGCGTATTCGCGAGGAGCAGCATGGCGGGCGCTCGATCCTCGCCTCGTTGGACGCGGGCTTCAACCGCGCCTTTGCGACCATCGTCGACTCCAATGTGACGATGTTCGTCGCCGCGGCGATCCTCTACTTCCTCGGCTCCGGCCCCGTGCGCGGCTTCGCCGTGTCGCTCGCGCTCGGCATTCTGACGACCATTGTCACCGCCGTCACCATGACGCGGATGATGATCGCGATCTGGTATCATTACGCGCGCCCGACGCGCCTGCCGATCTGAGGGTGAAACAGATGAAGCTGCTGCGTCTCGCCCCGGAGAACACCAAGTTCCCCTTCATGCGGTTCCGCCGCGTGAGCTACCCGTTTTCGGCCGTGCTCTCGATCTGCTCTATTCTGCTGTTCATCTTCAGCGGCATGAATTTCGGCATCGATTTCGCCGGCGGCACGGTCATAGAGCTGCGCGCCAAGACCGGCCAAGCCGAGATCGCCACTCTGCGCACGACGATCGAGAAGCTCGAGCTCGGCGACGTCGAGGTGCAGGCCTTCGGCAATCAATCCGATGCGACGGTCCGCTTCGGCCCGCAGAAGGGCGGCGATTCCGCCCAGCAGGCCGCGGTCGAGAAGGTCCGCAGCTCGGTCGGCTCAGACTATGAGCTGCGCCGCGTCGAGGTCGTCGGCCCGCGCGTCTCCGGCGAGCTGGTGCAATCGGGCACGCTCGGCGTCGTGCTGTCGATCGTCGCCGTGCTGACCTATTTGTGGTTCCGCTTCGAATGGCAGTTCGCCGTCGGCGCGGTGATCGCGACCATGCACGATCTTCTGCTCACCGTCGGCTTCTTCTCGCTCACCCATCTCGAATTCAACACGACGTCGATCGCCGCCATTCTGACGATCGTCGGCTACTCGCTGAACGAGACCGTCGTCGTGCTCGACCGAATTCGCGAGATGATGCGCAAATACAAGAAGATGCCGACGGATCAGATGATCGACCTCTCGATCAACGCGGTGCTGCCGCGCACGATCATGACGGCGACGACGGTGTTTCTGGCGCTCCTCTCGCTGGCGATCTTCGGCGGCCATGTGATCCGCAGCTTCTCGCTGGCGATGATCTGGGGCATTTTCGTCGCCACTTATTCGTCGGTCTTCATCTGCTCGCCCATGCTGATCTATCTCGGCCTGCGCAATGAGGATGTCGGACCGGCGCCCGAGGCCGCCGCCGCGCCGGGCAAGGGCTCCGCCAAGGCGACGACGCGCGCCAAGCCCAAAGCGGCCTGATGGCCGAGCAGGGTCGAGGCTTCGTTCCGGGCCGCCATAGGATCGAGACCTATGGCGGCGGCGGCTTTCGCTTCGCGGAAATGTCGCATCGCGGCTCGCTGCTCGCCCTGCCCTCCGGGATTCATGCGCTGGAGGCGGTCGCTGCGGCGGAGATCGACGAAGCCACGCTCGCGCCGCTCTTCGACGAGAGCGCCGGCGCGGTCGAGCTGCTGATCTTCGGCTCCGGCGCGAATTTGCGCCCACCCTCGCCCGCCCTGCGCGCGCGGCTGAAGCAGGCGGGAATCATGGTCGAGGCCATGGCCACCGGCGCCGCCGTGCGAACCTATAATATGCTGCTCGACGAGGACCGCCGCGTCGCCGCCGTGCTGATCGTGGTGTGAGCCGAGGTTTTTCGCCCATGGACGAGGCCGCGACGACCGCGCGCGAGACCGAGCTCGCCGACCATTACCGCCATTGCGAGGCGGCGCTGCGCGAGCAGGATCTCGACCTCTGGCTGGCCTGCCTGTTCGCGCCGGCGCAGGCGCGGCCGCATCTCCGTGCGATCGGCGCTTTCTGCGCAGAGATTTCCAGCGTGCGGGCGCGCGTCTCGCAGCCGATTCTCGGCGAGATGCGGCTGCGCTGGTGGTACGATTCGCTGGAGGCGCCGGCCGATAGCGAGGGCGCCCGCGCCCATCCGATCGCCGACGCGCTTTTCGATACGCTAGAGCGTTGCGCTATCCCACGCGAGGAGGTCGTCGAGCTGCTCGAGGCCCATAGCTTCGATCTCTATGACGAGCAGATGGAGAGCCTCGCGGCGCTGGAGACCTATTGCGACCGCGTGTTCGGCGCGCCTCTGCGCTGGCGCGCGCGCGTCATCGACGCCGAGGACGCCGCACGGCAGGAGGAGGCGCTTCGCCTCGCCGGGCGCGCCTTTGGCCTCACGGCGATTCTGCGCGCCCTGCCCCGGCATTTGGCGCAAGGGCAGCGATTCTTGCCGCTCGATCTTCTCGCACGCTGCCGCGCCGAGAGCGATTTCGTCGAGGCGAAGCTCACGCCCGCGCTCGCCGCCGCTCTGGCGGAGCTGCGCGGCAAGGCGCGCGATTATTTCGAAAAGGCGCGCAAAGCCGTGCACGGCGATGGCGCGGCGCGCGCGGCTCTGCTGCCCGCAGCATTGATTCCACTCTATCTCGGCGCGATGGAGCGCAAAGGCTTCGACCCGCTCCATATGATCGCCGAGCCGCCGCAATGGCGGCGGCAGTGGCGGCTGTGGCGCGCGGCAAGGGGGCGCGGCATATAGTCCTGCGGAAAATCGCTGCGGAGCACAGGCGAAACGCGCTACAAATCGCAGAGCCGCGCGTCTCGCGCTGCTGCAATTTTCGAGACAACGCCGCCTCATGACCAATACAGCCGACGCCGATTTCGGCCATCAGGCCCGCCAGCTTCGCGTCGACACGCTCATCATCCTGCGCTGGCTGGCGATCGCCGGCCAGACCTTCGCGACGCTCGTCACCTTCTTCTATTTTCAGTTCGATTTCCCGATCGGGCTGAGCTTCATCGCCATCGCGACCTCGGCCTGCCTCAACGCCGCGCTGCGCCTCGCCACGACGCGCACCTTCCGCCTCGACGACGGCGAGGCGGCGTTGCTCTTGTCCTATGACATATTGCAGCTCTCGGCCCTGCTCTATCTCACCGGCGGCGTCGCCAATCCTTTCGCCATGCTGTTTCTGGCGCCGGTCATGATCTCCGCGGTGTCGCTGCCGCGCAAGCTGACCATTCTGCTCGGCGTGCTGATGATCGCCGCGGCGACGATACTGACCGTCGAGTTTCAGCCTTTGCCCTGGTACGAGGGCGTCGAGCTGCATTTCCCGCTGCTCTATCGCACCGGCGTGTGGACGGCGCTGGTGCTGAGCGCGGCCTTCGTCGGCCTCTACGCGGCGCGCGTCTCCGACGAGGCGCGGCAATTGTCGACAGCGCTGGCGGCGACGGAGTTGGTGCTGGAGCGCGAGCAGCATCTCTCGCAGCTGGACGGCCTCGCGGCCGCCGCCGCGCACGAGCTCGGCACGCCGCTCGCGACCATCGCCGTGGTGACGAAGGAATTGCAGAAATCCGCGCTCGCGACGGCGCCGGCGCTCGCCGACGATCTCGCCCTCCTCGCTCAGGAGACGCGGCGCTGCCGGGACATTCTGCGCAAGCTCGTCTCGCTCGGCCAGGCGGACACGGGCGGCCTGCTCGACATGCAGACGCTGGAGACCATGCTCGAGGAGGTGATCGAGCCGCACCGCGCCTTTGGCGTGGACGTAGAGCTGACGCGGCGCGGCCCGCCCCCGGAGCCGAGCTTCTCGCGCAATCCCGGCATCGTCTACGGGCTCGGCAATCTCGTCGAGAACGCCGTCGATTTCGCGCATTCGCGCGTGCGCATAGAGGCCTTGTGGTCCAAGGAGCTCGTCGTCCTCGTCATAGAGGATGACGGCCCCGGCTTCTCGCAGGCGATTCTCAATCGCCTCGGCGACCCTTATGTCAGCGGACGCCCGACCGATCGGCGCACCAAGAACGAGCCGGGCTCCGGCCTCGGCCTCGGCCTCTTCATCGCCAAGACGCTGCTCGAGCGCTCCGGCGCGACCGTGACGACCGCCAATGTGCAGGCCCCGCAGACAGGCGCCAAGGTGACGATCTCCTGGCCGCGCGCGGCGCTGGAGCGCTCCAGCGGCAATGGCGAGGCAGGCGGGCACGAGCGTGGCTCAGACCAACAAACGCCTTCGTCCGACGCGGCGTGATGCTATATTGAATAATCCCAAACCAGGACGACGACGCATGATCGACGACGCTGGCGCAGCCGAACACACCGATTTCGATGCGGCCGTGGAGGCCGCGCTCGGGGAGCTCCCGCAGGAGCGCTCGCTGCTGATCGTGGAGGACGACAAGCCCTTCCTCGGCCGGCTCACGCGCGCCATGGAGGCGCGCGGCTTTCTCGTCACGGCGGTGGAGAGCGTCGCCGACGGCCTCGCCGCTGTCGAGGCCGCCGCGCCGGCCTTCGCCATCATCGACATGCGGCTCGGCGACGGCAATGGCATAGACGTCATCTCCTCGCTCAAGGTGAAGCGGCCGGACGCGCGCGGCATCATCCTCACCGGCTATGGCAATATCGCCACGGCGGTGACAGCGGTGAAGCTCGGCGCCTTCGACTATCTGGCCAAGCCCGCCGACGCCGATGAAATCTATCATGCGCTGATGGCGACGAAGATCGACAAGCCCGACGCGGTCGACAATCCCATGTCGGCCGATCGCGTGCGTTGGGAGCATATTCAGCGCGTCTATGAGAGCTGCGACCGCAATGTGTCGGAGACGGCGCGCCGGCTCAACATGCATCGCCGCACGCTGCAGCGCATATTGGCCAAACGTGCGCCGAGATGAGCGCACGGCGATGACGCGCGGCGGCGCGGGTCAGAATTCGTCGCGATGCAGGGCGTAATGAAGCCGCTCCGCCGCCGCGCCGGCGAAGCGCAGCAGCATGGCCTTGCGGCTGGCCGGAGCGAGCTTATGGACCGGCGCCTCGCGCGTCAGCATGGCTCCATGCGCGTCGGCGACGATGAGGCCCGCGTCCAGGGGAAAGGCCGCCTCGGAGAGATCGCAGGGAATGGCGAAATAGAAGCGATCGCAATGGAGGCGATAGTCCATCCATTTGCGATCGGCGCGGAAATCGGCGAGCGAGCTCTTCACCTCGACGATGCGCAGCGCTCCATCCGGCGCGAAAGCGACGAGATCGGCCCGCCGCCCGCCCGGCAGCGGCAGCTCCGCGAGCACGGAAAATCCCGCCGCGCGCAAATAGCGCCGCGCGCCGCGCGTCACGAGACGGGCGTTATGCTCGCGCAGACTTTCGAGCGGAGAGGCAGGCTCCATCGCATAATCTCGGAATGGCGGGAGAGCGAGAGGATGGCCATTGTGCCCATGAGGCGACGCGCCGCGCAAGCGGCGAAGCAAATCGCCGGACGTTGAGGGAGAGCGAAACCAAATGAGAATCCTCGCCGCATGTCTGCTCGCGCTCGGAAGCGCCATGGGCGCGCAGGGCGCCGAGCGGGTCGTCAACATCTTCAATTGGAGCGATTATATCGACCCGCGCGTGCTCGAGGACTTCACCCGCGAGACGGGCGTCAAGGTCGTCTACGACACCTATGATTCCAACGAGATATTGGAGACGCGCCTGCTCGCCGGCGCCGCCGGCTATGATGTCGTCGTCCCCTCGGCGACCTTTCTGCAGCGGCAGATCAAGGCCGGCGTCTATCGCCCGCTCGACAAGAGCAAGCTCAAGAATATCGACAATGTGTGGCCGGAGATCGCGCAGCGTCTGTCGCGCTATGATCCAGGCAACGCCTATGCCGCCCCCTATATGTGGTTCACCACCGGCGTCGCCTATAATGTCGCCAAGGTGAAAGAGCGCATCGGCGACAAGCCGATCGCCTCCTGGGAGCAGGTGCTGAAGCCGGAAAATCTGCGCAAATTCGCCGATTGCGGCGTCTATGTGCTCGATAGTCCCGAAGATCTCTTCTCGATCACGCTCAATTATCTGAAGCTCGATCCAAATTCCAAGGAGCCGGGCGACATTCGCCGCGCCGCCGATCTGCTCTCCGGCCTTCGGCGCCACATAAAGAAATTCCACTCCTCGGAATATATCAACGCGCTGGCCAATGGCGACATTTGCCTCGCCATCGGCTGGGCCGGCGACAGCTTCCAGGCGCGCAATCGCGCCCGCGAGGCCGCCAATGGCGTCGAGATCGCCTATGTGATCCCGCAGGAGGGGACGCTGATGTCGCTCGACAGCCTCGCCATCCCCAAGGACGCGCCGCACCCCGACGAGGCGCATCTCTTCATCGATTATCTGCTGCGGCCGGAGGTCGCCGCCCGCAACACCAAGATCACCAATTTCGCCAATGGCGTCGGCGCCTCGCGGCCGCTGGTGGACAAGGAGATCGCCGAAAATCCGGCCATCTATCCCGATGCGGCGACGATGAAGCGGCTCTTCACCGTCACGGCGCCGGATCAGCCGATCCAGAAGATCGTCACCCGCGAATGGACGCGGGTGAAGACCGGCCGCTGACAAAAACGGTTCGTCTCTTGCTCCGAGTGGGATGGCGGCGCCGCCGCCGTCTCATTTTGAAACAGGACGGAGCCATTGATGATCCGCGCGACCGAACGCAAGAAGACGCTGTTCCTGGTCTCGACGGCCACGCAGCCTTGCGGCGTCGAATCCTTCGCCCGCCATGTGGCGGCGCGCTGGGGCGAGCTCGGCCTCGAGGCGCAGCGGCTCGCCGTCTCCGGCAGGCTCTCCGATTGGGCGGCGATCTGGCGCGCGCTCGGCGAGGTGGACGCCATCGCGATCAATCTGCCGGTCGTCGCCTGGAAAAAAATCGTGCTGACGCCGCTCGTCGCGCTCGTGCTGGCGCTGCTGCGCGGGCGCGGCCGGGTCCTCGTCCTGCATGAATGGGCCGATCTCGACTGGCGTCGCCGCCTCATCATCTCCGTCTACGCCCTCTTCGCGCAGCGTTTCGTCTTCTCCTCGCCCTTCGTGCGCGAGGGCTTCGCCGAAGGCGTCGTCACGCGCTTTCTGGCCGCCCGCAGCGCCATCGCGCCCATTCCTTCCAATATTCCGCCGACCGCGCCGGACGGCCCCTCCCCGCTCGCCGCGCGCATAGACGCGGCGCGCGCCGAGGGACGCATGGTCATCGGCCATTTCGGCTCGATCTATCCCAAGAAGCAGTCCGATTTCGTGCTCGATGTCGCAGCGAGGCTGCGCGACTCCGGCCGGCCGGTCCTCTGCCTCTTCATCGGCGGCTTCGTCAAAGGCGTCGATCGCGTCGAGGAGGATTTTCGCGCCAAGGCTCAGGCGCTCGGCCTCGCCGAGGATTGCCTCGTGACCGGCTATGTCGACGGCCCTCGCGATCTGCATGCGCTCTTCGCCGAGGTCGACTGCTTCCTCTATCGCTTTCCCGAAGGGCTCACCTCGCGCCGCGGCAGCGTGCTCGCCTGCCTGCAATCCGGCAAGCCGGTGATCGTCAATGCGCCGCGCGAGGCCGGCGAGTTCGACCATCATCGCGCCTATCGCCGCGCCATCGCCGACGGCTCTCTGATGCTGCTCGCCAATGACGCCGATGCGCGCGCCTATGCCGACCGCCTCGCGCGTTCGGAGAGCCTGCCGTCGCGCTCGCTGTCGCCGCTCTACGATCAGTGCTGGCGCGACGCCGCCGCCGCTGTCGCGATCGATACAGAGCCCATGAACGCCGCGCCGCTTATGGCCGAGTAAAGAGAGAGAAGACGACCGCGTCAGGCGGTCCTGCGCGTCGTCTCCGCACGGCGGCGCGCATCGCGACGCGGCAGCCAGGGATCGCTATGATCGACTCGCAAAATCACCGCGATCTTGGCGCGCAGCGCCTCGGGAAGCTCGCCGATCGCGGTCTCCTCATCCTGATCGCGGCCGAGCACCGGCGCCACGAAATCGAGCCGCTCGAACATGCTCTCGTCCGAGCCGACGCCGTCGCAGAGCACGATATCGACCTCGGCCGGACTGCCGTCGCGGAAGCCGTCGACGATGCGCTCCACCGCTCCGGCCGCGCGCGACCGACGATCGATCGCCGGCAGCGCCAACAGCACGCTGTCATTGGTGCGCACGAAAGGATCGTCGGCGTCGCCGAAGGCCTCGAGCCCATCCTCGATGAGAACAGTGAGCGCCGCATGATCGCGGTCCGCATCGACCAGCGCCACCTCGAGATGCTGCAGCCGCAGCGCCAGCGCGATATTGACGGCCATCACCGTGCGAATGGAGCCGGGCGCGTCGCCGACCAGACCGATGACGAGCGGCCGATGCGCGCTCTCGGCGACCAGCGCGCCAAAGCGCGACACCACCGCCTCGAGCTCGCGGCGATCGGCGAAAGGCCGCACGAAAGGGATGCCGAGCCGCGTCAGCTCGAGCCGGTCGGGTCCCGCCGTCGGCCCGCGCACGGTGAATTTCGTCGCATCGGTCACAGCGACGCGCACCGGCTCGTTCTCGACGTCGCGACGCGGACCCGACTCGGGCGCGCCGCCGAAGCCGCGCTCCCGCAGAAAAGCGAGGCCGAGGCCCAGAGTGAAGCCGGCGACGAAGCCAGCGCCCGTCATCAGCCCGGCGCCCGGCGGAAAGCTGCGCGCGATCGGCGGCGTCGCCATTGTAATGATATGCGTGCTGGCGGCGTCGAGCTGCCGCGCCTCGCCGGTCTGACGCGAGCGCGTCAGGAAGGATTCGTAGATCGTGCGGCTGACCTCGACCTCGCGCTCGAGATCGCGAAGCTTGACCGAAGCTTGCGCCGAGACGACAGCCTTGCCCTCGAGCTTCTGCATCTCGCGGTTCAGCGCCTCTTCCGTGCTTCGCGCGCGCTCGTAATCCTTGCGCAGCGAGACGGCGACGCGCGCCAGCTCGGTATTGACGAGGCGCTTGGTCTCGGCGAGCCGCGCAGTCGCATTCTTGACGACCGGATGCTGCGGCCCGAGCTCGGCGGAAAGATCGGCGAGCTTTTGCGCCGCCTCCGCCTGCTGCCCGCGCAGCGCGTTCAGCGTCATCAAATTCATATTGGCGGCGATGGCGGCGAGCTCCGTGTCCGAATGCGCCGCGCGCTGCACCTGCTCGAAACGGGAGCGCGTGTCCTCGAGCCGCGTGCGGGCGAAGGTAAGCTGCTGATTGAGCTCCTTCAGCCGCTGCTCGTCTATGTAGGAATCGCGCGTGCCGACGAAGCCATTCTCCGCCTTATAGGCCTCGACGGCTTTTTCCGCGGCGAGCAGGCGCTCGCGCAGCCCGTCGAGGCGTCCGGTGAAGGACGTCGCCGCCTGCTGCGCCGCATCCTTATGCATCGTCGAGCGAACATCGATATAGGCTTGCGCCACCGCATTGGCGATGCGCGCGGATTTCTGCGCATTGTCGCTCGAGGCGGCGATGTCGATGATGAAGGTGCGCTCGGGACGGCGCACCATGATCTTCGTGCCGAGCGCGCGCACGGCGCCGTCGACGATCTCCTCCTTCGTCGGCGTGCGGCCGAAATGCCCGAACAGCTTGCCGAGCAAGGAGGTAGAGGCTCCGAACTCGGGATCCTCGGTGAGCTTCTCGGCCTCGACGACGCGCTCGAGCACGACCTGCGAGGTCAGAATGCGCGTCTGCGTCTCGACGAAATTGATGAAGCCGGTCGAATCCTGGCCCTGATTGGCGTCGCCCTCGAGACCGGGCAGCCCGCGCGGATCGAGATAGATCTGCGCGGCCGCGACATAGCGCGGCGTCAGCAGCTTGGTGAGCGCATAGCCGCCGACCGCGCAGGCGAGCGCGACGGACAGGATGAACAGCTTGTTGCGAAGCGCGAGCGCGATCAAGCTCCCCGGCGTCAGAGAGGAGCGGGCGCGCGGCGGCTCCGCCATGGGGCGCTGACGTTCGGCAACGCTTTTCGACCCGGAGTCATAGTCCAACATCACGCGAGTTCCGTTCCGACGTCGAACAAGCGAGCACAGTCCCGCATTCGCGCTGAAGCCGAATGTTCCATTTCATGGTTAACGTTTCTTAAACCCCTCTCTCTCATTCATCCTCTTCATGTCGAAAATAGGGTTTGCAGGGACGATTCGCCACGTTTCACGATCGTGACAGAATTCGAGACGCCTCGAGTGTCTCGTCCATGTCCAGAGCATCATAGCCGCGTTTCATTTTCACGCAAATGGCCGCGAAATTCTTGCCCGAACGGGTCAAATTTTATGGAACGAATTTGGCAACGATCAAATCCGCAAACTGTTCACCAACGAGCGGCAATTTAGCTGAAAATGCAGCGCGAGCGCGTATGGTGACGCTGAAACTCGAGCTTGGTCGATGGAGAAGAAGATGCTCGATACGATTAGACGACTCGTCGATGAACAAGGCCGCTTGGCCGTGGCCGCGGAGGCGATCGGCGACGACGCCGATCTCTACGCCACGGGACTCACATCCTTCGCCGCCGTCCAGCTGATGCTGGCGCTCGAAGAGACTTTCGACGTCGAATTTCCCGACCGCATGCTCAACCGTCGCAGCTTCTCCTCGATCGCCTCGATCGCCGGCTGCCTGCACGAGCTCAAGGAAGCCGCCTGATGAATGCGCCACTCGATCGCGGAGCGAATGTCATTGCGACGGCCGCCCGCCACGCCGATGACGTCGACCGCAACGGTCGCTTCCCGATCGAAGCGATTCAGGCGCTCAAGGACGCGCGCCTGCTGTCGCTGCTGATCCCGATCGAGTTCGGCGGCGGCGGAGCCTCGCTCGCCGACGTCGCCGAGATCTGCACCTCGCTCGGCCAGCAATGCGCCTCGACGGCGATGATCTTCGCCATGCATCAGATCAAGGCGTCGAGCCTCATCGCGCATGGCCGCGGCAGCGCATGGCACGAGAGCTTCATGCGCCGCGTCAGCGACGAGCAGCTGCTGCTCGGCTCCGCGACGACCGAAGGCGGCGTCGGCGGCAATATGCGCAACAGCATTTGCGCTTTCGAGCGCGACGGCGCGACATTCCGCATCGCCAAGGAAGGCGCGCTCATCTCCTATGGCGCCTATTCGGACGCGATCCTCGTCACCGCGCGCCGCGCGGTCGACGCTCCGCCCTCCGATCAGCTGATGGCCGTGCTGGAGAAGAGCCAGTATCGTCTCGACCGCACCGGCGGCTGGGACGCGCTCGGCATGCGCGGCACCTGCAGCGAAGGCTTCACCTTCAGCGGCGAGGCGCCGATCGAGCAGATCTTCACTCATGACTTCGCCGAGATCGCCTCCGAATCCATGCTCGCGACCGCGCATCTCCTGTGGAGCGCGGTGTGGTACGGCGTCGCCTCGGACGCGCTCGCGCGCGCGCAATCCTTCGTGCGCAAGGACGCGCGCCGGCATCCCAATGGCCCCGCCCCCGGCGCGCTGCGCCTCGCGGAGGCGACCGCGAAGCTGCAGCTCATGCGCTCCAACGTCGTCGAGGGGCTGAAGCGCTTCGCCAAGGCGCAGCAGAACGTGGACGATCTCAACTCGATGAGCTTCGCCGTAGCGATGAACAACATCAAGATCGGCTCGTCGCAGCTCTCGATCGAGATCATCAATCATGCGCTGCTGATCGCCGGCATCGCCGGCTACAAGAACGACACGCCCTTCAGCGTCGGCCGCCACATGCGCGACGCGCTCTCGGCGCAGGTGATGATTTCCAACGACCGCATCTTCACCAATCTGTCCAATCTGCTGCTCGCGCAGCGCATCGACCAGCGGCTGGGAGACTGACCCATGTGCCAGGCCTGCGACAGCTTTCTCGATCGCCTCTTCGCCAAAGGCGTTCTGCATGAGACCGGCGTCGACGGACTCTATGGCCGTGGACAGGCCTTCGAGGCGGTCATAGAGGGAATGGATCGGCTGATCACGCGCATCGCCGCGAATGATCGCGCCGAGGTCATCCGCTTTCCTCCCGGCATGAATCGCGCGCTCTTCGAGAAGAGCGGCTATATGAAGAACTTCCCGCAGCTCGCCGGCACGGTTCACAGCTTCGCCGGAAGCGAGAAGGACCATCTCGCCCTTCTCGACAATATTCACAACGGCGGCGACTGGACCGGCGGACAGGGCGCGACCGACATCGTGCTGACGCCCGCCGCCTGCTATCCGCTCTATCCGATCGTCGCCCGCCGCGGCCCGCTCGCGGCCGAAGGCGGCCTCTTCGACATTCAATCCTATTGCTTCCGTCACGAGCCGTCGAAAGACCCGGCGCGCATGCAAATGTTCCGCATGCGTGAGTTCGTGCGCATCGGCGAGCCGGAGCAGGCCGCGAGCTTCCGCGAATCCTGGCTGGAGCGCGCCCGCGGCTTCGCCGAGACGCTCGAGCTGCCGCATCACATCGATGTGGCGAATGATCCGTTCTTCGGCCGCGCCGGACGCATGATGGCCTCGAGCCAGCGTGAGCAGGCGCTGAAATTCGAGCTGCTGGTGCCGATCGAGAGCACGGAAAATCCGACCGCGTGCCAGAGCTTCAACTATCATCAGGATCACTTCGGCGCGCTGTGGGGCATCAAGACCGCCGCCGGCGAGACGGCGCATACCGCTTGCGTCGGCTTCGGCATGGAGCGCCTCGCCCTCGCCTTGTTCAAACATCACGGGATCGACACCAATGGCTGGCCGACCTCAGTCCGCGCTGCTCTCTCTCTCTGACGCCGAGCTCTCGCCGCTGAAGCCGGCGAAGCCACATTTCCGTCACGCGCTGCATCATGCAGAGCGTGATTGGCCGCAGACCAATTGCTATGTCGATCTCATGATCGAGCTCGTCACCATGCGCGGCTTCGAGCCGGAGGCCATGCTCGGCTTCACGCTGGCGCAGGATTTCGAAGAAGATCAGCTCACCTTCTTCAAGCCGCGCCTCGCCGATCTCGAGCGTCTCTACGGCCTTCGCGTCGAGGAGCTGGCGCTCTACGATCGGCTGGACGATCACATCGCACGTCAGACCGCGCGCGGCCGTGTGGTGATGGTGGAGGTGGACGGCTATCATCTGCCGGACACGCGCGGCGTCACCTATCGCATCGATCACTCCAAGACGACCATCGGCGTCACGGAAATCGATCTCTCCGCGCGGCGGATCGACTATTTGCACAATGACGGCTATTTCGCGCTCGACGGCGAGGACTTCGACGCGATCTTCGGCCGCGCCGGCGAAGCGCGCGATCTCGCCGCTCTGTTTCCTTACGCCGAATTCGTGCGCTTCGACCGCGAGCGCACGCATGCGGATTTGCGCGGAGCAGCGGAAGAGCTGGCGAGCGAGCATTTCGCGCGCCGCCCGAGCGACAATCCGATCCGCGCCTTCGCCGCGCGTTTCCCTGCGCTGTGGAATGTGCTGGAAGCGCGCCCTCCGTGCTTCTTCCACAGCCTCGCCTTCAACACGTTCCGCCAGCTCGGCGCCAATTTCGAGCTACTCGGCAGCCATCTCGATTGGCTGCGGCCGGGTGGCGATCTCGCCGCCGAGGCGGAGGCCTGCCGACGCATTTCGGCCGGCGCCAAGGCGATGCAGTTCCAGGCGGCGCGCGCCTCCGCGCGCAAGCGCGTCTATGATCCGCGCGAGACGCTCGACGAGCTCGCCGGCGTCTATGACGGCTTGTTCGGAGGTCTCTCGGCGAAGCTGCGCTGAGGCCGATGATGCGCGCGCGCGTCGAAGGAGAAAAGCGCCAGCGCCTCGACGCCGGTTGGACTTTCGCGATCGACGAGGCCGGCGAGTGGACGGAGCCATCCGCCATTCCTGGCGTCGCATCCTGGCGCGCGACGCGCGTTCCCGGCACGCTGGCGCAGACGCTGATCGCAGAAGGCGCGCGCTTCGACGAGCTGCCGCCGCTCGACGCCATCGACGTCTGGTACAAGACCTCCTTCGTCAATTCCGCCTCGGCAGAGCTGCGCCTGCACGGTCTCGCCACGCTCGCGGACGTCTATCTCGACGGCCGACTCGCGCTGCGCTCGGACAATATGTTCCACGCGCATCGAATAGAGGTCGCGACGCAAGGCGCGCATGAGCTTCATATTCGCTTTCGCTCTGTCGAGCGCGAGATCGCGACGAAGAGCGGCCGCGCGCGTTGGCGGCCGCGCATGATAACGCCGGCCGGCCTGCGCCATATACGCACGACAGCGCTCGGCCGCCTTCCCGGCTTCGCGCCGCCGACGCCGCCAGTCGGTCCCTGGCGCGAGATCGAGCTGATCGAGCATGGCGCACTGCGCCTGCGCAATGTGGATATGCGCGCCACCGCCCGCGATGGTCGCGCCAATCTGCGCGTGGCGCTCGAAATTTCCGGCCTCGACGATTCACCCGCGCGGCTCGTCTGCGGCGAAGCGGAGACGCCTTTCACGCGCGTCGCCGACGATCGTATCATCGCAGAGCTGTCGCCGCCCGATGCGCGGCTGTGGACGCCGCATACGCATGGCGCGCCGCACCTCTATGACGTCTCGGCGACGATCGGCGCGCATCGCATCGATCTCGGCCGCGCCGGCTTTCGCGACATTCGCGTCGATCGCGGCGCGGATGGCGCCGGCTTCGCGCTACGTGTGAACGACATGCCGCTGTTCTGCCGCGGCGCCTGCTGGACGACGGCGGACGCGGTGTCGCTCGCCGGCGGCAGAGAGGATTGCGCGCCGCTGCTGCGCGCGATGCGCGACGCCGGCATGAATATGGTGCGCGTCCCCGGCGTCACGCTCTATGAGAGCAATGATTTCTACGCGCTCTGCGACGAGCTCGGACTCTTGGTGTGGCAGGATTTCGCCTTCGCCAATTTCGATTATCCGTTTCATGACGCCGCCTTCCGCGCCAGCGTCGAGCGCGAGGCGACGGAGTTTCTGGCACGCACGCGATCCTCGCCTTCGCTCGCCGTGCTCTGCGGCGGCAGCGAGGTCTATCAGCAAGCGTCCATGCTCGGCCTCGCCGAGGCCAAATGGCGCTCGCCTTTCTTCGACGAGGCTCTGCCACAGCTCATCGAGGCGCAGCGTCCCGACGCCATCTATGTCCAGAACTCGCCCTCCGGCGGCCCCCTTCCCTTTCATGCTGATGTCGGCGTCTCGCATTACTATGGCGTCGGCGCCTATCGCCGCGGCTTGGACGATGCGCGCCGCGCCAATGTGCGCTTTGCGTCCGAATGTCTCGGCTTCGCCAATATCGCGGATGACGCCGCGCTGCGCCGCGACTTCGGCGACGCTCCGCTGGCGTCGCCTCTCTTCGCCGAACGGATCGCGCGCGACATGGGCGCGACGCAGACTTTCGGCGACGTCACCGAGCATTACATGCGCCTGCTCTATGGCTGCGATCCGTCGGCGCTGCGCGTGAGCGATCCGCAGGTCTATCTCGACATTGCCCGCGCCGCGGTGGCCGAGACGATGGAGACGACGATCGGCGAATGGCGGCGCGGCGGCTCCACGACTCATGGCGCCATCGTCTGGTTTCTAAAGGATCTGTGGCCCGGCGCCGGCTGGGGCGTTCTCGATGCGCATGGCGAGCCGAAATCCGCCTATCACGCTTTGGCGCGCGCCTTTCGTCCGCTGTCGCTCATGCTCACGGACGAAGGCGTCAACGGACTCTTCGCGCATTTGCGCAATGACGGATCGCAACGCGTCGAGGGCGAGATTTCGCTGGCCTGCTATCGCGACGGCCATGTCCCGGTGATGAAAGCGAGCCGCAGCGTCGTCGTCGAGCCGCATGGCGTCGCGACATTGCGCGACGCGGAATTCTGGGGCGGATTTTTCGACACGGCGCTCGCCTATAATTTCGGGCCGCCGTCGCATGATTTGACCGTCGCACGCTTCATCGGCGCGAATGGCGTCGAGCGGGAGGCCTTTCATTTTCCACTCGGCCGCAGCGCTGCGAAATCACAGCTCGGCTTGACGGCGGAGATAGAGGAGGACGGCAACGGATTCCTTCTCGCTCTATCGACGAATGTCGCCGCGCAATCCGTTTCTATCGAGGATGAGTTCTTTCGTCCTGCCGAAAGCTGGCTGCATATCGCGCCCGGCGCGACGCGGCGCATTCATCTCGTCGCGCGATCCGCCGATGTGAAGCGCCCCAAGGGCGTCGCGAGAGCGCTGAATGGGGAAGCGATCCGCTACGGCTAGTGTGTTTTCGAGCGAAGTGGGAACCGGTTCGCGTGAAGAACACACGTCCGAACAAAGAGAGTGATTTCGGTTCGATCCGAACCGGAATCACTCTAGCCCACATGCTCGGGGAATTCGACACGCACCAGCGTACCTTGCGGCAGACGCTCGAAGAAAGCCTCGCCCTTGAGCTGGCGCGCCAGCCCGCGCATCAGCTGCAGCCCGTCGCCCCGCGTGACATTGGCGGGATCGAAGCCACAGCCATTGTCAGCGATGGTCAGCTCGAGCCTGTCGCCGATGCGGCGCAGACGCGCCTGCACCTCGCCATGCGCGCCGCCTGGAAAGGCGTGCTTCATCGCATTGGTGACGGCTTCGACATAGACGAGGCCGACGCATTGCGCGCGGCGATAATCGAGAAAAATATCATCATCCGCTATCGTCTCTCCGACGATGCGATCGTCGAAAGCTTTGCGGCGCGCCTCGGAGAGCGCCCAAAGATAGGAGGACATGCAGATCTCGGCGTCATCGTCCTCGTCCAGCGCATTATGCAGCTCGACGGCGCTGCGCAGGCGCATGGCGCAATTGCTGCAGCCCTCGGGCCTCTCGAGCCGGCGGGACTGCGCGGAGATCAAGGTCGCCAAGGCCTGCAGATCATTGCGGACGCGGTGACGCAGCTCGCGATAGCGCTCCTTCTCGGCGCGGAGCTCGGCATGAACGCTCGCGAGCTCGGCCTCGAGCTCGGCGATTTTGTTCTTGCCCCCGACTGCCGGGGATACGCCAGCGACTTCGCTCATTCAGCCCGATCCCTCCGCGCGACGCGTCGGAGACGACAGCCCGTCGAACGGACCCATTTTTCATTTATCTGAAGCGTTCATCGCGAATTTTCAAGCTACACTTCGGCCGATTGCGCGCCGGCGGCCGCGCGCGCGAGCTTGCTGCGCTTACGGCCATAGGAGAAATAGAAGATCAGCCCCAGAGCCATCCAAATGGCGAAGCGCTCCCAGGCCGCGGCGGGCAGCTTGGAGAGAAGCCATAGGGAGAAGCCGACGCCGACGAGCGGAACATAAGGCACGAGCGGCGTGCGAAAGCTGCGCGGCGCATCCGGCCGCGTGCGCCGCATGACGATGACGGACAGGCAGATGATGACGAAGGCCGAGAGCGTTCCGATATTGACGAGCTCGGCGACCTCGCGGATCGGATAGAGCCCGGCGACGATCGCCGTCAGCGCGCCGATGAGGAGCGTCGGGCGATGCGGCGTGTGGAAGCGCGGATGCGCGTGAGAGAACCAGGCCGGCAGCAGACCATCGCGGCTCATGGCGAAGCAGATGCGCGCGCAGCCCAGCAGAAACGCCAGCATGACGCTGATAATGCCGGCGACCGCGGCGACGGAGACGACGAAGGTCGCCCAGGGAAGGCCGACGGCGGTGAAGGCCGCGGCCACCGGCGCCGGATTGTTCAGCGTGTCGTAGCGCACCATTCCGGTGAGCACGAGCGACACCGCCACATAGAGCGTCAGCGCGACGGCGAGCGAGAGCAGAACCGCGCGGGGCAGCTGGCGTTGCGGGTCTTTCGCCTCCTCGGCCGCCGTGGTCAGCGTGTCATAGCCGAAGACGGCGAAGAACACGACCGCCGCGCCCTCGACGACGCCGCCGAAGCCATAGGGCATGAAGGGCGTCCAATTCTCTAGGCGCACATGCGGCAGGCCGGCCGCGACCACCAGAAGAACCGCAGCCGTCTTCACCACCACCATCACGGCGTTGAAGCGCGCGCCCCACTCGATGCGCAGCACCAGCACGCCGGCGACAAAGAGCGCGCCCAATATGGCGGCGAGATCGACGACCCTGCCCTCCCCCGTTCCCGCCGCGCCCGAGGCCCAGACCGGCAGAGCGAGGCCCAGCTGACCGAGCAGCGCCTGCAGATAGCCGGACCAGCCGATGGAGACCACGGCGACGACGAGCGCATATTCGAGCAGCAGATCCCAGCCGATGATCCAGGCCGCGAGCTCGCCGAGCACGGCATAGGCGTAAGTATAAGCGCTGCCCGCCGCCGGAATCATTCCGGCGAATTCGGCGTAGCAGAGCGCCGCCGCCGCGCTGGCGACGCCGGCGATGAGGAAGGACAGCGAGACCGCAGGCCCGGCCTGCGTCGCCGCCACCACGCCGGTCAAGACGAATATGCCGACGCCGATCAGCCCGCCGAGGCCGATGCTGGTGAGCTGCCAAAGGCCCAGCACGCGACGCAGCTCGCTCGGCCTGCCGGACTCCGCCGCGAGCGTCTCCAGCGGCTTCACGCGCAGGAGATCATGCAGAGATGGAAGATCATGCAGGGAAAAGCGTCGCTCGGTCATGCCGTCCCTTCGGTCGGATTCGTCGCCGAAGTGTAGCATGTCCGCCGAAACGACGGATCGTCCTCAGTGCTTATCCGCCGCGCGAAACTGGACCGGCACCTCGAAGGAGAGGCCCTCGTCCGCCACGGCGGGAGGCGGCGGCGGCACCGGATCGGCGCGCTTCATCATGGCGAGGGCGGCGTCGTCGAAAATGCGGTCGCCCGCCGAGCGCTTGACGCTCGCGCTCACCACATGGCCGAGCCGATCGAGCGTGAAGGCGACGGCGACCTCGCCGGCGCGCCGTCCCGCTCCGCTCGGATAGCGCTTGGCGCGATTGAGATGCGCCATCAGCGCCTTCAGCCAGGTGAGCTTGGCCGCGCGCGCGACCTTGTCCGCGCCTTGGACGGGCGCGATGGCGCGCGGCGCCTCGGCGAGCGCATCGGTCTTGGGCGGGGCGGCCGCCTCGGAGGCGGCGGACTCGGCCGAGATCACCGGCGTCGCCTGCCGCTTGGTCGGATCCTCGACCGGCTTCTCGTGCTTTTCGGCGGTCGTGTAATCTGCGTCCTCGGCCTCGACGCGCGAGATTTTGGGATCGTCGTTTTCCTTGGTCTGCGAGGCGGCGACGGCCGGCGCGGCGGCGGCGGCTTCATCGGCCTGCGGACCGGGGGGAGCGTCGGGCGAATCCTCGACATTGGGCGCTGCGGGCGCGAGGCCGATCTCGATCGCCGGAGCGCCGCTGGCGTCATCGTCGGTCTCGATCTCGAAGACGACGAAAATAGCGGCGAGCGCCAGAAGATGCGCGGCCAGCGCGGCCAGCGCCGCGCCGGTCCAGATGCGATTGTTCCGGCCCGTGTCGAGATCGGCGGCGATCGTCATTTCGCAGCCCCGCCCGTCGTAGCCCCACCCGCGTCGAGCGCGACGAGAGAAATCTTGGCGTAGCCGCCGGAGCGCAGACGTTCGAGAATGGCCATCATCTCGCCATAGGGAACCGCCGTGTCGGCGCGCAGGAAGACGCGCTTGTCCTTGTCGCCGCCGGCGAGCGCGTCGAGCGAGGCGATGAGATCATTGCGCTTCACCGGCGTCTCGCCCAGCGCCAGAGCGAGATCGGCCTGAATGGTGAGATAGATCGGCTTGTCGGGCTTCGTATGCGTCGCCGCGCTCGCGGCCGGCAGATCGACGGGAAGATCGACAGTGGCGAGCGGCGCCGCCACCATGAAGATGATGAGGAGCACGAGCATCACGTCGATGAAGGGCGTGACGTTGATCTCGTGAGTCTCCTCGAGCGCGCCGCGCGGCGATCCTCCGATATTGCCGGCCATGGCGGCTTACTCCGCGGCGCGCAGAACGGCGGGCGCCTGCTGGACGCCGCGATCGAGATCGCGAGAGACGATGCGCAGCAGCTCGCCGGAGAGATTGGAGACGAGCTCGAGATAGGCGCTCGTCTGGCGCGCGAGATGATTATAGATCAGCACGGCGGGAATGGCGGCGATGAGGCCGATGGCGGTGGCGAGCAGCGCCTCGGCGATGCCCGGCGCGACGACGGCGAGATTGGTCGTCTGCGCTTTCGATATGCCGATGAAGCTGTTCATAATGCCCCACACCGTGCCGAACAGGCCGATGAACGGGCCGGTGGAGCCGACCGAGGCGAGCAGGCCCGTGCCGCGACGAATGGAGAGGCTCTCGGCGCGCTCGATCTCGGCGAAGCTCGACGCGACGCGCTCCTTCAATCCGCCGGCGGAGGAGAGATCGGAAGAGAGACGGAACTCGCGCAGCGCCTCGGCGATCAGCGCGCTGGCCAGAGGATCGTCGCCGCCGAGCGCGAGACGCGCTTCGGAAAGGCCGCGCGCCTCCTGCAGACGCTCGATCGAGCCGCGAATGCGCGCGCGCGCGCGCCGCAATTCGATGGTCTTGGCGATGAGCACCGTCCATGTGCCGATGGAGGCGCTGACGAGGCCCAGCATGACGATCTTCACGACGATGTCGGCGTTGAGGAACATGCTCGACACGGAGAGATCATGCGGACGATTGACGATGTCCGCGCGTCCGTCGGCCAGACAGAGAGACGTCGAGAGGAGGAGAGACGAGGCCGCGATCGCTAGCGTCTGATATGATCGTTTCATGCTTCCGCCCATATGCGAATGAGATTGTGATAGACGCCCGTCAGCTTGACGCAGGCCGGATCGCCGGCGCCGAGCCTCTCCGTGAGGCCTTGAATCGTCTGGTCCAAATCAAAAAGCAACGAACGTACCACGTTGTCGCGAATCATGCTTTGAAGCCAGAAGAAGGAGGCGACGCGCTCGCCGCGCGTCACTTCTCGCACGAGATGCAGGCTGGTCGATGGATAGAGCACGAGATGACCGGCGGGCAGCTTCACTTCCTGCGCGCCATAATGGTCCTCGATGACGAGCTCGCCGCCGTCGTATTCGTCGGGATCGGCGAGAAACAGCGTGACGGAGAGGTCGGTGCGGATGCGCACCGAAGTGCGCGGCACGCCGCGAATGGCGTTGTCGACATGCAGCCCGAAATCATGGCCCGCGCCATAACGATTGAACAGCGGCGGGAAAATCCGCAGCGGCAGAGCGGCGGAGACGAAAGTCGGACAGGCTGCGAGCGCATCGAGCACGAGATCGCCCAATTCGCGGGCGGCGGCGCCGTCTTGCGGCAGCTGCAGATTATTCTTCACCAGGCTCGATTGCGAGCCGGCCGTCGTGCGGCCGTCTTCCCACGCGTTTTGCGACATCACGTCGCGAAAATAGGCGACCTGCCGCGCATCGAGCACATCGGGTATGCAGATCAGCATGGCGCGACCCTCATACCTCGCTCCAATGGCGTATGAGATTGTGATACACGCCGCCGAGCTTCATCACATCCTCGTCGTCTCCGCCGAGCCGCGGAGCGAGCTGCTGGATCGCCGTGTCGAGATCATAGATCACGTCACGCACGCTCTCCTGGCGGATCATGCTCTGCGCCCAGAAGAAGGAGGCGACGCGCGCGCCGCGCGTGACCGGCGCGACCATGTGCAGATCGCTCGCCGGATAGACGGCGAGCGCGCCCGCCGGAAGCTTCACCTGATGAGAGTCGTAGGCGTCGTCGACGACGAGCTCGCCGCCGTCATACTCCTCCGGCTCGGACAGAAAGACAGTGACGGCGAGATCGGCGCGAATGCGCAAGCCGGTCAGCGGATCGCCGCGCACGGCATTGTCCACATGCACGCCGAAGCGATGGCCGACGCGATAGCGATTGAACATGGGCGGATAGATGCGCAGCGGAATCGCCGCGGCGACAAAGCCCGGATGCGAGACGATCGCCTGCAGAAGGCGCTCGCCGAGGCGCCGCGACAATTCGCCATTGGGCGGCAGCTGCTCGTTGCTCTTCACCGAGGGCGGCTGGGCGCCGGCGGTGGAAGCGCCGTCCTCCCATTCCGCGGCGTCCATGACGCTGCGGAATTGAGCGACCGTCTCCTTGCTCAGAACGTCCGGCACGCAGATCAGCATATCCGCACATTCCATTTTTTGCGGCGCAATGAAAAGGCGCCGGCTCCTTGTTTGAAACTTTTCCAAGGGAGCCGGCGCCTGCGACAATGTGTCCTTTAGAATTTGGCGCGCGCCTCGAACAGCACGGTGCGCCCGGGCGCCACCTGCGTGAAGGGCGTCGCCGTCTGATAGAAGGCGTCATAATAGGTGCGGTCGAAGAGATTCATGACCGAGACCTTGAGCGTGATGTTCTCCGTGACCTTGCCCTCGAGGAAGGCGTCGAAACGCCAATAGGAGGGCAGCACGGTCGGCACATTCACGAAGGGATTGGCCGCAGTCGGCGCCGGCCATCCGAGCGTTCCATTCACCGCCGTCGCGCCATTGGCGATGATATTGTTGCCGCCGTAGATTTTCGAGCGATAGATCGCCTGTCCGCCGAACTCCAGCCGATCCGCATCGAGGCCGAAGAGATCGCCGAACTCGTATTTGCTCAGCAGGCTGAAGGATTCATGCGCGATATTGGCGAGCGGCAGGCCGACATTGGTGACGATCTGCGATTGCGTGACCTTCGACTCCATGATGACGACGCCGCCGGTCACGCTCCATTTGTCGGTGATATTGCCGGCGATCTCTATATCCGCGCCTTGCACGTAATAGGCGGCGTTGCCCGTCGTCACCGAGCCGTTGACCTCGCGCGCGCCATTCACATCGGTGCGGAACAACGCCGCGGTCGCGAGGAGATGGCGATCGAACAGCTCCCATTTCACGCCGATTTCCTTGGCGTAATTGCGCTGCGGCGGGAAAATCTGCACCGCCGTGGTGAGACCGCCGTAATTGGCCGCGCCGCCGTCGAGCTCGGCGCCGACAGGATTGGCGGAGGTCGCATAGGCCGCATAGAGGCTCACTTCCGGCAGCGGCTTCAGCACCAAGCCGAAATTGTAATTCACCAGCGCCGAGTGATTGGCCGCGAAGGTCGAGTAGGACTCGTTGCGATTGGTGATCGTGTAATCGTCGAAGCGCACGCCGGCGTTGGCGATGACGATATCCTCGTAATTGGCCGTCTCGATGAGATAGCCGGCCTTGGTGTCGACGGCGACGCGCGTCACATTCTGATTGAGCGTCGGCGTGTTGAGGAAGGGAAGCGAATTGCACGGCAGATAGAGATTGCAGACCAGCGCGGAGCCGGTGGAGCCGCCGTTCAGCTCCGACGAGAGATTGGTGTAATTGGTTCTCGTCACGCCTTCGCGGCTGTATTCCGCCCCGAGCACCACTTCGTGCTTCACCGGGCCGGTGGCGAATTTGTAATTGATGTCGGTCTGGCTCGCGAGAACATTGGTCACCTGATAGCGGCTCTGCGCGCCGATGTTCACGGTTCCAGCGGCCCAGCTGGCGCTCTGCGTCAGCGTGCCGATGTAATCGATGACGGAGCGCTCCTGCCGCAGCCGGCTGGTGATCTTCAGATCGTCATCGACGCGATACTCGCCGGTGAAGGTGCCGAAATCCTGCCGATATTTCTGGTAGTCGCGATTGAGCAGCCCATACCATGTGCTGCGCGAGGTGACGCCTTCCGCATAAGGCCTGTTGGTGATGCGATTATAGGGAATGCCGAAGTCCGGCAGGCCGTTCTGATAGCTATGGGTGTAGTTCGCCGTGAGCGTGAAATTGTCGATCGGCTTGAAGACGACGGAGCCGGAGACGCCATTGCGGTCATCGGTGACATAATTGCGTCCCGCGACATTGGCGTCCTGGAACAGGCCGTTGAGGCGCACGGCGAGAATCGGGCTGATCGCCTTGTTCACATCGACGGTGATGCGCTTGGAATTGTCCGACGGGCCGCCGGAGAACTGCATATCGGTGAAGTCTCGGTCCTTGGCCGTCTTGGTGACGACGTTCAGCGCGCCGCCGGCGGTGCCGCGGCCGGCGAAGCTGGAGCCCGGACCACGCAGAATTTCCACCTGTTCCGTGTAGAAATTCTCGCGCAAGCTGACGCCCGGATCGCGCACGCCATCGACGAAAATATCGTTGCGGGCGTCGAAGCCGCGGATGAAGAAGCGATCGCCGAAGGCGTTGCCGCCCTCGCCCGAGCCGAGCGTGACGCCGGCCGTGCTGCGGGCGATCTCCTTCAGCGTGAAGGCGTTCTTATCGTCGAGCACTTCCTTGGTGAGGACGGTCACGGTGCGCGGCGTGTTGAGCAGCGGCTGGGTGAATTTGTTGGAGGACAGGCGATCCGCCTTATAGGGCGCCTTGGGATCGGCGTAAGGATTGGCGTCGGCCGGCGCGGCGCCGCCCCCTGCCCCCGCCTGCGCGCTCTGGGCGCCTTGCGCGCCCTGCTGCGGGGCGGCGGGCTGCTGCGACGGCGCATGCGCGGCGCGGCGCGGCTTGGCGGCGTGATGCGCGGTGGGCGCGGCATGGACGACGGGCTTGGGCTTCTCCTTCGGCGCGTCGACGCGCACCGCCGGGAGAGGCTGCGAGGCTTCCTGCGCCGTCGCGACGCCGACTCCGGCGGCCAGAAGCGCCGCCGCCCCCAATACTTTCACGGACGGGCCGTCGACGCGCGCGACCGACGCGGACGCCCCGCGCCGAAGGCTGCGCAGCGAAAACGGCGCTTTGATGTTGTTCATTCTGTCCTGCCCCCGTGGAATCAAATCCGGCAAAGCCGGTAAGGTCTTCCACTATGAGTATTTTCAGCTAGGGGCAGGGTCAATCGAAGGATACGCAGACTGGAAATGTTGCAAGAACGCTATTCTTGGAATGCTTACAACAAAGGCGTCTGTCTCCTTTCGAACATTGTCTGAAAGCAGCTGATTGGAATATTTCCATTTTGGAATTGGGTGAGCTTATCTCGCTCGTCTCACGTCGATTGCGCGCGCGGCGAACCTATTGTCGCACGCGCGGGCGGCGACGCGGCGCCGCCCTTCCAGCTCGGAAAACGCTTATTTTCCTTCGATCGTCTTGCGCGCCTCGTCGCGCAGCACCCGGCGGGAATCGTCGCGGATATAGGACATGTGGCCGCCGGGCGTCGTCACGAGCCGCACGCGCGGCGGCTCGCCGAAGGCGGGCAGCTGATCGAGGATCAGCTTGCTCGCATAATAAGGCGTCACCAGATCGGCGAGCCCATGGGCGACGAGCACCTTGAGGCGCGCGTCGAGAGCGAGCTCGTCGCGCAGCGTCGAGACCGCCTCCGCATTGGCGCGGCCGCCGCGGCCGAAGTCCCAGTCGCGTGCAACCTTGTGATTGAGAATCTCATAGCGCGCGTCGCCGATCGGCCATTGCAGCTTCTCGATCGTGACGCGCGTCATGGCGGCGCCGAGCGGCGCGGCGAGCGCGTCGAGCACAGGATCGGACCAATCGCTCTCGCGCGAGAAGGGCCGCGGATCGAAGCCCGTGATCTCGCCGTCATAGGCGCTGGAGACGAGATGCGAGGCGCGCAGACGATCGCGCAAAAAAGTCTTCAGCGAGACGCGGCCGCCTTCCTCCGTCACGATGCGGGATTCGAGCCCGGTGAAGCGCGCGACATTGGCGTCGAGACGCTCCAGCGCCTCCTTGTCGCGCGGGCCTTTGAGCAGATCGACGAGAAACTCGCCCGAGGCGTAGGCCTCGACATCGGCCAGCTCGGCGCGCTGCTTGGCGTCGCGCGCCACCGCCGCATAGGACGGCAGGCGGCCCGCCAGCGACAGGAGATTGCGCGGGCTGTCCAGCCAGGCGAAATCCAGCGCCGGCGAGATCAGCACAAGGCCTTCGACGCCTATGCTCTCGCGCTCGCGCAGCGCATGGGCGAGCTCGACGGCGCGAAAGCCGCCATAGCTCTCGCCGACCAGAAACTTCGGCGAAGCGATGCGCCGATGCGTCGCCAGCCATTTGCGCACCACGACGGCGAGCGCTTCCGCATCGCCTTGCGCCGAGAAGAAGTGCTTTCGCGTCTCCTCATTATCGGTGAGGAATTTGCTGTAGCCCGTGCCCGGCGGGTCGATGAAGACGAGATCGACGAAGGGCAGCCAGCTCTCGGCATTGTCCACGACGACGGGCGGCGCGGAAGGCGACAGCGGCCCTGCGCCGAGCGACAGTCGCCAGGGCGAGAGTCCACCGAGGCCGAGCCAGGCCGACGCCGCGCCCGGCCCGCCATTGAAGACGAAGGCGATGGGCCGCGCCGTCGCATCGACGTCGGAGCGCTCGTAGGACACGAAGGCCACATCGACACGCGGCGCGCCGCTCTGGGCGTCGCGCAGCCGCACCGCGCCGGCGCGGGCGAGGAAGGCCAGCTTCTCGCCGCGAATCGACATGGAATGTGTGGTCGTGACCTCGGTCGGAAGGCCTTGCGACGGGTCCGAAGCCTCCTCGCTCTCCTTCTTCTGCGCCGCAGGCGGCGCGGCGAGGCTCGAGGAGCCAGCGAGACACAGCGCCAGCGCGAGCGCAATCCAGGCTTTCGCAATCATGTGACGACCTTTCATTTCACGATATCGAACAAATAGCGCCGCGCTCCAGCGGAGCGAAGAGCGATGGAACCATCTCCATCGACAAGAATTGTCATCCGATCCTGCGGCGCTCGCAAATAGACGCGCCCCAGCAGAGGAGAATAAAGATGGAATGGAACCAGATCCAAGGCAATTGGAAGCAGGCGACGGGCAAGATCAAAGAGAAATGGGGCGACTTGACCGATGACGATCTGACCAGAATCCAGGGCAAGCGCGACCAATTCGAAGGCGAATTGCAGAAACGCTACGGGAAAAGCAAGGAAGCCGTTCAAAAAGACGTGGATGAATGGCTGAAGACGCTCCATTGAGCGACGCCTCTCCACTGCGCTCCCAGGGGAGAGACAAAACGGCGGCCGGTTCTCCGGCCGCCACCCCTTTTCGTCAGCGCGGCAGAACCGCCCAATAGTCGAGATCGAGCAGAACGGCCGGATGCGGCTTGCCCTCGGCAGTGGTCAGCGGGAAATCCGCCGGCGGATGATCCTTGGTGGCGACGAGCCGCAGGCGCAGCGCGCCAATGTCGGAACGGCCGGGAATCTCGGCCTTGTCCAGCACTTCCGACCAGGCGAAGACAGTGCCGCCGGCAAACAGCGGATTGACGTGGCGGCCGCCATTCACCGCGGCGATGTGGAAAGCGTTCTCGAGACCGTTGAAAGAGAGCGCGCGGGCGAGCGAGATCACATGCCCGCCATAGATGATGCGCTTTCCGAACCGGCCTTGCGCCTCGTAATATTGGTTGAAATGGACCTTGGAATTGTTCTGGTAGAGGCGCGTCGCGATCTGATGCTCGGCCTCCTCCACGGTCATTCCGTCGATATGGTCGATCTTCTCGCCCACTTCGTAATCGCCCCAGAAATAGGGCGAGCCGGCCAAATCCTTGTCATAGGCGGCGACGTTTATCGCCGGCACGGCCTTGCCGAGATCGGCGGGAGCGACGGATTTGGGCAGCGTCGGCACGACCTCCGGCCCGACCGGGGCGTCCTTGTCGCGCTTCTTCACCATCACCCAGCGGGCGTAGTCGAGCACCGTCTCGCCGCGCTGATTCTTGCCGGTGGAGCGCACATAGACGACGCCGGTCTCCTTATTGGAGTTCTCCTTGAGGCCGATGACCTCGGAGGTCGCCGTCAGCGTGTCGCCCGGATAGACGGGCGCCAGAAATTTGAAATCCGCATAGCCGAGATTGGCGATGGCGTTGAGCGAGACGTCCGGCACGGTCTTGCCGAGCACGAAATGGAAAACCAGAATATCGTCGATCGGCGCTTCCCTATAGCCGATCGCCTGAGCGAAAGCCGCCGAGGATTGGACGGCGAAGCGCGGCAGATAGAGCGCCGTGTAGAGCGCGACGTCGCCCGCCGTCACCGTGCGCGGCGCGGCGTGGCGGATCACCTGACCCAGCGAGAAATCCTCGAAAAAATTTCCGACCTTCGACTTGCTCATGCCTCAACCATTTCTTGTCGCGCCGGTCTTCTCCAGCGCTGCGAGGAGCCGTGCGGGATCGCCCGCGATGAAGAGCTTTTTCAGCCGCGCCGTGTGACCGGAGGCGATCGACACGGTTCTGCGCGGCGCGCCGATCGTCTCGGCCACCAATTCGACCAGCGCGTCATTGGCGCGCCCATCCTCCGGCGCCGCCCGCACCCTGGCCTTGAGCACCGCCCGACCATCGGCCAGACGCTCGACGCCTTCCACGGCGTCGCGGCCGCCCTTGGGCGTCAGCCGAACCCACAGAGCGACGCCGTCGCCCTCCGCGCTCCAGGCCGCGGCCTCTGTCATGTCAGCCTAGGCCGCCGAGCTGGCCGGCGACGAGATTGCGCAGAAATTGCAGCGCGAGCAGCAGGATGATGGGCGAGATGTCCATTCCGCCGAGGCTCGGCACGACGCTGCGAATCGGCCGCAGCACCGGCTCGGTCAGCGCGTTCAGCGCATTCCACAGCGAGTAGACGACGCGCGATCTGGTGTTCACCACATCGAAGGCGACGAGCCAGGACATGACCGCCATTGCGATGACGACCCACCAATAGAGGTCGATGATCGTGAAGATGAGATTGGCCACGGCATATTGCATCGTTGCGCTTTCCAACGGTCGAATTCGTGAGAATTCTCTATCCTTCCTGCTCCGCCGCCGCAATCCCCGCGCGGACGGGCGCCACGCGCCGAATGCGAAAGGCTCCGGCTCGGCCGTGGGAACGGGTCATTTCGGGACGGGGAACGATTTCGACGCGGAGCGGATTGACAGCCGGATAGGCGCCGAGTAATCAGCGCCTCGGAACGGGGCTGTAGCTCAGATGGGAGAGCGCTGCAATCGCACTGCAGAGGTCCGGGGTTCGATTCCCCGCAGCTCCACCAAGTCCCCCATGCCTTACGGCACGTCGAAACCTTTCGATTGGTCCTTCCCGGAGACCTGGGAACTGTAGCAACCTCCGCTGATGCGAGATTCCATACTCAACGCGGGGCGGAACGATTCGGACCTCGAATCGATTCGTCCACTTGCACAAAAAAGCCAAGGCAACGGAAGCTGTCGTCGAATTCCGTTTGAAACACGAAATCTTCGGTCGATACCTCGAGGGTCGAGACCGTCTCGCCTTGAAACTCAACCGGGACCTCCAGCTGGAACTGCGTCCATACTTTTCTGGATAGCGTCGCCTTATAGACGCGCCACGCCGCTTTCAACGACACGATCTGTTCGTCTCTGGCTCCAGCCAAGGTCACACTCAGCAGGCCGTTCTCGATTTTACATGCGACCGTCGCTGTCGACCCGGCCGGCCGGGCACGCCCCAACGCCGGGTCGGCGACGGTCGTGAACAGACCGCTTTGATCCGGCACTTCGCAATTATGCATGTGATCGAGGCGGCCAAGATGATCAAAATGCAGATAATTCCTGTATTTGAGAAAGGCTGGACTACCAGGTGCAAATTTTATGGAACGCGCCCCCGGCGGCGTATCGGTAAGGAAAAGGCGAAACTGATCAACGCCATAGTCCTCTGCTAATTTTAATGCTGCGTCTATTTCCTCATCCGAATCATTCCAATAAAATACCAAATATCTCCAGACGACCTCCGGCCTTGATAATTGCATATTTCGCTTTGACTCACATATATTACGTAGCCCATTGAGCGCTTGACTTACTTTCCCTCCGACATGGTATTTCTCATACGAACTCTGCGTAACGCCACTGATAGTGAATATTATTCTGTCCGGTTGCGCACCTACAGTATTAACTGCTCTCGATTTAAGAGATAGCGGTATCCCATTTGTTCCGGCAACAATCATAGCATTTGGACAATTATCCCTAACATATCCAATCATATCCTCCGCTTGACGATGCATAAATGTTTCCCCATAATTATACATATGAACGACATTTAAATGATTCTTCAATTCATCGACGACACGCTTGAATGCCTCGAAATCCAAAACGTTTTCGTCTCTTGTCTTTTCGAAAGAATTATTATTAGGGCCACAGGCCGGATTTAGACATTGTATATTACATTTTACAAACGCTTCAACAACAATTGAAGATGGGTAATGTGCTCTCGCTGCAGGCGGAGAATCGGCCGCGCTCACTCTACGATAGTGACCACAATCCCGACACCGATGCCCATTCCACAAATTATTCCGCATCTCAGAAAATTCTGATCTCTTGTATATTGTTCTAATATTGTCTAAATGAATATTTCCAAAACTCCTCTGGCCATGCGGATCATCTAAACCACAGCTTATGTTTCCATCACAATGCAATGTGATGGAATTTTCAATCCATTCACATCTATAATTATATCCGTCTGACTCTAACATAGACAGGCTAGGCCGCGGATCTTTTAGATTGTACCGCTTGCCCTTTCCAAGCGCAGCATATTCAGTAGATCCAATAATCTGCTCCGTTAGATAATTTATGTCTCCCCCAGAATCTAAAAACGCCTCGCAGTTGCTCTGAGCTTCCGGTTCCGGCAATCTGCCGAGTAAGTTTTTATACAAATTTATTATTTTTGATGTGTTTGCTGACATCTCTGAGCCCGCTTGGGAAAGAATCTACCCATCACCTCCTATCAGCTCTGAGACATGATTGCCATTTTCACGTAGCGGGGATCACATGACGCGTTCCACAGAAACGCGTCATGTGATCGGAACTCGACCGACCGTCACTCAGGCCCGCTAGATCATCACGCCCTGGAGGTCGGGACGCGCTCGTCGAAGCGGCGGCGGGGAAAAGCCGCGCGGAACAGCATAATGACGAGATTGAGCAGGACGAGCCCGACGAGCAGCGTCAGCGCCCAGTCGCCTATGCTCGCGGTCGCGGGCGTCTGCAGCACCGAGTTGAGCGCGGTCTCGCCCTTCGCCCATACGCAGCTCACCGCCTCGCAGAATGTCATCGACGCCAGCGGCTGTTCGCAGGACTCCATGATACGGCTCCCGTTTTCATACGTATCGCGATGCAATTAGCGGCGCTGGCGGCGAGTTCAATCCTGCATTCGGTCGCCGACGTCAGGCCGCGCTGCGGCGGGAGGTGGGCGCGGCGCCGCAGCGCGAAGTGATTCGCACGATAAAGTAGAGATTTGCCGGGCGGCTTCTATCGGCGCGTGCGGCAGAGTAACAAAATTGTTACCGCACGAGCATTTTCTCTCGACATCGGCTAAGTATTCGCCCACTCTACCAGCGTTCGGAATTTCCGTTCATCCTGGGAAAGCTCGGAGCCGGCCGACCGATTCGGACGAATATCGTCCGGCGGAAGCTGTTTTGCCCCCCATCGCCGCCGGAGACCCATGCGCCGCATCGTCCGCCCTTTCGTCAAGGAATTCAAATCTCGCTCCGCCAAGGCGGCGGCGGGACGTCTCGGCCCGCTCGATGAGGCGACGCCCGAGTCCAAGCCCGCTTTTCTCGATCTTTCGACCTTCGCGCCGCGAGTCGTGGAGCGCGAGGTTCATCACGACGACAGCTATGAAGCCGCGATGAAGGCGGCCGATCTCGTCTTCGGCAAAAAGGCCGAGCCCGCGACGACGGCGGAGGCCGCGCCCGGCGCGACGACGACCGGCCGCGTGCTTCCGAGCCTCATAGAAATCGTCGCGCCGCAGCCCGAGCCGGAGGAGCCGGTTCGCCGCGGTCCCGGCCGTCCGCGCGGCGTGAAGAAAGCGGTCGAGCCCAAGATCGAGGCCGAGATCGAAGCTACGACGCCGGCGCCGGCGCGCGCACGCCCTGGCCGTCCGCGCAAGACGGCGGAAGCGGCTCCGGCGCCCACGCCGCGGCGCGCGCCCACGCCCGCTCCGGCGGCCATTGTCGCGCCGCGGCCGGCGCCGATCGCCATCCCGGTCGCCGCTGTGGAGAGCGAGCCGAAAGGCCGCCGCGTCCGCCGCCCCATTCAGCTGCGCTGGGTCCTCGACAAAGAGCTGCGCGCCGGCGAAAGGTGGAAGCGTCGCCTCCCCGAGGCCGCTCGCTGACCAGTTGCGAGCGCCGTCTTTCGGCAAGACGGCGCTAACCTTCGGCTACGCCATTCGCTCAAAATCCTTGCTCCTCGGGCCGATCGGCGTCATATACGGAGAGCGATGACGGACGCTCAAGAAACCACGCTGATCGAGGCCTTGAAGAAGGTCGATGCGCATGGCGACATTGCGCCGCCGCATGTGCAGGATCCCATGACCATGGCGCTGCGCCAGCGCGCCATAGCGGCCGATCTCATGCGGTGGGACGACAGCCGCGGCCGCTATGTGCTCACCGGCACCGGCCGCAGCCGCATCAGCGCCCGCAATCGCGCCCCCGGCGCGGTGCTGCGCTTCCGCCGCCGCGACGAGAGCGACGGCGCCACGCAACGCAAGGCCGACTGAGGCGCGACCGCCTCCGCCTACTTCCCCTTCCCGAAGCTTCCGTTTTTCGCGTCGGCCACGGCCGCGTGATATTTCTTCGTGATCTGCGCCAGATCGACGCGCGTCGGCGGCAGCTTCAGCCCCATCTCGTCCAGCGTGTCGACGACGATGCGCGAGATCACGAGATCGCGAAACCATTTGTGATTCGACGGAACCACGAACCAGGGCGCCTGCTTCGTGCTGGTGCGTGACAGCGCTTCCTCATAGGCCTCCACATATTGCGGCCAATATTCGCGCTCCGTGTAGTCGCTCTCGCTGATCTTCCAATTGCGCGCGGGATCGTCGAGCCTCTGCTTGAAGCGCGCGAGCTGCTCCTCCGGGCTGATGTGGAGATAGAATTTCAAAATCTTCACATTGCCGTCGCGCGTCAGCAGATGCTCGAATTCGTTGATCTCGTCATAGCGTTTCGACCACACGTCCCGCGGCACGAGCTTATGCACGCGCACGACGAGAACATCCTCGTAATGCGAGCGGTTGAAGATGACGACGTCGCCCTTGGACGGCGCATGGGCATGGATGCGCCAGAGAAAATCATGCTCATGCTCGATCGGCGTCGGCTGCTTGAAGCAGGCGACGGAGACGCCCTGCGGATTCATGCCGGAGAACAAGTGACGGATGGTGCCGTCCTTGCCGGCGGCGTCGAGCCCCTGCAGCACGATGAGCAGCGCCTGTGAGCCGTCGGCGTAGAGCAGATATTGCAGCTTGGCCATACGCTCGACATGGTCCTTGATCTTGGGCAGCGCCTCCTCATGGGACTTGTGCTTGCCCGTGTCCGAGGGGTCGTAATCGGAGAGGCGGAGCTTTCCGCCCGGCCCGACCGCATATTTCTCACGCCAATCCATCGGCTCTTCCCCTTCAATTGGACTTTTGCGTCGCCAGCACGAGCCCGCCGGCGAGCGGCCGCTCCACGGTGGCGACGCTCTTCTCCTGACGCCTCATGCGATGGTCCACGACGCGCGCCACGATCTTGCGCACCAAGCCGAGGATGAACATGAAGGCGATGCAATAGGCCCAGACGATGCCGATGAGCCGCAGCGAGATCGGCGGCACGAGCCAGCCGAAATAGCACATTGCGGCGGCGAGAATCTGCGTCGCGACGATCGCCAGCAGCAGCTTCCACGCCGGAAACGGCGGCATGAAGAACCAGCGCCGCGTGCGCGCGACCAGCAGCAGCAGATGGCCGCCGACGACCAGCTGCAGGAACATCATCGTCTGCAATTGCTGCGGCGTGAACAGCTGCATGGCCTCTTTCAGCGGCTCGTGCGCGAGAGCGCGAACGCCGATGAGCAGCAGCCCGAAGGATTCGATGACGCAGACGAGGCCGAGCATGGTCGCGATCGCCAGCAGCCGCGGCATGCGCCAGCGTATCGGCCGCGGCTCCACCGGCGTGTTGTCATAGGCGATGGTCATGATCGGCGCGTCGTCGAGCAGCGACATGACGACGATCATCGCCGCGGTGAGCGGCGTGAAGCCGAGGAACACGCTCGACAGCACGACGACGAACATGATGTCGATCGTCAGCGCCACGCGATAGGTGGTGTAGGATTCGATGCGCCCGAAGATGCGCCGCGCCTCGTCTATGGCGCTGGAGATCACCGAGAGGCCCGGCGCGGTGAGAATCAGCGCCGCGGCGCCGCGGGCGGCGTCGGTGGCGCCGGAGACGGCGATTCCGCAATCGGCCTGCTTGAGCGCCGGCGCGTCATTGACTCCGTCGCCGGTCATGGCGACGAGATGGCCGCGGTGCTGCAGCGCCTTGACGATCGCATATTTATGCTCGGGAAACACGCGCGCGAAGCCGTCCGCCCGCTCGATCGCGTCGACGACATCGACGGAGAGATGATTGGGGTCGAGATCTTTCGGGAAGATATCGGCGGCCGCGACAATGTGATCGCCGAGGCCGAGCTGACGCGCCGTCTCTATGGCGATCGCCGTGTCGTCGCCCGTCACCATCTTCACCACCACGCCCTTGGCGCGGGCGGCGGCGATGGTCGCCTTGGAATCGGCGCGCGGCGGATCGAACATGGGCAGCACGCCGAGCAGCCGGAAGCTCGCGCCATCGTCCTCCGAGCGCGCCACGGCCAGCGAGCGCGAGCCCTTCTCCGCGAGCTCGGCGACAATGCTCTTCACGCGCTGCGCCACGCCGGCGTCGGGATGGACGAGATCGACGATCGCCTGCGGCGCGCCTTTGGAGACGATGATCGATTTGCCCTGGGCGTCCGTGACCATCGCCTGGGTGCGCTTGCTCACCGGATCGAAGGGCGTGAATTTGGTCATCGAATAGGCTTTGAGCGCATCCTTGTCCTTCAGCGCGTCGATGCAGGCGGTGTCTATGGCGTCGCGATCCTCGAGCTTGGAGGCGAGCGCGGCGGCGAGAATGCAATCCTGCGCGTCCTTGGAGTCGAAGAGGATCGGCTCACTCAAGGTCAGCTGATTCTTGGTCAGCGTGCCGGTCTTGTCGGAGCACAGAATGTCGACGCCCGCCATCTCCTCTATCGCCGCGAGCTTGGAGACGATCGCCTTCTCCTTGGAAAGCGCGAGCGCGCCGAGCGCCATCGTCACCGAGAACACCGCCGGCATGGCCACAGGAATGGAGGCGACCATCAGCACCAGCACGAATTGCAGGATGGAGAGCGCATCCGCCATGCTCCAGTCGTCGGCGACGACGAGATCGCGATAGACCTTCACCGCGACGAGAACCACCGCGAGCGCGACGGCGACGACGATGAGAAAATCGCCGATCTCGAACATGGCCTTTTGCGCATGGCTCACCGCGCCGGCGCCGGCGACGAGGCTCGCCGTGCGGCCGAAGAATGTGTTGCCGCCCGTCGCCGTGACGACGCCGATCATCTCGCCCTGCTTCACTATGCTGCCGGAATAGGCCACGTCGCCGACCTTTTTGGCGACCGGCAGGGATTCGCCGGTCAGAGCCGCCTGGTCGATCGAGGCGTAATCGCCGGCGACCAGCCGCAGATCGGCGGGAACGACCACGCCGAGCCTGATCTTCACGATGTCGCCCGGCGCCAGCTCGGCCGCGGGCTTGGCGCTCCAATCGCCGTCGCGCAGCACCGTGGCCTCGGGCGCGAGGCCTTTCTTCAGCGCCGCCAATGCGTTGGAGGCTTTGCGATCCTGCCAGAACTCGAGGCCCGCATTGAACAGCAGCAGGGCGAGAATGATGGCGAAATCATTCCAATGGCCTATCAGCGCGGAGACGAGCGCCGCCGCCTCGATCATATAGGCCATCGGCCCGGCGAAATAGCCGAGGACCTTGCGCCACAAGGGAATGCGCTTCTCGGGGAGCGCATTGGGGCCATAGGCTTTCAGCCTTCGGCGCGCCTCCTCCGGCGAAAGCCCGCGCTTGGGATCGACGCCGAGCCGCGTGAGGACCTCGTCCAGCGGCATTTTCCCGTAATCTGCGGCCGCCGGCGGAACATCCGCGGCATGAGTCGGGCGCGTCCTGGTCGTCAGCGACATGGCGTGTCTCTCGTTCGGATGGCCTCTCGATGGCGCGCTCGCGACGGCGAGCGCCCTGCTGACATAGAGCCGCGCGCGCCCGGAAATAGTCTCCCGTCGTGGTGAATCGCGCCTGGGCGCCCCATTCGCCACGACATTGACAAGCCGGCGCCCCTCGCCCAAGAGGACGATCGCCGGCGGGAGCCGCAGATCGAGAAATGGGTCGCATTTGACGAAGCAGGCAATCGCGCTCCTTCCGCAAAAGGACGTCGCCATAGAGAATGGCCGCTTCTTCGCCCTCTCGAAGGAGCCCTGGCTGCGCGTGGAGGGCGATTTCGGCGCGCGTCGTTTCGTCGAGATCGTCTTTCGGACGAGCCTGCTGGACGATCCTGTGCGGCCGGTGCTGCGCTTCGTGACCAAAGATCGCGTCATCGATCGCATTCTCCCCGGCCCGGCGGCCGGCGCGGGCGTCTGGATCGGCGCCCTGCCCCGCGACGCATATGAGATTCTCATCAGCCCCACCAACCGGCCCGGCGCTTTCGGCTTTGCGATCGAGAGCCTGCGGCCCGTCGGCCTGACCGAGGCGCTCGGCCGCATCTGGCGCCGCAAGCCGGCGAAGCTCTGGTCCTATTTCCTGCCCACGCTCTTCGGCTATCGCGCGGAGGCCGAGAACGCGATCGATTGGGCCAGCAATTCCGACCCGCTCGATTCCTTCGAGAATTGGCTGGCGCGCCGCGTCCGTCCTTTCGAGCCCACGGGCCTCGATGCGCCGCGTAGCGCGCCGGACGGAGCGCCGCGCTTCGCCATTCTCCTCTCCGGCGCGGAGGCGACGCAAGAGCAATGGGCGCGCACTCTCGCCTCGATCGAACGGCAATCCTATCCCTCGCCCGCGCGTCTCGCGCGCAGCGAGGCCGAGCTCGTTCCTCTGCTCGTGGAGGCGGATTTCGTCGCGCATCTGCGCGCGGGCGATGAATTGGCCGATCACGCCTTCGCCGCTCTTGCCGAGCAGATCGCGCGCGCGCCGCAGACGAAGCTGATCTATGCCGACGAGCTGCTGCGCATGGCGCATGGGCTGCGGCCGCGCTTCACGCCGGATTGGAGCCCGACGCTGGCGGCGGCGCGCCCCTATTTCGGCCACTGCGCCTTCTATGCAGCCGCGACTCTCGCCGCAGAATCGATCGAGGCTGCGATGCGCGCGGCGCCCTTCCGCCTCGCTCGTGAGGAGATCGCGCATCTGCGCCGCTGGCTGCTCACGCGCGACGAGGACGCTGAGCCGCCGATCCTCGCGCCGACCGCATCCGCAGAGCCGGCGCCGAGCGTCTCCATCATAGTGCTGACGCGCGACCGCGCCGATCTCCTCGCCCCTTGCATCGAGAGCGTCCTGCGCCTCTCGACGCATCCGTCCTTCGAGCTCGTCATCGTCGACAATGGCAGCCGCCAGCCGGAGACCTTCGCCCTTTTCGACAAGGCGAAGAAAGACCCGCGCGTGCGCCTGCTGTCGCGGCCGGAGCCGTTCAATTTCGCGCGCCTCAACAATGACGCCGTTCGCACGACGCGCGGAGAGGTGATCCTCTTTCTCAACAATGACACGGTGGTCGTCAGCCCGGACTGGCTGGAGACGCTGGCGCGCCGGGCCATGGCGCCGCAGACGGGAGCCGTCGGCGCGCTGCTGCTCTATCCCGACGGCCGCATCCAGCATGCGGGCGTCACCATAGGGCTCGGCCAGGACGCCGGCCATTTCGGCGCGCTGGTCGCGCCGCAGACGCCGTCATGGCTCGGCCGCGCCGGCCTCGCGCATGAGAGCTCCGCCGTCACCGCCGCCTGCATGGCGGTGGAGCGCCGCAAGCTCGACGCGGTCGGCGGCTTCGACGAGATCAATCTGCCGATCGAGTTCAATGACACCGATCTCTGCCTGCGCCTCGGCGAACGCGGCTGGACCACGCTCTACGAGCCGGCCGCGCGGCTGCTGCATTATGAATCAGCGTCGCGCGGCTCGGCCCGGCTTCGCCCGATGAGCGTCTACGCCAAGGAGCGCGACTATTTCCGCGATCGCTGGCGCGGCGTCATCCGCGACGATCCCTATTATCATCCGGCTCTCTCGCTCTATTCGCGCCATCTGGCGCTCTGGTAGAGAGATGAGAGAATGACGCGCCCGATCGTCTATGACGCCACGCATCTCGTCTCCCTCGGAAGAGCGGCGGGCGCAGCCGGCATCGGGCGCACCGATCTCGCCTTCGCACGCCATTTCGTCGCGCATCCGCGGCTGTCCTGCGGCGCGCATTATGGCGTGCGCGGCCCGCATGTGCTCGCGCCCTCGCGCCTCGCCCGAATCGTCGCCGATGTCACGCCCGCCGCGCCGGACGATTCGGCGGATTGGACGCGGCTGCGGAGCTGGCTGCTCGGCGAGGAAACGGCGCCATCCGCCTCCGCCACTGCGCCGCGCGACGCTCTCGGCCAATTTCTCTGGCGCGCGCCGCTGCGTCTCGCCAATGACGCGCCGCGCGCGCTGCCGCCGGACGCGCTCTATTTGAACATCGCCCAGCACGCCTGCGAGTTCCCGCTGCTGTTTCGATGGCTGGAGCGGCGGCCGGACATGCGCGCCGTCTTCTTCGTGCACGACCTTCTGCCGCTCGATCGGCCGGAATTCTTCCGCCGCGGCTATGAGGCGCTGTTTCGCAGGCGCATCGACACGATCTTGCGACACGCCCATGCGCTGCTGACGATGAGCGAAGCGGTCGCCGAGCGCGTCGAGCGCGAAATCGCGGCCACAGGCGCGCGCATTCCAATTCACGTCGAGCCGGCGCCGTCGACGCAGGGCGAGGCAGCGGATGCGCCCGACGAACAGCTCGCGCGCAGTGATTATTTCATGCTCGTCTCCACGCTGGAGCCGCGCAAGAATCATCTGATGCTGCTCAATCTCTGGCGCGCCCTGGCCGCTGGCCCGCAGCCTGTCCCCAAGCTCGTCCTCGTCGGCGGACGCGGCTGGGAGAATCAGCAGATCGTCGACATGCTGAATCGCTGCGAGGCGCTCCGTCCCCATGTGCGCTGGACGAGCGACCTGCCCACGGCCGCGCTGCGCCGGTTGCTCGCCAACGCCAATGCGCTGCTGATGCCGAGCTTCGCGGAAGGCTATGGCCTCCCGGTGGTCGAGGCGCTCTCGCTCGGAACGCCGGCCATCGTCTCCGACATTCCCGTTTTTCACGAGATCGCGCAGGAGCGCGCGCTGTTTCTGTCGCCCATAGACGGGCTCGGCTGGAAGCGCGCGATCGAGGATTTCTCGACGGCGAATTCCCCCCGCCGTCTCGCCGCCATCGACGCCGCGCGCCGCTTCGAGGCGCCGAATTGGACCCGCTATTTCGAGCGTGTCGAAAGCTTTCTCGACAGGCTCTGATCTTCGCGCCCCGGCCGGCGCCCGCGCCGCCGCGCCCTCTCCCCGGCTGTCGGACCGGCCCCATCGCGACCGCGATAGACATTGAAAACGCAAAGAGCCCGGCGCAAGGCCGGGCTCCTCGTTTCTATTCGCTCGCCCTTATCGGGCGACCGCCAAATCAGTATTTGGCGACGACCGGAGCAGCGGCCGGGCTGAACAGGTTGAAGTGGTAGTTCACGCCGGCGCGAACGACATGGCCGTTGAAGCGAGCCGAGGTGGCGGTGGTGGCGACCGGAGCGGCGATGCCCGTGAAGCCGATCACGCCCGAGGTCGAGACAGTGCCGAGATCGTAATAGAGATATTCGACCTTGGCGCTCCACTTCGGCAGGAACAGCCACTCGACGCCGCCGCCGGCCGTCCAGCCCACGCGGGTGTCGGAGAAGGCGCTCGACGAGGTGCCGACGAGACCGCCGACAGCCTGGAAGACGCTGCTGCTCAGATTGGCCTGGCCATAGGCGAGACCGCCCGTGCCGTAGATGAGCAGCGAGGGGGTGACGAGATAGCCGAGGCGGCCGCGGACGGTGCCGAGGTAGTCGATCGACTTCGTAGCGCTGATCGTCGAGGTCAGCGGGCCGAAAGCCGCGACCGAGGACGTGCCGTTGTTGCTGCCGGCGACGCCCTGGATGTCGGCCTCGATGCCGGCGACGAAGGCGTTAGCGAACTGATAGTTGTAGCCGATCTGGCCGCCGCCGATGAAGCCGTCGACGCTGGTGCCGAGCACGCCCGAGCCGGCGATGCCGACGATCGGATTGAAGGGGGCCAGCGAGCCGGAAGCCACCGTCACCGAGCTGCTCTCATCCCAGGTGTAGCCCGCGTTCAAGCCGACGTAGAAACCAGTCCACAGGGCCGGCGGCGGCGGGGGCGGCAGCAGGGGAGCGGCCTTCTTGGAAGGCAGGTCGGCAGCCAACGCCGAGCCCGCGGACACGGCCAACGCCAGAGCGGAGGCGGCGAGCAAAGACTTTTTCATCATACGGCCCTCAGTTAGATTTCATGGGTCTTCGATCCGCCGCCGCCGGAGCCCCCAGGACCCCCAACGATCGATCGCCGACCGCGACAACCGGCGCACCAGAGGTGCGCCGTCTGTGGTGAATAGCTACGGATCATTACGATTGTCGTCAACAAAGGCGGGGCCGTTGGAGGGCCGATCGGCGGATTTTGTCCAAGCCTGTGTCAATTGCGCAACAGTGCGGAAGGCCGTGCATAAATAAATCGCGCGCAACACTGCGCTTGCCAATAATTTGCCGCTTTGGCATATCTCAACTCGCGCTCGCCGGAGCGCCGAGATTCGGAGGCTTCGGCGACAGCGCATCGAGCGCCTGCGGAGACGTGGCCGAGAGGCTGAAGGCGGCGGTTTGCTAAACCGTTATAGGGTTGTAAAGCCCTATCGAGGGTTCGAATCCCTCCGTCTCCGCCAGCCCTTCAATAAAAACAAGCGCTTAGGCGCAAAATGCGGGCGAGACATAGCTCATGCCATAACTCACGCGGAGAACTGATTCCGCCCCCGCTTGCCGTTCGTTCCCGCCTTGGTCCGCTCGCGGTTCACCTTGCAGTTCGCGAGCCGATGCTTGCGGCGGCAGGTGGCGCACAGCTTCTTGTCTCGTCTCTTCGCTCCGACGATCGGCGCGCCGCAATCCACGCATTTGAGCGCGGCGGCGGCGTGCTTTCGCCAGCCCTGAAATTCTTCGTAGTTCGCTGCGACACAGCACGCTTTGCAGCAATAGATTTGAAATGAGCGGTTCTGCTCAAAGCCTTTCGCACACCAAGCGCACACCGCGTCCGGCAGGTCGTCGAGCGTTCGCGGCGCATTGAGGCGAGCAACACTGTTGCCGGAGTCGCTTCGGCTTAAATTCTGCTCCGCACATCTTACAGGCGTGCGGTTTCCTCTTTTCAGCCCAGGCGGCACGATATATTTTGTCTTGTCCATATTCATCGGCCGACATCCTTTTTTGATGCTGGTCTATTTTTGCCGCACGCGCGCAGACCGGGCCGCAATAGCGATAGTTCCCCTCAGGAAGCGGCTTGGCGCATCGGGCGCAGCGATCGCGCGTCCGCGGGACATGGCCGTCTTGCGTGTATTCCGGCTGCCCCTGTTTCCAGTCCGGCCGCTTCGCCCCGACGCGGGCCAGGGCCGCTTGCACTGCGTCATCAGCCGCCGCGTCGGCTTGGCCCCAGGGCCAGCCCACCATGCAGAGCCGAGCCCGGATCGCGGCGCGCGCCGGCCCCTCGATCGCAAAGGACGTCGGCTCGGCCTCTCGCATCATGGCCGCCAACAGGTCGACGATCGCCTCCCGCCGATGCCGAGGAAGCTTCCGCGCCCGCGGCGACTTCGCAGCCCCGCCGGCGAGCGTGACGGGCGAGCGCGTCTCCGAGCGAAGCCGCAGGAGCGCAGGCGGTGTAATCGCGAGCATTCACTCCCTCCGCAACGTTTTGATTTTGAACTCCTCAAATTTGAGGAGCTTTATGTTTCAGTGCATTACGGCATTCGACGCGCACGCGAGGAGCGCCCCCTCACGATTCCCAGTCCAAACGCTGAAATGCCGCCGCCAGCGCCTCCGGCGGCAAGCCCGCCTCTTTTGCCTGCGCCATGGCCTGCACGAGGGTCGAGAGCGCCCGCGCCGCGCCGCCAGAGTCGAACGCCTGCGTCGCCCTCAGGACGTCGAGCTCGACGAGGCCGCCGAGCTTGCGCGACGCCTCTTCTTCGATCAGCTCAGCGATCGGCTGCAGGGTCCATTGCGCGAGGTGGCGCTGCGCCTCTCGGACCATGGGGCCGGTCGTTTGGTGGTAGAGAAGGCCCGGCAAGACGCCGAACGCCGCGCAGATCGCCTCTCGGGCCGCCGCGAGCGTCTCGCCGGCCATCGCGCGGGAGAGGTCCGGCGTCACATCTTGGGGTTTCCAATCGGCCGCCGGAGCCGGGCCGCCGGCCGCCTGGACGTTCACACTCTCGCGCAGGAGAACCTTGCCGCGCCGGCCGCGGAAGCCCCGGCCGAGGGTTTCCATGTCCGTCTCGCTGCTTTCAGGAAAAGGCACAATCTGCGAGCCTAGCGGGGCGTTCTCATAGACCTCGGCGAGCGCCGACTCGATCGTGTTCAAGAGCCCCGCCGTCAGGGCCGCGCGCCGCAGCGGCGCCGAGCCCAGATAGGGGGCGGCTGCGTCGCAGCCTATGCGCAGGTGAAGAACCTCCCCGGCGAGCGCGGTTTCTGTCCGCCCGCCGCCGGCTTCCGAGACGCTGACACGATAGGCGGTCGGCTCGCCGTCCCGCGTGCGGAAATCCCAGTCCGCGCAGGGTATGAGCCTGTCCCGGATCAAAAATACCGCCTCGCCGCGCAGCGCCAGGCCGCGCCCGATTAGCGCCATGGTGCGACGGTCGAGCAGCGGCGCGCCGGTCACGTCGGCGAGGCTGAAACCGTTCTCCCACAGGCTGACGCAGCTCTGCGCCGTCGCGGTCAGCTCGGCGAGGCCGCTGCGGCCGCTGATATAACTCTCCCGCGCGCTGACTATTTCAGCCGTGAAGCCGGACGCCGCGCTGCGCTTCTCCGCCTTTGCCCATGGCCATTTCCAAGCCATCACGCCGCCCTCCGAAAGGTGCGAAGACAGTCGCCGGCGCCGCTGCGATCGAGCGCGCGGCCGATGGCGCCGGGGTCGAAAGTCGTGTCGCCGATCCCGTCGACCTTCTCCTGTCGAATCCCCGGCTCGGAATTCGCTTTCGCCAGGGCCAAATATTCGGCGAGCCGGCGGAAGGCTTCGACGACAAGCGCGGGCGCCGCTGGCGTCGCCGGCCCGGCCGTGCCTGTGAAGCGATAGAGCCCGGGTTGCAGGATGTAGCCGCCCATGGCCGAGGCCGAGAGCGTCGCATCCTCCACCCAAGCGCCGGCTTCCCATCGCTCAATCGTGGCGATCGTCGCCGGCGCCAGCGGCGGAAACCACGCGCCCGGCCCCTCTGCCACCCACACGACGGCGCGCGCCGACCAGCGAAATCCGCAGTACGCCTCGAGGCGCTGCCAGATCACCGTTGCGTCGAGCGCCGCTGCGGCGGCAGAGAGGCCGTTCGGCGCAGCGGGATAAGACGCGGGCGCGCTCTCCACTTGTCGAATCGTCGTCGCCATTTACGCAGCCTCGATTAGTGAAATTGTCGAGCCGGGCGGGCAATGCACCCAGTTCCAACAAGGGGGCGAGTCGACGAAGAGCGCGGGGTCATTGGCGTCTGCGGAGCCGCTGCCGCCGGGCGGAATGACGCGATAGCGCGTCGCCACGGTGACTTGGATGCGCGCGAGATTGGTTCCGGCCGGCGATGCCGTTGAAGCCGCCGCCGTTGCCGAGGTCGCGACTTGCTGACGCGAGACGTAAGGCTCGCGGGCCAGGGTCGTATGAGTATTCGCTTCATCGCCAACATGCCCGGCATAGTGCCAGATTTTCGCAGTCGCCATTTTCAAGCCCTCCATCGCGCCAATGCGTGGCGCAGAGAAGCGTCAGGCGCATCGTGTTTCGATCGCGCCTCGACACTCGTGTTCGTGTAAGCCGGCCATGCGGAGACGACGGATATCTCGTGCAGCTCCACCGCGCGCAGCTCGCGGTGCTTGCCGCTCCAATTCTCGCCGGTCGCCTTGAAGCCGAAGCTCATTCCGCCGAGGTCGCCGCGCTCTGCGAGTGCCAGAACGTCGCGCGCGGCTTGTGTGTCGGGGAGATCGATAGAGAACGCGAGGCCGCGAGTATCTTCCGATAGACGCAGCGTCCCGCTCTTGGTCCGACCGAGAACCCGCGTCGGATCGTGGTCAACAAGCGCCAGCACATCGGCGCCGCTGCCGAGCGTCGCAGAGAACGCGCCGGCGCGTATCGTCTCGACGAAATCCGAGACGCGCGCCTCGGTGCCGAACGTCGCGGCATATCCTTCGAGGCGACGCGGATTGTCCCGCGCCGCCCTGATTTCAATTTGAAGCGCGCGACGTTCCATCACTGAACCCCGGTGAGGATTTGCAACTGCGCCGGACGCGAGACTGTGACGTCCATCGTCGCCAGCGCCGTGAGGCGCAGTCCGCCGGAGGCCGCGTCTGTCCACACGTCGCGAATGAGATCGATTGCGCCCCAGGCGCCGACGAAAATCGGAGGCACGCCGCCGACGCTCGTCGTCAGCAACGCTTTCGAGGCCGCAGGCGAGCCGGTCGGCGCCGCGAGCGCATTCGAACTGCCGACGATATTCGAGATCGGAATATTCTTCGTCATGCGATCCCACTCCGAAACCGCGGTATTCGAGATCAGTGTGCCGTCCATGGCGTCCCACACTTCGGGGCGCAGCAGGAGCCGAACGTCGCCCGGAGAAGTCGCCGAGTTCGCGAGCATGAATCGCCTCACGGCGCCACGGAATGCCGACCAGGACGCCGCCGCTCCGATCGCCGTGGAGGTGATGCCGTAGCTGCCGACGAGCACGCCCGCAGGCTCGCCGCCCGTCCCCGCGCCGAGGAAAACGGCCTTGTCCATCGCCTCGCCGATCGCGCCGGCCATGTCGCGTCGAACGGCCTGCTCGAGGGCGTCGCCGACCTGCTTCATCGCCTTGCGCGTGATCTTCATTTGCAGGCCGAGCGTATTGGCGGGCGTCAGCGGCTTGTCCGTGGTGGCGTAAGCGGTCGGGCCGCCGACGCTTCCCGTCTCGCTGGACGCCCACGCGGCGGAGACGGCGCTCGTCGTCACCGGATGGTCGACTTCACCGTGATCGATGGATATGAATTGCGCGCCCATGCGCGAGGCGGCGCTTTGAGCAAATATCCGATCGATGATGGGCGCTTTCACGGTCGGCGCGACGACGCCGCTCGCGATCGTCTCGCCCGTGCGCTGTTCGAGGGCCGCCCAAGGGACGGGAACGCCGCGATAGCCGCCGCGATTGCGAAGCTCGGACACGATTTCCGCGGTCGGCCCGTTGAGCACGCGGCCTTCATCGAGAAAGAGCGCGACCTGCCGCATTTCGAAGCGCGACATGAGGTCCGCATATTCGCGGTCGCCGCGCGTCTCGAGATCGTCCTTCGCCTCGCGACGCTCGGTGTCTTCGGCAATGAGCGCAGCTCGGAAGCGGGTCTCATTCGTGCGATATTCGCTGTCGAGAGCCGCCATGTTGCGCGTCTCATCTTCGGTCGGCGCATCCTTGCCGACGAGCGTCGACAAAGCGGAGCGAATCTCGCTCTGCCTTCTCTGAATTTTGGTCGATTCGAGCATCACCGTTCCTTTCTTTGAGGCCGCGCCAGTTCGGCGACAGCGGTTCGCCACGCGGTTTGCGCGGCGTCGGGCGCGCGGCCCAATTCACGTTCGGTCTCGGCCGCGTGGCAGTCGCGGCAGAGTGTTTTGAGATTGCGGAGATCGAAGGCGAGTTCCGGCGCCGATCGCACGGGCTGCATGTGATGGACCTCGAGCCGATCGCGTGAGCCGCACTGCGCGCACTTGAAGCCGTCGCGGCGCTTCGCGAGAAAGCGCGCGCGCTCCCACTGTTTGCTCGAATAGATCGCGCGGCCACTCACACCCATAGCGCGGCCCTCGCCTGTTTCACCGGACGCGCAGAGCGCCGCATTCCTTCGCCAACAGCCAGGATCGCAGCGCACGCGGCGTCGATGCGTCCGCAGCTTCGGCTCTTCGTGACCTTGTGATTGCCGGCCGGATCGATAAGCGTGATTGCGTCAGCAAACGCGCTGCGCAGCAACAGGGACGGCGCCACCTTGATCTTGCGCTCGAACAGCGCAGCGCGGAACCGCTCGATATCTTCCGAGCCGTCTTTGAATCCCATGCCGCGCGCAATGAACGGCGCGCGGATCCCCGCCTTCTGCATCGCCTCGAGGAATTCGGCATGTCGGAAGCGATCTCCGACGATGCAGGATATCGTCGCGTCGCCGGCGAGCTTCACTATCGCGGCGAGCCACGGACCGGCCGGAACCACATTCTCGCCGAGAACGGATAGCTCGCCGCGATCTTTCATTTCGGCATAGCGCCCGCCGACTCCATCGGCCGCGCCGCGATCGGAAAGAGAGGGGTTGCAGGCGAAAGAGGCGATTGCCTCGAGCCGCCCCGTGCGCGGCCAGAACAGCGCCGCGGCCGACATGGACCGAGAGCCGCCGAGGTCGACGCCGAGGACGCACTCGCCCTCGCGCGGCGGAAGCGCGCCGGGTGCTACCTCGGCGCTCAGCCATTCGTCGACCGTCAGCAAGACGGAACGATTGTCGGCGCAGACACGCTCGTTCCGATTCAGATTGCGGAACGAAGAGAGCGCAGAGCCGCCGCGGGCTATCGCTCGGCGCGCCTGTGCGAGCAGCCATTCGGGCGAAGAACCGATTCCCTCGAGCGCGCCCGGATTGGCGACCAAGAGGCTTTCCAGATCGTCCGCGGGCAGACCCGGCGCCGGCCGATGTTCTTGGATGAACGTCCCGTCAGGTGGGTTGTCCAGCCATCGGGAGAAGCTGTTCGCGTCGTCCGGGCCGCTCGTCGAGATAATCAGGGCCTTGCCGCCGCGCTTCCCGAGCCCCGAGAGAATGCCGTTTTCGAGTTCGTCGCCCTTCTCGCGCTCCCACGCGGCCCGCTCGTCCAGGATCGCCAGATTTTGACTTCCGCCGAGAATCGACTTTCCATCCGCAGCAACGCAGCGCGCCAGGCCGCCGCCATTGCCGAGATATTCGACCTCGAGCCGCGAGCCGCGCCTGATTTGGAATTTGTCTCTCTGCGCCTTCGGCAGGCCGGCGACGAAGCCGACCAGGAAACCGAAGGCGACCTTCGCTTGGTCCCTATTGCGCGCTGCGAAGATCACGTCTCGCCGGGGTTGTTTGTCTCCAATCCCCATCACGGAATAGAGCGCGAGCGCGCTGGACGTAGCCGTTTTCGAATTGCCGCGCCCGATCGAGAGACAGGCGATCGTCGTCGCAGGGTCCAGCGCGCCTGAGACGAACTGCTTTTGAAAGCCGGCGAGCCGCAGCGGCTTTCCCGCGTGCGGTCCCTCGGGAATTTTCAGCCCTTCGAGGAAGGCAATCGCTCGCTCTGCGCTCATCGACCTCCCCTGAATTTTTTTCGGATCGGGAGAGAGAAAGAAAAACCCCTGAGCCGGTCAGCGCCCCCAAACCGATTTCGAGGCATTGGCACCAGCCCGCGACCCGTTGAATCACGTTCACGAACATTGTTCAAGTGTGCGTGAACAACGCTCGAGTGCGATCTGTCAGTGATTTAGCGATTGTCGCAGAAGAGCGCGGGAGCGGGCGCGACATGGAGGGCGTCGTCGGCCGCGTCGTCCACGCGTCGTCCACGGATTGGCGCGCCACCGCGGCGCAAACAGTGACCCTCGCTTTAGCCGAGGGTCATTCCGGGAAAGTTCTCCGCGATTTGGGGAAAAACCCCTCGAACGGAAACGCGCGACGCCATGGCGCGGTTCTGGCGAACAGCCGAACGGTCGCTGAGGCGTTTGGGAAACGACACGACCATACCGTCGAGGCAATCGATAACCTGCTGATCTCTCTCACGCCCGAAAAATCGGGCATGCTCTTTCGCGAGATCAATTCGGAGCATCCGACCGTTCCCGGCCGGCTTATTCGCTCCTTCGAACTGACCCGCGACGGCTTCACGCTGCTCGCCATGCGCTCGGGGGTTTTTTGGGCCGCCCGCGAATTTTCGTCGTCAGTCGCTCGATCAGACCCTCAGAACGCGCGCTGCCCCCGCATGGCTATATATAGATGTGTCCGCCTGGGCGGACTATGAGGGGGGTAGTTTTGTGACGATTAGTCCGCCCTGGCGGACTGTAAGGGGGGTCATTGTCCGCCCTGGCGGACTATGTTGTCCACCAGCGCGGCCTATGTTGTCCGCCACAGCGGACAATGAAATCACCGCTCAGTATCACGCCTCGGCAGTTTGTCGCATCGGGACAACGACAGCATCCGCCGCCCCGATGCGCATAAATCGCTTGCTCGCCACCTCGCCGGTCACGTTGCAATTATGAGTCGTGACGCGATACTCGGCGCACTGCTTTTTCTTTCCGAAGTCGGACTGTTTCATGCGATCGAGGAACCCCCATCGCACGAGTTCGTTGATCGCGCTCGCCGCAGCGGTCTTTCCGCATCCGAGCCGTTCCGCGAGAAGACGAGAGGATATGCCGATACGGCCATTGTTCGCGCCGGTGTAGAGAAATTGGACTTCGATCCAGGCGCATCGGGCCAGCGGCGAGAGCCGGCCCCATGCGTAGCTGCGCACGATGTATTCGTGGATCATGACGAAGCGCCCTCCGCTCTTGCTGCGCCCCGTCCGGTCATGATGCTTTGCCACGCGCGCGCCCTCTTTGGAGATAGCCGAGCAGAGAGGCCAGATCGTCGCCACGGGCGCCGGTTGCGTCGTCACACCATCGCCACGTCAGGCGATTGACCTTCAATTTCGGCCAGCGCTTCGCCAGGACGGCGCGGGACGGGAGCCGAGGGAGGGCCGCCATCACTGGCGGCCCCGTCTCATCCACGCCCGCGCCTCGGCAAGCTCGGCCTCGCTCGGAACATAAGCCTCGCCTCGCTTGACACGCTCGCGCGCCAGACGATCACGCTCGCGCGCCGCACGCACCTGCGGCAGTTCCGGCCCGTCGTCGGACTCGGCCGCCGGCTCGCCGAACACGCGCAGCGCGTCGTCGAGCTTTTTGTCGCGGGCGCCCATTAGGCCGCAGCCTTCTTCGCCGCCTTCGCGTCGCGCTCGGCGATGCGGGCGGCAATCCAGGCGACGACCTCGGCCCGGACGAACGCGATGCGCTTGAAGCCGACCGGAACCGGCTGAGGGAAACGCCCCTCGGAGCGATAACGATTGATCGCCGTGCGAGACAGGCTCGTAAGCTGGCACGCGTCGTTAAGCGAAATGAGAGTCGGGATATCGATGTTCGGCATTGCCATTCCTCGCTTGGTTGGAATGGCTAGCCATAAAGCGCCTATTCGCGCCGCCTTCTACGGCACAAAATCAGCCTTTTCGGCGCATTTTCGCGCGGCGAACTTCCTCGGCGATTGCTCGCCTATGAGCGTCGTCTGTCAAGTCCCAGGGCGGCCTTTCTCTTTTTGCCCGAGCCAAATAATTCGAAAACGCGTCGAGATCGACGCCCGTCCGTGCGGCTATGTCGGCCTTGAGCTGCTCCGCCGAGAGGTAGTTTGGATTATCCTTGAGATTCCATCCCCGCGCTTTATAGTCATGCCGGCACATATCATAGACATGTCCAGCAAATCCTAACTCTGTTGAAAGGTCATGATCGTCAATAAACAACGTATTAAAGCACGTTTTTGCCGGCCTCCCCTTCGGTAATTTAACTGGCTGAAGTTTTCCCTCCAACCAGTCCGCCAACGCGTCCCTTGCGTCGCGCGTCAATCGCTTATTGCTCCGCAATAGAGCGAGTAGCTCTGAACTATCGCCTTCGACTGCTTTCCAAACGGCGACTCGATCATCGGCCATCAACCCGCCCTCCCGATCGCGACCACATTCGCCGGCCGGACGGTCGCGCAATAAGCCGCCCAAGCCTCCATGAGCTTCCGCCGCTTCGCCACGGCGGTTTCGCGGCGATACGCCTGCTCGGCCTTGTCCCCTACCGCATGGGCGAGCGCCGCCTCTGCGACCTCCCGGGCCGCGTCCGTCCGATCGCCACACCAATCGCGAAATGCGGAGCGCATCCCGTGCAGCGTGGCCGCCTTGTCAGGCGAGGCGAGTCGCAGCGCTTTTGTCATCGCCGTGTCAGAGATTGGCCGGCCCTCGACACCGCCGCCAAAGATCAGCTCGCCCGTCGCTTGCTGGCGCATGGCCTCCACGATCGCCAGCGCGCGGTCACTGAGGGGCACAACATGCGCGCGGGCAGCTTTCATGCGCTCCGCCGGAACCGTCCAGGTCTTCGCCTCTGTGTCGATTTCGGAGAAGGTCGCGCCGCGCGCCTCGCCCGCGCGCGCGGCCGTCAGGACGAGGAATTCGACGCAGCGCGCCGAGACGCCGCTGGACTGGCGCAGGGCCGCCATCATCGTCGGAACCGAGGCATAAGCCAGCGCCGCATGGTGTCCGCGCTCGAGCTTCCTGCGCGCCGGCATTACCTTGTCCAGCAAGCCGCGCCATATCGCCGGATTGCCGGCCGTGCGCCACTGGTGGGCGATGGCATAATCTATGACGGCCTGAATTCGAGAGCGCAGCCGGTCGGCGGTTTCCGGCCGTTCCTGCCAATGCGGGGAGAGACAGCTCTTCACGTCGCCCAAAGCGATATCGGCGACGGGGAGGTCGTGCAGCGGCTTCGCATATTCCCGAAGCGTCATCTCCCATTGCTGCCGATGCTTGTCGTTTTTCCATTCTGACGACTTCGCCGCGAGCAATTCGTCCATGCAGTGCCGGAAGGTGATGACGCGAACGGGTTTCCTCTCGGCCGTCGGGTCGAGCCCCCGCGCCAGCTTCTCACGAATCTCCTGCGCCTTCTCTCGAGCGAGCGCCAGAGAAACGGGCGCCGTTCCCTGCCCATAGCCTCCGAGGCCGAGTTCCCGGCGATCGTTCCCGCGACGGAAAATGAAGAACCATTGACGGGAGCCGCCCTTGCGGACCCTGAGAAAAAGCCCGTCTCCGTCCGAATAAATACCGGGCTTATCCAGCCGTTTGAGGTTGGACTCCGAGAGCTTGTATCTCGCCATTTCGACGCCCCGATGCCATAACGTCGGAAACGACCATAGCGACCATTTCGTAAATATCAATCACTTACGTGCAACAAAGACAGCAAAAACGGCGGAGTGGCGGGCTCCGTCTCCGCCAGCGCCTCGCGCCCCCTTGCTCCCCCATCCCCATTCCGCCGACGGTTGCGCTCCGGCGCGCGCTGGGGCTAGATGCGTGCGATTGCCGTCCTTCGGCGCGCCATTGCTTTTCGATTCACAGGTTGGACCGCCCATGCGTAGACTTTCCGCGGCGCTCGCGGTTTCCGCCACGCTCGCGTCCCCCGCCCTGGCGGAGCCGGCGATCGGCTCGGCCGCCACCATCGAGAAGGACGTGCGCGGCGAGATCGCCGAGCGCGCCGCCGCCAAGCTCGCCGTGGGCGACGAGATTTTCGCGCAAGAGGTTCTGCTGACCGGAACCGAGAGCCGCGGAAAATTCGTCTTCCAGGACCGCACCGATCTGCAGCTCGGCCCCTCCTCCCGCGTCAAGCTCGATAATTTCGTCTATTCCGGCGAGAATGGCGTGACCTTCAACGCCGCCAAGGGCGTGTTCCGCTTCGTCAGCGCGCCGGCCGGCCACAAGGATTACGTCGTGCGCACGCCCAATGCGACGATCGGCGTCCGCGGCACCGCCTTCGGCGTCCGCGTCGTCTTCGGCCGCACCGATGTGGTTCTCTACGACGGCGCCGTCGAGGTGTGCTCGATTCTCGGCGGCGTTTGCCGGACGCTCGCCTCCGCCTGCACCTTCGTCACCGTCACCGGCGATTTCGTCACCCCGCCGCAGCCGCTCGGCCGTGAGGATTGGAGCTTCGACGACAGCTGCGGCGGCGCCGGCCAGCGCGCCGCGCGGACCTATCGCGCCGGGCCGGTCTTCTATCCGGGCGCGGGCGGCCTCGCCTCGGGCGGCGGCGGCGGAGTCGGGCATCCGCTCGTCAGCCCGAACTGACGATTTTCCGTCCGCGCCTTTTAAAGGATACGGATGTTTTTTCGTGGGGCGGCGGCGGGCGGCGCATTGCCGATGCGCCCGGCGACGCCTATAAATCAGCGGCGTTCCGCCCTCGGGCGCACGGCCCTTTTCAAAAAGAGACGATATGCCCTGGAGCAGTCAAGGCGGCGGCCCTCGCAAGCCGAACGACAATGGCCCTTGGGGCCAAGGCCCCTGGGGCGGCGGCGGTCCGCCCGGCGGTTCTCCGCCCGATCTCGAGGAACTGCTGCGCCGCGGCCAGGACGGCCTGCGCCAGATGCTGCCATCTGGCCTCGGCGGGCGCGGAATCGCCATTCTCGCTCTGCTGACGCTGCTCGCCTGGCTCGCCAGCGGCTTCTACACGGTCGGGCCGAATGAGGTCGGGCTCAATCTGATCTTCGGCAAATATCGCGGCAAGACGCAGGCCGGCCTCAACTATAATCTCCCCTCGCCGATCGGGACGGTGATCAAGCTCGCCGTCACCGACCGCAACGCCGTCGACATCGGCTTTCGCGAGCAGCCGGCCGCCTCGCGCCGCGGCCCGCTCGCGCCCGAGGCGCCGGAGGAGAGCCTCATGCTCACCGGCGACGAGAACATCGCCGACGTCAAATTCCGTGTCTTCTGGCAGATCGACCCGGCTCATCCCGAGGATTTCGCCTTCAATGTCGCCAATCCGGCCGCGACCGTGAAGGCGATCGCCGAGAGCGCCATGCGCGAGATCGTCGGCCAGTCGCAGATTCAGAAGATTCTGACCGCCGACCGCAAGCTCATCGAGCCGGCCAGCCAGCAGCTGATGCAGAAGGTGCTGGATGATTATCACAGCGGCGTTCTGGTGCTGCAGGTGCTGCTGCTCTCGGTCGATCCGCCCGCCTCGGTCATCGCCGCCTTCCGCGACGTGACCGCCGCGCAGCAGGATCTCCAGCGGCTCGGCAATGAGGCCGAGGCCTATGCGAATCGCGTCGTGCCGGAGGCGCGCGGCGCCTCCGCCCGCATCTTGCAGGAGGCCGAGGCCTATCGCGAGCAGGTGGTCGCCGAGGCGCAAGGCCAGGCGGCCCGCTTCGACCAGATCTACGACCAGTATAAGAAAGCGCCTTCGGTGACGCGCCAGCGCCTCTATCTCGAGACGATGGAGCGTGTGCTCGGCGGCGCCGAGAAGGTCATCATCGACGAGGCGCCGGGCGGCGGCTCGGTCGTTCCCTATCTTCCGCTGCCCGGCTTTTCCGCGGCGCAAGGAGGCCGCAAGTGAAGAGTTCTCTCGCTCTCTTCGGCGTTCTTCTCGCCCTCGTGGCGCTGATCGCGGCGGGCGGCGCGCTGTTCACCGTCACCCAGACGGAGCAGGCGCTGGTGCTGCGATTCGGCGAGCCGGTCGCCGGCCGCGGCCTCATCACCGAGCCCGGCCTGCATTTCAAGATTCCCTTCATCGAGAATGTGATCTTCCTCGACAATCGCATTCTCGACGTCGAGAGCCCCAATCTCGAGGTGCTCGCCTCCGACAATCAGCGGCTTGAGGTCGACAGCTTCATCCGCTACCGGATCGTCGATCCGCTGCGCTTCTACCAATCGGTGGGCGGCATAGCGGGCGCCAATAATCAGCTCGCCTCCGTGCTGAACTCGGCCGTGCGCCGCGTGCTGAGCGAGGCCAATCAGCAGCAGATCGTGCGCGACGAGCGCGCAGGGCTGATGGTGAAGATTCGTCAGCAGGCCAATCTCGAGGCCCGCAAGTTCGGCGTCGAGGTGGTCGACGCGCGCATCCGCCGGGTCGATCTCCCGCAGCAGATTTCCGAAAAAGTCTACGGCCGCATGCAGACCGAGCGCGCCCGCGAGGCGGCGGAATATCGCGCGCAAGGCGCCGAGCAGGCGCAGAAGATCACCGCCAAGGCCGATCGCGACGTGATCGTGCTGAAGGCCGAGGCGCAGCGCCGGGCCGATCAGCTGAAGGGCGAAGGCGACGCCGAGCGCAGCCGCATTTTCGCCGAGGCATTCGGCAAGGACGCGGATTTCTTCGCCTTTTATCGCTCGATGCAGGCCTATGAGACCGCTTTCAAAACGGGCGACACGCGCTTTCTCGTCGGCCCGCGCTCGGATTTCTTCCGTTTTTTCGGGACGCCCTCGGCCGGCAAGGCCGCCGAGGAGCCGACCTCCCTTCCGCCGCAAAAGAAATAGAGTCGCGAAGGCGATCAAAATAAGGTACAGAAGGTAGGATTATAGCGAACGCCCAACTCTCGCCGTTTTGCTGGCAGAGTGCGAGCGTAGTCATCCGACAGTCTAAGCAGCCCGTCGAATCGCGCGGAACGCAAATCGCGCTTTCGCCGCCGCTCGAGGCGCCGTCCGGTCTCAGGAGAGCAATAGTATGACATCTGCCGCGTCCGTTTCGCTTTTCACGGCGCTGAGGCGCGCCCTCGCCGCGGGGCTCGTCGGCGCGCTCGTCGCCCTCCCGCTGGCGGCGACGCCGGCGCGCGCCAAAGGACCCGATTCGCTGGCCGATCTCGCCGCATCGGTGCAGGACGCGGTAGTCAACATCTCCGCGACTCAGACCGTCGACCAGAAGCGGCAGTCCAAGGAGGCCGGCCCCGGCGGCCAGCCCTCCACGCCCTTCGACGAATTGTTCGAGGAATTCCTCAAGCGTCGTCAGCAGCAGGGCCAGGGCGGCCCGGAGCTGCCGCGTCAGCGCAAATCCGCCTCGCTCGGCTCCGGCTTCGTCATCGACGCCTCCGGCATCGTCATCACCAATAATCACGTCATCGCCGACGCCAATGAGGTGACGGTCATCTTCACCGATGGGCAGAAGCTCAAGGCAGAGGTGATCGGCAAGGACCAGAAGGTCGATGTGGCGGTGCTGAAGGTGAAGCCCGAGAAGCCGCTGAAGGCGGTGAAATTCGCCGACAGCGACAAGGCCCGCGTCGGCGATTGGGTGCTGGCGGTCGGCAATCCTTTCGGCCTCGGCGGCTCGGTGACGGCCGGCATCGTCTCGGCCCGCAACCGCAATATCGACAGCGGCCCCTACGACAATTACATCCAGACCGACGCCTCGATAAACAAAGGCAATTCCGGCGGCCCGCTGTTCAATCTCGACGGCGAGGTGATCGGCATCAACACCGCTATTCTATCCCCCTCGGGCGGCTCCGTCGGCATCGGCTTCGCGACCCCGGCCAATACGGTGCAGCCGGTCATCGAGCAGCTGCAGAAGTTCGGCGAGACGCGGCGCGGCTGGCTCGGCGTGCGCATCCAGAATGTCGATGACACCATCGCCGAGAATCTCGGCATCGGCCAGACGCGCGGCGCGCTGGTCGCGGGCGTCGACGACAAAGGCCCGTCCAAGACCGCGGGGCTGAAGGCCGGCGACGTCATCGTCAAATTCGACGGCAAGGCCATCAAGGAATCGCGCGATCTGCCCAAGCTCGTCGCCGCGACGCCGGTGGGCAAGGAGGTCGAGGTCCTCATCGTCCGCAACGGCAAGGAGCAGACGAAGTCGATCAAGCTCGGCCGCCTCGAGGATGGCGAGAAGCTCGCCTCCAATGATTCGCCCAAGAGCGAGAATATCGAGAAGACCGCCGCGCAAAAGGCGCTCGGCCTCGAGCTCTCCTCGCTCTCCGACGAGCTGCGCAACCGCTTCCAGATCAAAGAAAACGTGAAGAACGGCGTCATCATCACCGGCGTCGATCCGCGCTCCGACGCGGCGGAGAAGCGCCTGCAGGCCGGCGAGATATTGCTCGAGATCAATCAGGAGCCGGTCGCCGATCCCGCCGATGCGGTGAAGAAGGTGAAGGCGCTGAAGGACGGCGGCAAGAAATCGGCGCTGCTGATCGTCGCCAACGCCCAGGGCGACACGCATTTCGTCGCTCTGACGCTCGACTGACGACAGCCCCAGGCTTTCGCCTTCGCGCGAGCGCCCTATCTGGCGAAAAGATCGCCCGCGTCGGAGATCGACGCGGGCGTTTTCTTTTGCCGGACAGTCTTTCCATGCGCTCGACCATCGCCCGCGCCAATTTCCTCTCGGTCGTCCTCATCGGCGCCCTCGCGCTGGCGCTCGGATGGCTCGCCGCTCAGTCGGAGCGGCCGCTCGCCAGCCCGCCTTTCGCGCTGCATGTCGCGCTCGGGGTCCTCGCCGGCGCTCTGCTCATCGCGCAGATCGCGCTGCGGCTCGCGGTTCCGCCGCCGGCCTTGCCCGCGCGCTGGTCCAAGGGGCGCCGCGTCGCGGCGGCCTTCTGCGAATTTCTCGTCTATCTCTCGCTCGCGCTTCTGGTCGCGACCGGCGCGCTCTGGGGCTATTTCGGCGGCGCGCCGCTGGAGGTCTTCGGCCACCCCCTGCCCGTTTCGCCCGCCGCCGACCCTCGGCTCTCCGATATTCTCGGCGCAGCCTGGACGCGGCCGCTCGGCCTCGAGGGAACGACCGCCTCGGAGGCGCTGCTGGCGGCGCATCGGCTGCTCGCCTATGCGCTCGCCGGCGCGACCATCTTCTATTTCGCGCTGGGCGGCTTCTCGAGATTTTCCCCCGCGCCGCCGCCGCCGGAATCCGTGAAGCTCGCACCCGCGCTGATCGAGCGCTCGCCGACCGCGGGACTCTCGTCACGTCTCCGCCTGTTCGGCTGGCTGCAATTCTGGCCGCAGCTCGCCATAGCGCTGGCCAGCGCCGTGCTGCTGCAATTTTCCACATCCGGGCGCGCCTTCAGCCCGAGCCAGACCGGCTATGGCGACGCCATCTATTGGAGCCTCTTCGCTTTTCTGCTGCTCTGCGCGGCGACGGCGCTCGCCTTTTTCTATACGCGCGCGGCCCGTTCCGTGGCGCAGGCCGATTATCTCGGCGTCCATAAGCTCACGGCGTTCTGGTTTCTCACGCTCGGCCTGGCGATCGGTCTCATCGGCGTGATCGTCTCCTTCGTCGGCCTATCGCTCAGCGTCTCGCTGCTGGTGGCCAAGACCGTGTCGCAGCCGCCGGGCATCGCCATCACCGATCCCAATAAGATCATTCGCGCGCTGGACGTCTTCGTGCTGCTGGTGAATTTCGCGCTGCTGCTGGCGCATTTCATCGGCGTCAGCATCGCCGCCTTTCTCACCTCCGAGGCGACGAGAGCCCGCTTTCGCTTCACCATCGCCGAGCCGCCGCAGGAGAGCCGGGCCTGAGAGCCGGGCCTGAGCCCTTCACCCCTCGCGAATATCCGCCTCGACGAAATCCTCGCGTCGATAGCCCTGCGCGAAGAGCAGCGCCGAGAGATCGGCGCGATCGACGCGAGCGGCCGCGGCCTCCGCCACTTTCGGCTTGGCGTGATAGGCGACGCCGAGGCCGGCCGCCGCGAGCATGTCCAGATCATTGGCGCCGTCGCCGACCGCGAGCGTCGCCTCCGCCGGCAGAGCCAGCCTCACGCACAATTCCTCGAGCGCCTCGCGCTTGGCGGCCGCGCCCGCGATCGGCGGCAGGACCACGCCGGTGATTATTCCCTCCCGCGTCTCCAGCCGATTGGCGCGCGCCTCATTAAAGCCGAGGCCGGCCGCGATGCGCTCGGCGAAAAGGGTGAAGCCGCCGGAGACCAGCGCCGCATAGGCGCCATTGGCGCGCATAGTCGCGATCAGCCGCCGCGCGCCCGGCGTGAAGCTTATGCGTTCGGCGAGTATCGTCTCGATGATCGTGACCGGCAGTCCGGCGAGCAGAGCGACGCGCTCGCGCAACGCCGGCTCGAACTCCAGCTCGCCCCTCATCGCCCGCTCCGTGATCTTCGCTATGCGCTCGCGAATGCCGGCGAATTCGGCCAGCTCGTCGACGCACTCCTGGCCGATCATGGTCGAATCCATATCCGCGACGAGGAGACGCTTGCGCCGCCCCGCCTTCGGCTGGACGATCACATCGGCGCCGGCTGCGCCCGCAGCGGCCTGAAGCGAAAGACGCCGCTCCGGCAAAGCCTCCGGCGCGAGGGGAAAAAACACGTCCGCAGCGACGCCCTGCTCCAGCCACTCCACCGCGCCGACGGGCGCAGCGACGCGCACGACCTCGACCGTCAGCTTCGGGCCGCCGGCGCCGGCGATGAAAGTCGCGACATGTTCGACGATGGCTTTTGACATTTCGCTCGTTTTGTCGTTGCGAAGGACCGATGACGAGACGCGCCATTCTCATCGCAGGACCGACGGCGAGCGGCAAGTCCGCTCTCGCACTGGCGATCGCCCAACGCCTCGGCGGCGCAGTGGTCAACGCCGATTCGATGCAAGTCTATCGCGACCTGCGCATTTTGACCGCCCGCCCGACGTTGGAGGAAGAGCGCAGCATCCGCCATGAGCTGTTCGGCCATGTCGACGCATCGGTGAATTATTCCGTCGGCCGCTGGCTCGAGGATTTTCGGCGTCTTCTCGGCGCGCTCGCGCAGGAGGGCGTCACGCCCATCATCGCCGGCGGCACGGGCATGTATTACAAGGCCGCGCTCTACGGCCTTTCGGACATTCCGCAAGTCCCGCCCGAGATTCGCGAAAAAATCCGCGCCGAAGCGGCAGGCCAGACGCCGGAATATCTTCACGCGCGCCTTTCCGAGCGCGACCCCGAGACGGCGGCGAAGCTTCGGCCCTCCGATCCGCAACGCATCCTGCGCGCGCTGGAAGTCTTCGCGGCGACGGGCAAGCCGCTCGCCTCCTTCCAAGGCGCGCGCATGGCCTCGCTGCTCGATCCGTCGCAATGCCTCGCCTTCTTCCTCGCGCCGGAGCGCGAGGAGCTGTATCGGCGCATAGACGCGCGCTTCGACGATATGCTCCGCAAAGGCGCCCTCGAGGAGGTGGAGGCGATGGGCGCGCGCGGGCTCGATCCCGCTCTGCCGGCGATGCGCGCGCATGGGGCTCCGCATTTGCTGCGCTATTTGCGCGGCGAGCTGTCGCTCGATGAGGCGGCGACGCAGGGCAAGCTCGACACGCGCCATTATTCGAAGCGACAATTCACCTTCGCGCGCCATCAGCTGCCGTCGTTCCGCTGGATCGCGCCGGGGGAGACAGACGCGGCCGTCGAAGAGGCGGCGCGTTTCATCTGTCGGTGAGCGCGCGCCGCTCGGCGAGATTGGCGACGGCCAGCAGCATCGCGCCGATCAGCGATATCCCGCCGATGAGCGCGAAAAAAATCCCGAGCCCACTCGGCGCCAGCGCGCCGAACAGGAAAGACGTCGAGAAGATGCCGAGGTTCAGCAGGCTCGCGTGATAGGAGTTGATCGTGCCGCGAAACTGCGCCGACATCCCGCTGAGCCGAGCGTGATGCAACGGCCCGCCGCAGCCATAGCCGAAGGCCCAGGGCAGGCCGATGAGCGCGAGCTGCGCGACCGAACCGGCCGGCAGCGCAAAAGCGAAAACGCCGGCCGAGGCCGAAAAGCAGGCTATGGGCAGCGCCCTATAGGAGAGAAGGCTACGCACGAGAGGCCCTGCCAGATTGCCGGCGATGGTGACGAGGCCGAAAAAGCCCGCCAATAGGCCGGCGTCGGTGGGCGAGAGCGACAGCTTGCGCGCCGCGACATCCGCGACCACCACGCCGAAGCCCGCCACCGAGCCCAGCCAGAAATAGCTCGCCGCGAGCCGCCGCAGGACGCCCGGCGTCGCCAGCGCGCCCCTATGGGTGGCGACGAAGGAGACCACGCCGCCGCCATGCGCGCGGCCGGGCCGAAACGCCGCCGAGACCGCCACAAAGGCGAGCGCCGCCAGCAGCGCCAGAAGATAATAGGCGTAGCGCCAGCCGAAACGATCGGCGATCCATCCGGCGATGGAGGGCGTGATGACGAAGGCCGACATCAGCCCGACGAAGACGCGCGCCGTGCGAATGTCCACCTCCTCCGGCGAAGAGGAATCGGCGACGAAGGACAGGGAATTGGGCTGAACGAAAGCCCCGCAGAGGCCGGCGAGGCCGCTGAGCGCTATGGCCACGGAAAGATTGGAGGAGTTGGCCAGCGCGGCGCTGAGCAGAGCGAAGCCGAGCAGCCCCGCCTGCAGCGGCCGCTTGCGGCCGAAGCGATCGGACAAAGGCCCGGCGATGATGGCGAAGCCGGCATAGGCGAGGCCATAGGCCGCCGGCAGATAGGCGATGGCCGCGGGCGCGACACCGAAATCCGGCGCCATAGCGGTCATCAGCGGTCCGGCGATCACCTCCGCCGAGCCGACTAGAAACAGAGCCGAGGCCAGAATGGAGAGCTGGCCGAGGGTCACGCGCGGGCTTTCGGCATAAAGGGTCTCAATGCGCCCGCTGCACGAATATCTGGAACAAGGTGAGCAGAATTTCCGCGAGAATCAGCACGACCACCGTCGCCTCCAGCCGCACGGAGCGATCGACGTCGATGATCTCGGTCAGCGCACGCGCCGTCTCGCCGATGACGTCGACCTTGGCTTTGAGCGTCTGGCCGCGGGCCTCCAGCTCATATTCGTCCTCGAGCCTGGAATAGAGGCGCTCCAGATCCGGCCGGTCCCAGAGCACGTCCGGCTTGTCCTCCACGGCGACGCGGCCGGAGACGCGATGCTGCACCAGCAGCGTCTGGCCGATCAGCTCCAGCATGGCGCGGCGGCGGAAGGGCGGCCTTCCTTTGCTGGCGAGCTCGGCGGCGAAAGGCTCGATCGTGTCGAAGACGGCGTTGACGCGGCGCTCGTCGCGGGCGAGCGCCACGCTCTTGGCCAGAGCGTCGGCGACCACCAGCAGACGCTCGCCGGAGGCGTCCTTGATCGCGAGCCGCCCATTGGCGAGCGTCTTGTCGTCGCCCTCCGGCGTGATCTCGAGCACCAGAGTCTCGTCGTCGCGGCGGGCGGCGGCGCCGGCGACGCGGGCGCCGACCTTGGCCAGAATCTCGTCCTCCTCGAGCGGCGACAGTCCGAACAGCACGGCGACGCCGAATCGGTAGAGCACGACGAAGCCCGACTGCCCCGCCGGAAAGGCGAGCGGCGAGGTGGAGACGAGATCGGCGCGCTCGAGCCCGCCCGTGTCGATTCGCTCGCCGAGCAGCAGAGCCCGCGCCGTCACGCAACGCGCCGCCGGCGAGGCCGCGACCTCCTGCGAAGCCGATTCGATTTCCGCCATAGACCGATTCCCTTCCAACCCCTCGCAGGATATCATGCGCGCCACGCGGGCCGGGAGGCCGCTTGCAACCCATTCTCAAAAACGCTAGCAAGCCCGCGGATCGAGGACGCCCCATGCCTTACGTCGTCACGGAAAACTGTATCAAGTGCAAATATATGGATTGCGTCGAAGTCTGTCCTGTGGACTGCTTCTACGAAGGCGCCAACATGCTGGTGATCCATCCTGACGAATGTATCGACTGCGGTGTGTGCGAGCCTGAATGCCCGGCCGAGGCGATCAAGCCCGACACCGAGCCGGACCTCGAGAAATGGATGGCGCTGAACGCCGAATACGCTCAGACTTGGCCAAATGTGACCGTCAAGCGGGAGCCCCCGGCCGACGCCAAGGAATGGGACGGCAAGCCCGGCAAGCTGGAGGCGCATTTCTCGCCCGAGCCCGGCGAAGGCGACTGACGCGCCGTCGTCCACAGCGGACGCGCTCGCGAAATCGTTAAGAGATTCAAAGGCGCCAGCGCGGCCGCTCGTAACCATGCGGAAAGGCGCCGGCGCCTTTCCTTTGATTTTTCCCGTACCACATGATATACGGAACATTAAGAATTAGCTTTCGGGCGCGAGGGGCGCAAGCGTCGCGATTTCCACAAGGGAAATAGCGGCCAGCCGCCGACATCGAGAATGGGCGAAGATGGCGGCGCTCGCCGCCAATGTCGGCTCTATATTGTAGAAGCGTCGGACTTTCGCCAGCCAAAGCATGCGCGGTCATTGGCGCTGTCCTGGCCGGGGCGCGTTGAGCCCATTCGGTCACGAAGCTTCCGTCCCGTCTCCACAGCGGGGCAACAGAAGGAGTATCCGCGTATGTCCTCTTCCAGCAAGAAGACCGCAAAGAATCGCAAGGCGTCCGTCGCCGGAGCGCGACGCGGCGCGGGAAGCAGGACGGCGCGGACCTCGGCCGTCGCGGCGGAGCCTTCGACCAAAAAGCCTGCGAGCACGAGCGCCGCCGGCAAGACCAGCAAGACCGCGGCGGCCAAAGCCGCCAAGACTTCCGCATCGTCGAAGAGCGCAGCCGCCAAGGCCGCCGCCGCTCCGAAGGCCCCCGCCTCCGCCAAAAGCGCGAAATCCGCCGCCGGCAAGACCGCCGCGAGCAAGACCGCCGCGAGAACGAGCGCTTCACGAGCGACCGCCGCGAGAACGACGGCGAGCAAGGCCGGGACCAAGACCGGCTCCGCCGCCAGAACGCGCGCCGCCGCCAAGACGGCGGCCAAGGCGAGCGCCGCCCGCTCGGGCGCCTCGCAGTCGGCAAAAAGCGTCGCGGCCCCCAAGGCCGGCGCGGGAGCGGGCAAGGCGAGAGCGCGCGCCAGCGCCGCCCATAACAGCGACGCCAAGCGCAGCGCGAGCGCCGCGACCGCGCCCACGAAGAGCGCCGAGGCTCCGCCTCACGCGAAAAGCATCGCGACGCCGAGCATCGACGCGGCGCGAGGCGAGGCCATCCGCCCGCAGGCCGCGAAAACGGCTCTGCAGGGAACTTCACATGAGACTTCAACCGCCGTTGCGGCCGGCGTAACCGGGGAGACGAGAATTACAACGTCCTTGCGCCAGAGCGCGATCAAAACCGATATCGAGCACTCCGACGTCGCCGCCTCCGCGCACGTCCCCGATGCGGGGGCGAGCGAGCCGAATGCGACGGCGCCCGTTTCAACTCCAGCTTCGAGCGAAACCATTCCAGTGCCAAAATCGACACAAGGAAAGGCGATCACCGCCAAATCTTCGCCGGCGCCCAGAGCCCCCGTCCCCGCCGCTCCCACGAGCGCCGCGACGGGCTCGGCCCTTTCGCCCAAGGCCATTGTCGCCGCGCGCACCGCGGCTGCGGCCCCCATCAAGCCGACTCCCGCCCCCGTGAAGGCGAAGACCTCGGCGCAGAAGCTCGGGTTCAAGACGAACGAGTTCATCGTCTATCCGGCGCATGGCGTCGGACAGATCATCGCGATCGAGACGCAGGAAGTGGCCGGCTTCAGCCTGGAGCTGTTCGTCGTCAGCTTCATCAAGGACAAGATGACGCTGAAGGTGCCGACCAGCAAGGTCGCCGCCGTCGGCATGCGCAAGCTGGCCGAGGCCGAGGTCGTCGACAAAGCGCTCTCCACGCTGAGCGGCCGCGCGCGCGTCAAGCGCACCATGTGGTCGCGCCGCGCGCAGGAATATGAGGCCAAGATCAATTCGGGCGATCTCGTCACCATCGCCGAGGTGGTGCGCGATCTCTATCGGTCCGACACGCAGCCGGAGCAGTCCTATTCGGAGCGCCAGCTCTATGAGGCGGCGCTCGACCGCATGGCGCGCGAGGTCGCGGCCGTGCGCAAGCTCATCGATTCGGAATCGCTCAAGCTGATCGAGTCCTTCCTGCAGAAGGGCCCGCGCCGCGGCGGTCCGAAGGGCGACTCCGATGCGGACGCCGGCGACGATGCGAGCGACGACGAGGGCGAAGAGGACGACGTCGAAGAGCGCGCCGCCTGACGTCGCGCCCCCTCTTTTGATTTGCACGAAAAAACGCGGCCCGTCGGGGCCGCGTTTTTTTTTGCCTCGATGCGCTTTCCTCACTCGGCGGCGGCGGTCGTCTCCGGCGTCTCCTGAGCTTTGGTCAGCGCCTTGCGCAGCTTGCACAGCGCGCGATTCTCGATCTGGCGCACGCGCTCCTTGGAAATGCCGAGACGATCGCCGAGCGATTCCAGCGTCACCAGGCTTTCGCTGAGCCGCCGCTCCTGCACGATGCGCAGCTCGCGCTCCGACAAGAGCTTCAGCGCGTCGGCGAGCCAGCGCGCGCGACGATCGGAGTCGACGCGATCCTCGACGACCTCGTCCGGCAGCGGCCGATCATCGACGAGAAAATCCATGCGCTCGGCGGAAGTGGAGGAATCGTCCTCCACCAATTGGCTGTTGAGCGAGACGTCGGAGCCGGCGAGACGCGAGTTCATCAGCTCGACATCGGCGCGTGAGACGCCGATGGCGCCGGCGATGGCCTGAAAAGCGTCGCCGGCCTCGGATTGCGGCGCATGCGCGAGCTTGGCGCGAAGCCGGCGAAGATTGAAGAACAGCGCCTTTTGCGAGGAGCTGGTGCCGCCGCGCACGATCGACCAATTGCGCAGCACATAGTCCTGGATCGATGCGCGAATCCACCATGTCGCATAGGTGGAGAAGCGCACGTCGCGTTCCGGCGCGAAACGCGCGGCCGCCTCCAGCAAGCCGACATGGCCTTCCTGAACGAGATCCGCGACAGGCAGGCCGTAATGGCGAAAGCGCACGGCGAGCGCGATCACCAGCCGCATATGCGCGGAGGCGAGCTTGTCCAACGCATCCGTGTCCTTATGGTCTTTCCAGGCGACCGCCAGACGTTTCTCTTCCTCGCGTTCGAGAAAGGGCGCATCCATGGCCGCTTTTACGAGCTCGCGTCCAACTCCGGGCAAATAAGCCATTCTCGCTCTCCGGGGTGGCAGTCGCGCGCGAAAGGCTTTCGACCGAAGGGATCGGCCGAGGAAAAAGCGCTGCGACGATGCCTCGATTGAGGAGAATCCCCGAGCGGCCACACAACCGGCGCCGCCGTCCGCCCCCCCGGGAATTCTAAGGCTTACAACATTCTCGGAGCGCGACGGTTCCATCCGTCGTGAGCGTTTCTCACTCGACGACGAGCTTGTATCTCTCGCCCGGCGTGAGGCGGCCTCCATGCTCGAGGCCATTCAGCAATTGGAAATATTCGAGCGGACGGTTGGGAACGACCATGCGCTGCGCCATGGATTCCGCGGTGTCGTCCGCGCCCGCGCTCACGATGAAGAGACGCAGCGGACGCGCCTCCAGAGACTCTTCCCAGCTCGAGCGTCGGAATGTCGCGACAGAAGCGGCGAAACGTCGCTCGGCCGCTTCGTCGAGCGCGCGCACGGCGAAAATCAGCCGATAGAGCTCGTCGTCGATCTGGATGACGGCGAGCTTGAAATTCCATTCGCCGGCGCGCGCGCTGGCGACCACCGCCGGCAAGCCGTTGACGTCGATGCGTTTCATCGACGAGCGCAAGAGCCCGTCCACCCAGCCCGATTCGACATAGGCCTCGAGCGTCTTGCCGACCGGGGCGCGAACGCGATCGAGGCGCAACGCCTCATCGTCGCCCTCCTTCACGCCGAAGACGGCCTCGCTCGAATTCTCGAGCAGAAAGCCCTCCGGCGCGACGAAGGAGAAGCGCAGTCGCGGATGCGCGAATTTGCGGCCGCGCACGAAGCCGTCATTGGGATCGTCGCCATAAGCGAGGCCGTTGATCGCGGCGAGATAGCCCTCGCGATCGCGTGAGCCGACTCCGGGCGCGCTGATCTGCCGCGCCGCCGCGACCGCCTTGGCGATGCGATCGGGCGTCGAGGGATGCGTCGCCAATATGTCCAGCTCGGGCGATTTCTTCTTGCCGTAGAGAACGGCGCGCAGCTCGGCCGATTTGCCGAGCGCGGCGAGGAAGCGCGACGCGCCATAGGGATCGAAGCCCGCGCGCGCCACCACGCGCACGCCGATGGCGTCGGCCTCCAGCTCCTGCAGCCGCGAGAAGCTCGCGAAGGAGAGCCGCTGCGAGGCGCGCACGTCATCGCCCTTCTGCTTGCTCTGGATCACGGCGGCGGCCTGGCTGATGACCTCCGCCTCGCGCTCGCGCTCGGCGCGCAGCGCGCTGTGCCGCGCGCTCACATGGGCGATCTCATGCGCCATCACCGCCGCCGCCTCGGAGGCGTCGCCGGCGAGGGCGAGCAGGCCGCGCGTGACATAGAGATTGCCGCTCGGCAGAGCGAAAGCGTTGACCACCGGCGTGTTGAGGATGGTCACGCGATAGGCGGCCTGGCCCGGCGTGTCGCTCGCCTGCGCGAGCTTGACCAATATATCGTCGAGATATCGCTCCGCCGAAGGGAAGCGATATTCGCCGCCGAATTGCGAGACCAGCTCCTTGTGCTCGGAGGCGGAGGGCTGCTCGCCGCCCACGGTGCGCGGCACGGCGGGGGGCAGCCGCGCATGTTGCGCGCCGCCGCCATTGAGCAGCTCGCCCTGCCGTTCGAGCTGGGCGCAGCCGGACAGGCCGAGGAGGACGGAGACCGCGAGCGCGGCGAGACGCGCGCCGGCCGCCGGCCGCACGTCACCGCCGTTCGGACGAGCCGACACGCTCGTCGCCGAGGAGGAGCTCGATCTGCGCCGGAGAAAGGATCTCCATGCGCGGTCCAAAAGCTGTGTCAATCAATCCTCGCACGCGCACTCGCCGCCCCGTGAGCATTCTGGGCGACGTTCCGGCCCGCGCGAATGTCTCGAGATTGCGTTTCCAGATCACGACAGCGAAATCTCCGCGGCGCGGCCCGAAATTCAGATAGAGAGAGCCGCCCGCCTCGCCGATCGCGCCGACGACGCCCTCCACCAGAACCATTCCCTTCTTTCCGAAGAGCGTTTCGGGCCGGCCGGCGTCGAGGATGTGATACTCGCCCGAGGTCCAAAGTCCAAGCTTTCGTCTGCGCGCCTGCTCCTCCGCGGCGAGCAGCCCATTGCGGCAGGCGAATGCGGCCGGATCGGGGCGAAAGCGCGCGAGCCCGGCGCCGATCGCCGCTTCCGCCAGCGAGACGAGCGGCGCGTCGCTCCCCTCCCCCTCGACGAAGAGTCCCGCCGCGGCCGCTCCCCAGCGGTCCGGCGTCGCTGTCGGCGCGGCGAGGAAAACGAGCCGGCCCGAGCGCAGACGCTCGGCGAAGAAGCGCTGCAGGCTCTCGCGCGCGGCCGCGCCCGATGGCGGCTCGAGCCCCGAAAGGGTCAAGCGGCGGCCGTCCATGGTCCACAGCTCGAGATCGGAGCCCGGCGGCGCGATCTCGACCGGAACAGCGGCCTCGAGCGCGCAAACGCCCGCCGCCTCCTGCGCCGAGCCGGCGGCGGGCGCATGGACGGCGCCCATGCAGAGGAAAAGGCGAGCGGCGTGGCGCAGCTTCGTCAGTCCGAACATTGCGAGCGAAACAGCCGCGAGAGCACGAGAGCGAGCCCGAAGGCTCTCGTCCTTGGACCGCGAGCCTTCAGGCTCGCTCTCGATACCATGCGGACCATCCGCGAGAAGACTCGTCTTTGCCACATCTCGCGCGACGCTCGCCGCGGCTTCGTCAAATTTTGGTCGAAAGCCGGCTTATGCTACGCCTCGTCCCACTCCGCTCTCGCGATCGATTCCTCCCATGACCCTTTCGTCACGCTCCATTTTCGCCGGCGCCGCCCTCGGCGCCATGATGGCCGCAAGCGCGGCGCTCGCCGCCGATTCCGACGCTGGCTCGCGCCTCGACAAGCTCGGCCAAGGCATACAGAACATCGGCCAGAATATCGGCCGCCGCCTCGATGTGACGCAGCTTTTCGGCCATCGCGATCCCGAGGAAGAGAACGCCCCCCATGAGGCGAGCGCCTCGAGCGTGCGCACCGACCGGCTCGAGAACCAGATTCGCGCGCTCAATGGTCAGGTGGAGGAGCTGCAGCATAATGTGCGGCGGCTCGAGGAGCAGCTGCGGCGCGCTCAGGAGAGCGGCGCGGCCGCCTCCGCCCCTCCGCCGCAAGCGCCGCGCGTGGCCGCGACGCCGGAAACGGCCCTCCCCGGCCCGAGCTCCATCTCCCCGGTCGGAACGCGGCGCAATGACGCTCTCGACCCCGGCGCAGCGCCCGGAGCCTCCGGCGGAACGCGCCATAATGACGCTTTCGACGCCGGCTCCAACCCCAATGCGCCGGGCGCGCCGCGTCCTCTCGGCTCGACTCCGCCGAGCGCGCCACTGCCGGCGGCCGCAGCGGCCGGCGGCGTCACCGATCTGCGCTCGCCGGGCGCGCCGCTCGATCTCGTCCATGGGCGGCTCGACGCGCCGGCCGCTCCGCCGACGCCCGGCCCTTCCGCCGCGCTCTCGCCGACGCCCACCGCGCCGCAGACGCCGAGAGACGAGTTCGACCTCGCCGTCTCCAAGCTGCGTCAAGGCGAATATGAAGCCGCTGAAGTGGGTTTCGCCGGCTTTCTCACCCGAAACCCGAAGAGCCGCCTCGCACCGCAGGCGATCTTCAACTTGGGCGAGAGCTTCTTCTTGCGGAAGCGCTATCGCGAAGCGGCGGAGAAATATCTCGAGATCACGGCCAAGCATCCGGCCGCGCCGCAGGGGCCGGAGGCCATGCTGCGGCTCGGCCAATCGCTGCACGAGATCGGCGCAAACGAGCAGGCCTGCGCCTCCTTCGGCGAGATCGCGGTGAAATATCCGGGCGCGCCGGCGCGGGTGAAAGAAATCGCTCAGCAGGAAAGCAAGAAGGTGCGATGCTGACGGGCGCAAATGCCCGCTGAGCCGCCGCTTCCCGACCCCGACCATGCGCTGGCGCCGCTCGCCGGCCATGAAACGCTGCTGCTCGCCGTCTCCGGCGGGCCGGACTCCATCGCCCTCGCTCTGCTCGCCGCGCGCTGGACGCTCCGCGCGCAAAAGCGCGTCGAGATCGCCACCGTCGACCATGGGCTGCGCGCCGAAGCGGCGCTAGAGGCCGCGCAGGTCGGCGAATGGGCGCGGGCTTTAGGATTTGCTCATCATATTTTGCGGTGGGAGGGCGAAAAGCCCACGACCCGCATTCAGGAGCGCGCGCGAGAGGCGCGCTATCGCCTGCTCTGCGCGCGCGCGCGGGAAATCGGCGCGAGCGCCATCGTCACCGCCCATCACGCCGACGACCAGGCCGAGACGGCGCTGTTTCGGCTGACGCGCGGCAGCGGCGTCGCCGGACTCGCGGCCATGTCGATAGAGTCGCGCGTGGACGGGCTGGCGCTGCTGCGGCCGCTGCTTCCCTTTCGCAAGAGCGCGCTGGAACGCCTCTGCGCCGCTGCGGAGCATCCTTTCATTCGCGATCCCTCGAATGAGAACCCCGCCTATGCGCGCGTGCGGCTGCGCCGTCTGGCCGGCATACTGGCGGCGGAGGGACTCGACGCCGAGGCGTTGCTGCGCCTTTCCGCCCGCGCCGCCCGCGCCGAGGAGGCGCTCGCCTGGTCCGCCGCGCACGCTGCGCTGGAGCTTTCGGCCGAACGCGGCCCCGGGCTGTTTCGCGCTGAGGCCTCGGCTCTGCGCGCGCTGCCGCGCGAGCTGCTGCTGCGCCTGCTGGCGGCCGAGATCGCCCGCGTCGGCGGCGGCGAGCCGCGGCTCGAGCGTCTGGAGCGCGCCGTCGAAAGGCTGGCGGCGGCGCTGGCGGCCGAAGGGCGCTTCAAGACGACATTGGGCGGGGCGTGCCTCACATTGGCCGGCGGCGCTCTCGCGATCACGCCCGAGCCCCCCCGACGCGCCGAGATCGCGCCACAGCCGTAAAAAAGCCACTCCGCTTCGATCGTATGAGCCTCGGCGACACGCCCCTTCGCGCTGCGAAACGCAGGCGACGCGCGCATCGCGAGACGGCGAGAACGTCGCGGCGAGGCGATCTCTTGGCAATCGCTTCCGACGCGCCTAGATTACATGAAACGACTTCTGTTTTCCGGGATGGCCCCGGCGGAATCGTCATTCGCAAGGTTCGACATGAACGCAAACTTCAGGAACATCGCTCTTTGGGCGATCATCGGGCTGCTCGTCGTGGCGCTCGTCATGCTGTTCCAGCAGCCGGGTCAGCGGACTCCGATCCGCGATATCACCTTCAGCGAATTGCTCACGCAGATCGATCAGGGCCGCGTCCACGACGTGACGATCGCCGGCAATGAGATCACCGGGCATTTCTCCGATAATCGGCCGTTCTCGACCTATGCGCCCAATGATCCGTCGCTCGTGCAGCACCTGACCGCGAAGAATGTCGCCATCAGCGCGCGCCCGCCGGCCGACGGCAACAGCTGGCTGATGACTCTGCTCATCAACGGCCTGCCGCTCATCGCCTTCCTCGGCGTGTGGATCTTCCTGTCGCGCCAGATGCAGGGCGCCGGCGGCCGCGCGCTCGGCTTTGGCAAGTCCAAGGCCAAGCTGCTGACGGAAACGCAAGGCCGCGTCACTTTCGAGGACGTCGCCGGCGTCGACGAGGCGAAAGAGGATTTGCAGGAGATTGTCGAGTTCCTGCGCGATCCCCAAAAATTCCAGCGCCTCGGCGGCCGCATTCCGCGCGGCGTGCTGCTCGTCGGCCCGCCCGGCACGGGCAAGACTTTGCTCGCCCGCGCCATCGCCGGCGAGGCGAACGTCCCCTTCTTCACCATCTCGGGCTCGGACTTCGTCGAAATGTTCGTCGGCGTCGGCGCCTCCCGCGTGCGCGACATGTTCGAGCAGGCGAAGAAGAACGCGCCCTGCATCATCTTCGTCGACGAGATCGACGCGGTGGGTCGTCACCGCGGCGCCGGGCTCGGCGGCGGCAATGACGAGCGCGAGCAGACCTTGAACCAGCTGCTCGTCGAGATGGACGGCTTCGAGGCCAATGAGGGCATCATCCTCATCGCCGCGACCAACCGTCCCGACGTGCTCGATCCCGCTCTGATGCGTCCCGGCCGCTTCGATCGTCAGATCAATGTGCCGAACCCCGACTTCATCGGCCGCGAGAAGATCCTCAAGGTTCACGCCCGCAAGGTGCCGCTGGCGCCGGATGTGGACCTCAAGGTCGTCGCGCGCGGCACGCCGGGCTTCTCGGGCGCCGATCTGATGAACTTGGTGAACGAGGCGGCGCTGCTCGCGGCGCGCCGCAGCAAGCGCATCGTCACTCGCCAAGAGTTCGAGGACTCGCGAGACAAGATCATGATGGGCGCCGAGCGTCGCACTCTGGTGATGACGGAGGAGGAGAAGCGCCTCACCGCCTTCCACGAGGGCGGCCATGCGCTGGTGCAGCTCAACATGCCGGGCTCCATCCCGATCCATAAGGCGACGATCATCCCGCGCGGCCGCGCGCTGGGCATGGTGCAGGGCCTGCCGGAGCGCGATCAGATCTCGCAGACCTATGAGCAGCTGAAGGCGATGCTGGCGTTGGCCATGGGCGGGCGCGTGGCGGAGGAGCTGGTGTTCGGCCACGACAAGGTGACGTCGGGCGCGGCGAGCGACATTCAGCAATGCACGCGCATCGCGCGGGCGATGGTGACGCAGCTCGGCTTCTCCGACAAGCTCGGCACAGTGGCTTACGCCGAGCCGCAGCAGGAGCAGTTCCTCGGCTATTCCATGGGCCGCACGCAGACGCTCTCCGAGGCGACGCAGCAGACGATCGACGCGGAAGTGCGCCGCTTGGTGCAGGAAGGCTATGACGACGCCAAGCATATCCTGACCGAGAAGCGCGCCGATCTCGACGTGCTGGCGAACGGCCTGCTCGAGTTCGAGACGCTGACCGGCGACGAGCTGATCGGCCTGCTGCAAGGCAAGCGCCCCGTGCGCGAGGATGTGCCGCCGGCGGCGCCGCCGGCCCGTCCCTCGCCGGTGCCGTCGACGGGCCGCACGCGGCCTTCGCCGGAGCCCGATGCGGGCGGTCTGGAGCCGCATCCGGTCTGATCCACGAAATAGGAAATTTCAGAAGCCCGGCTCCCCAAAGGCCGGGCTTCTTCTTTTCCAGCGGGAATTGGCGCCGGCCCGATCACGACGCGGGATTTGCTGGCCAGGCAAATGGAATTCGCCCGCAGCCGCTATGATTGGAACGGCCGCGCGCGCGAATAGGTCGATTGGGTGGAGCGGCTCGTCTGGCAGAACGCCCGCTCAGTAAACGGCGTAAGAAATGACCGGATGCCGCAGCCTCGGTCGGCGCCCGGCCCTCTTCCGGGACCGACGCGCTCTCGAGATCATTTCTCGCAGCCCATAGCCCATACAAAAACCGAGCCCTATGAGGAGATATGCGTTCACCAAATCCATGGCTCGCCCCACTGCCGCCGCTCGCGTCGCGGCAGAGAGTCGCCGATTTGAAAAATCGTCTCACGATCGTAATTCTGCGGAAACGATGGCGAGAAGCTATCTTAAATTCAACTCCGTGGACCGAAAAACACGATTGCGGCCCCGGCTAGACAAATTGTCGCACCCGTCGCATCCCATCGATCGGGAGAGCGCCCTTCCACCGCCCACAACCAGAAGAGCGAGAGCGCGATATAGACGCCGCCGTAAGCCGCATAGGCCCGGCCCGCCGCCTCCGCCTCGACGCGGGTGAGGAGAGCCGCGAAGATGATCAACGATGCGACGCCCGGCAAGGACCAGAGCGGCGACCGCCCGAGCCGCAGCCAGGCCCAAAAGGCGTAGCAGCCGGCAATCTCGGCTGCGGCGGCCCCCAGATAGACGGCGAAAACGCCCGCGACATTCACGCGAGCAGCGCTTCGACGGTCTCCGGCGGGCGGCACAGCGCGGCCTTGTCGCCGATGACGACGATCGGCCGCTCGATCAGAATCGGATTCTTCTCGATCGCGTCGAAAATCGCCTCGTCCTTCACGGAAGGATCGCCGAGGCCGAGCTCCTCATAGGGCGTGCCGCGCTTGCGGAGGATGTCCCTTACGCCCTTGCCCATCTGCTTCAGCAGCGCCTTCAGCGCCTTTCGGTCCGGCGGCGTCTTCAAATATTGCACCACCTCCGGCTCGAGCCCGGCCTCCTTCAGCCGCGCCAGCACCTTGCGGGATGTGCCGCAGGCGGGATTATGGTAGATGACGACCTTCATCGAGCCCCCCGGATCATGTTATTGCACGAGCATAGCCCCGTCCGCGCGCAGAGCGAAGCGGCGGCGCGGCGCGTTCACGGGCCGCGTTCGGGAATAAGCATTAACCACAGGACGCGAAAGGCGATGGAAGCGGCCAGTATGGATGACGATATTTCTTCATATCCTTTTCCGATCATGCCCGCAGGGTCGGCGTTTGGACCGAAAACGCCCACAATCTCGAGTTCGACTGGCGCCGCAGCGGCGGCTCTTTCGCCCTTCCGGCGCCGCCGCCCGCGCCGTTTCCCGGAGAACGACAAGCAATGACGCGCAGCTATTTCGGCACCGACGGCATTCGCGGACGCGCCAATCAGAAGATCACGCCCGAGCTCGCCCTCAAGGTCGGCCAAGCGGCCGGCCTCGTGTTCAATCGCGACAGCGAGCGGCGCCACCGCGTCGTCATCGGCAAGGACACGCGGCTCTCCGGCTATATGATCGAATATGCGCTGGTCGCCGGCTTCACCTCCGTCGGCATGGAGGTGCTGCTGCTCGGCCCCATGCCGACGCCGGCTGTCGCCATGCTGACGCGCTCCATGCGCGCCGATCTCGGCGTGATGATCTCGGCCTCGCACAATCTCTACGAGGACAATGGCATCAAGCTGTTCGGCCCGGACGCATTCAAGCTGTCCGACGAGACCGAGGCGGAGATCGAGAAGCTGCTCGACCGCGATCTGACCAGCCGGCTCGCCGGGCCGCACGAGCTCGGCCGCGCCAAGCGCGTCGAGGACGTGCGCGCCCGCTATATCGAATACGCCAAGCGCACGCTGCCGCGGAACATGAGCTTCGAGGGGCTGCGCGTCGTGCTCGATTGCGCCAATGGCGCCGCCTATAAGGTGGCGCCGGAAGCGCTATGGGAGCTCGGCGCCGAGGTCATCACCATCGGCGACCAGCCGGACGGCTTCAACATCAATCGCGACGTCGGCTCGACCGCTCCGCAAGCGCTGCGCGACAAGGTGCGCGAGATGCGCGCCGATGTCGGCATAGCGCTCGACGGCGACGCCGATCGCGTCATCATGGTCGACGAGCTCGGCCATGTGATCGACGGCGATCAGCTGATGGCGGTGGTCGCGCGCAGCTGGCGCGACGAGGGACTGCTCGCCAAGCCCGGCGTCGTCGCCACCATCATGTCCAATCTCGGCTTCGAGCGCCATTTGCAGGGGCTGGGCCTCAATCTCGAGCGCACGGCGGTGGGCGACCGCTATGTCATCGAGCGCATGCGCGAGCTCGGTTACAATCTCGGCGGCGAGCAGTCGGGCCATGTGATCCTCTCCGATTACGGCACCACCGGCGACGGACTCGTCACCGCCATGCAGGCGCTCGCCGCGGTGAAGAAGCTGAATCGCAATGTGAGCGAGGTGTGCCGCTGCTTCGAGCCGCTGCCGCAAGTGCTCAAAAATGTGCGGGCGCGCGGCGCGCGGGCGCTGGAGCAGGCCCCCGTCGTCGCGGCGATCGAGGAGGGCCGCCGCCGCCTCGAGGGCTCCGGCCGTCTCGTCATCCGCCCCTCTGGCACAGAGCCGGTCATTCGCGTGATGGGCGAAGGCGACGACCCGGAGATCGTCGGCAGCGTCGTGGACGATATTTGCGACGCCCTCACGCGGGCCGAGGCGGCGTGACGTTTCGAGCGAGCAGCGAATAGAGCGTAGCGAGTAGCCGATTTGCCGCTCGCTGTTCTCTCCTCGCTCTCACATAGGTACATCGCCAGTAAGGTTAACTCCACTTTAAGCGTTCTCGCTCAATCTTCCTTCACATTGGCGAAAGCCAAGGGTCCGCGCCGCGGTCCTCTATCGTGAAGGGAAGACATAAATGGGCAAGACGAGAGCCCTCTTCATAGCGGCCGCGTTCGCTTCCGCCATGACCATGAGCTTCAGCGCATTCGCCGCCGATCTTCTGCTGCCGCCGCCTCCGCCGGTCGAGCCGCCGCCGCCCGCCGATTTCGGCGGCTGGTATCTGCGCGGCGACGTCGGCGTCGGCGTGAATCAGCTTTCCAATCTGCGCTCGACCTTCGATCCGACCGTCCTCGTGCCGGCGCCGCAGTTCGATCAATATTCGATCGGCGACAGCGCTTTCGCGGGCGCCGGCGTCGGCTATCAGATCAACAACTGGTTCCGCGTCGATGTGACCGGCGAATATCGCACCGCCGCCAATTATCGCGCCACGCAGAGCTACGCCAATATCTTCGGCCTCGCCTGCGGCGTGCGCTGCTACGACATCTATAGCGCGCAGCACAGCGCGGCGGTGTTCCTGGCGAATGGCTATGTCGATCTCGGCACTTGGTACGGCGTCACGCCCTTCGTCGGCGGCGGCGTCGGCGTCGCGGTCAATTGGCTGAACAATCTCTATGACCTCTCGGCGCAGCCGGCCGGCGGCTTCGGCATCGCCCAGGACGCCACCAAGACCAATTTCGCCTGGGCCGTGATGGCGGGTCTCGCCTATAACATCACGCCCAATTTCAAGGTCGAGCTCGGCTACCGCTATCTCGATATGGGCAAGTTCCAAACCAATGTGATCGGCTGCCAGGCCGCTGGCTGCGCGGGCGAGCGCCAGAGCTTCCAGCTCGCCTCGCACGACATTCGCCTCGGCTTCCGCTACGCTCTGCTGGCGCCGGCCCCGGTGCTGCTGGCGCCTCCCGGCCCGCTGATCCGCAAATACTGATTCGGCGCTTCTCCGAAGCCTCTGGGCGCGCGGCTCGCGAGAGCCGCGCGCTTTTTGTTTTGCGCGTGCGCCGTCGCAATCCTCTGGACGAGCAGCCCGGCCCCTCTCGCGGGACGGCGCAAAATCGGCCATATCTCCCTCATGGCCAAGCGTCCCGCCAAATCCCCCGCCCCCGAGGGCGATGACCCCGCCCCGCCGATCGCCGCCGGACCGAATGTGCCGGAGCTGTCCGTCTCCGAGCTCGCCAATGCGCTCAAACGCACGGTTGAGGATCGCTTCGGCCATGTGCGCGTGCGCGGCGAGATCACCAATTATCGCGGGCCGCATTCCTCCGGCCATGTCTATTTCAGCCTCAAGGATCAGAACGCCCGCCTCGACGCGGTGATCTGGAAGATGACCTTCCTGCGTCTGCGCGTGAAGCCGCAAGAGGGGCTGGAAGTCGTCGCCACCGGCAAGATCAGCACGTTTCCAGGCAAATCCTCCTATCAGATCGTCATCGAGACATTGGAGCCGGCCGGCGCGGGCGCGCTGATGGCGCTGCTGGACGAGCGGCGCAAGCGCCTCGCGGCCGAAGGGCTGTTCGACGCCGAGCGCAAAAAGCCCCTGCCCTTCCTGCCCCTCGTCGTGGGCGTCGTCACCTCGCCGACCGGCGCGGTGATTCGCGATATTTTGCACCGGCTGCTCGACCGCTTTCCGCGCCGCGTGCTGGTCTGGCCGGTGCGCGTGCAAGGCGAGACCTGCGCGGCGGAAGTCGCCGCGGCGATCGACGGCTTCAACGCTCTGCCCTCGGGCGGACCTATTCCGCGGCCGGATGTGCTGATCGTCGCGCGCGGCGGCGGCTCGCTCGAGGATTTGTTCGGCTTCAATGAGGAGATCGTGGTGCGCGCGGCGGCGGCGAGCGCCATTCCGCTGGTTTCGGCGATCGGCCATGAGACCGACACCACGCTCATCGATTTCGCCGCCGATCTTCGCGCCCCCACGCCCACGGGCGCCGCAGAAAAATGCGTGCCGGTGCGCGCCGAGCTCATCGAGCAGACGGCCAATCTCGCCCGCCGCCTCGGCGGGGCGGAGCGGCGGCTTCTCGACGCCAACCGTCGCCATCTCGCCTCGCTGCAACGTGTGCTGCCGGCGGGGGCGCAATTGCTGCTCGCTCCCGCCCAGCGCGCCGATCGCGCCGGCGAGCGACTGCGCGGCAATCTGCGACGCGCGCTGGACGGCCGCCGCCTCGCGCTCTCGCGCGTCTCCCATGTGCTGGCCCGCCATTCCCCGCAGGCGGAGCTGGCGCGCGCCTCCGAGCGGCTGAAGGGCCTGCACGCCCGCCTGCGCCAGGGCCTCGCCGCCCGCCTCGCCCTCTCCCGCCGGGAGGCCGAGGGCGCGCAGAGGCGGCTCGACCACGCCGAGCAGCGGCTACGCTCGGCCTTCATCCGCATTTTGGACGAGCGGCAGGCGCGGCTCAAGCGGCTCGATCAGCTGAGGCTTTCCCTCGGCTACAAGCAGGTGCTCGCGCGCGGCTTCGCGCTGGTGCGAGACGAGGCCGATAATTTGTTGCGGCGTGCTGGCGACGTCACGCTTGGCGCACGCGTGAAGATTCAATTCGCCGATGGAGAAATCGCGGCCCGGGCAGAAAGCGGTTCCCCCTCTGAATCCGGCGGCGCGTCGCCCGCTCCGGCCCCTATCGCACGGCCGAAGCGCGGAAAAGACAAGGGCGGCGGCGACCAGGGCTCACTCTTTTGAAACCACGCGGCAAACTTCCGCTCGGCGTGCGCCATCGCCTCAGCGGCGCGGTTGCGCAGCGAAACGGCGCTCGCCATATGCTCGAACAGGAGGCCAGCTCCATGTTCAAGCGCTCTTCCTCGCCGCAGTCGGATGGTCTGAGGCTCCAGGCCATGGACGCCGACGATCTCTCCTGCCTCTCCGCCCTGCTCCAGGACGCGCTGGTCAGGGTCGGGGACATCGCCTTTCTGCCCGAGCAGCGGCGCTTCGCCTTCGTCGGCTGCCGCTACGACTGGGCCGCCGCCGAGCAGGGCAAGCGCGAGCGCTGCCATGCGGGCGTTCATTTCGACGGGGTGCGGCGGGTGCGCCAGCTCAAAATCCCCCGCGCCGAGCCCGAAGCGATTTTGGACCTTCTCGCCGTCACTTTCGAGCCCGCCGCCGAGCCTCCCGGGGGCGTCGTCACGCTGATTTTCGCCGGCGGAGCGGCGATTTCCCTGGATGTGGAATGCGTCGAGGCCCGCCTCCAGGACCTCGGACCGCGCTGGGCCGCGAAGGCCTGTCCGTCACATGAGCTTGACGAAGACGGCGAGGGAGGGTCATGACAACCGGAAATACCGGTTGGAGAAGAACATGACTTGGCGATTGGATGCGTCGGCGGCGGATTTCGAGGAGCGCTTCACCGCGCTGCTGGCGACGAAGCGCGAGGCCGCCCAGGACGTCGACGACACGGTCCGCGGCATTATCGAGGAAGTGGCCGCCCGGGGCGACGCCGCGCTGATCGACTATTCCAAGCGCTTCGACCATATCGACCTCGCGCAGACCGGCATAGCGCTGACGAAAGCCGAGATCGACGCGGCGGAGGCCAAGGTCCCGAAGGAGACGCTCGAAGCGCTCGACCTCGCCCACGCCCGCATCGCGGCCTTCCACGAGCGCCAGCGCCCGCAGGACCTGCGCTATAAGGACGCAGCCGGCGTCGAGCTCGGATGGCGCTGGAGCGCGCTCGAATCGGTCGGCCTCTATGTGCCGGGCGGCACCGCCTCCTACCCCTCCTCCGTGCTGATGAACGCCGTGCCGGCCAAGGTGGCCGGCGTCGATCGGCTGGTGATGGTGGTCCCCGCCCCGCATGGGGTGATCGACCCGCTGGTGCTGGCCGCCGCCAAGCGCGCCGGCGTCGACGAGGTCTATCGCGTCGGCGGCGCGCAGGCCGTCGCGGCGCTCGCCTATGGCACCGAGACGATTCGCCCCGTGGCCAAGATCGTCGGCCCCGGCAACGCCTGGGTGGCCGCCGCCAAGCGCCGCGTCTTCGGCCTCGTCGGCATCGACATGATCGCCGGGCCTTCGGAAATTCTCGTGCTCGCCGATAAGACCGCCAATCCCGATTGGGTGGCGATCGATCTGCTCGCCCAGGCGGAGCATGACGAATCGGCGCAGTCGATCCTCATCACCGACGATCCGGCCTTCGCCGATGCGGCCGCCGCCGCCGTGGAGCGCCAGCTGGCGACGCTCTCGCGCTTCGAGATCGCCTCCAAGAGCTGGCGCGATTATGGCGCGATCATCGTGACCAAGAGCCTCGCCGCTTCCATTCCGCTCGCCGACCGCATCGCCGCCGAGCATTTGGAGATCGTCTCGGAGGACGCCGAGGAGCTGGCCGCCAAGGTGCGCAACGCCGGCGCGATCTTCATCGGCGCCTATACGCCGGAGGCGATCGGCGATTATGTCGGCGGCTCCAATCACGTTCTGCCGACGGCGCGCTCGGCGCGCTTCTCGTCGGGCCTCAGCGTGCTGGATTTCGTGAAGCGCACGTCGATCTTGAAATGCGACGCCGCCTCGCTGAAGGCGATCGGCCCCGCCGCCGTCGCTCTCGGCGACGCCGAGCGGCTGCAGGCGCATGCGCGCTCTGTGGCCGTGCGCCTCGATCAGCGCGGGGCGTGAGGTGGCGACGAGCGCGACCAAGCGGCTGATCTCCGTCACGCTCGATGAGGCATCCATCGGGCGCGGCACCGCGGATCAGGAGCATGAGCGCGCCATCGCCATCTATGATCTCATCGAGGACAACAGCTTCGCGCTGGAAGGGCATGACGGCGGGCCTTACGCCCTCGTCATCGCCCTGCATGACGCCAAGCTCGTCTTCGACGTCCGCGACGAGGCCGGCGCCACCATCGTCACGCATATTTTGTCGCTGACGCCCTTCAAGCGCCTGCTGAAAGACTATTTTCTCGTTTGCGAGACCTATTACGCCGCGATCCGCACCGCGACGCCGAGCCGGATCGAGGCGATCGACATGGGCCGGCGCGGGCTGCACAATGAAGGCGCGGCCCTGCTCGCCGAACGGCTGAAGGGCAAGATCGACTGCGACACGGACACTGCGCGCCGCCTCTTCACGCTGGTCACGGCCCTGCACTGGAAGGGCTGAGCCCATGCCGGACGAAGGCGGACCCGTATCACGGCCGAGCGCCGTGCTGTTCGCCTGCACGCAGAACGCCGTGCGCTCGCCCATGGCCGAGGCGCTGGGGCGGCATTATTTCGGCCGCGAGATCTATTTCGCCTCCGCCGGCCTGAAGCGCGGCGAGCCCGACCCTTTCGCCATCGCCGCGATGGACGAGCTCGGCGTCGACATCTCCCGCCACAAGCCGCACACTTTCGAGGATTTGGAAGATTCCAACTTCGATCTCATCGTGACCTTGTCGCCGGAATCGCATCACAAGGCGCTGGAGTTCACGCGCACAATGGCGGTCGACGTCGTCTATTGGCCGACGCTCGACGCCACCGCGACCAGCGGCTCGCGCGAGACGATATTGGAGTCTTATCGCGCCGTGCGGGATTCGCTGTCGAAACGCATTTTGAAGCTGCTGTCGGTGGAGCATGGATCGGATTGAGGCCGCCCAAAAAGCTGTCATCGCGAGCGAAGCGAAGCGATCCAGGAGCCGCCCGACGACTCTGGATTGCTTCGCTCCGCTCGCAATGACGGGAAACGTCACCCGCGCGCCAGAATAGCGAAGAGCAGCGTGAGCTGACAGAAAAAGCCGATGAGGAACATCGGCGTGCGCACCCACGGCAGGCCGAGCGTGTAGACGACATAATGCGCGGCGCGCGAGGCGAAGAACAAGAGCGCAGCGAGCGCCGTCGCCGACGTGCCGCCGCCGACGATCTGAATCGTCAGCGCCAGCACGGCGAAGACGACGAGATTTTCGATCATATTCGTGTGAGCGTTCTTGGCGCGCAGCGCCCATGGCGCTTTCGTGGCCACATCGTGCCGAGGATCGCTGAACGCCGCGATCGGCCCCAGCTCCAATATGCGCTGCAGAATATAGGGAATCCACAAGACCGAGGCGAGGCCGGCGGTCAGCACGGTCCAATAGAGCTCGGGAGAAATTGCGTTGGTCATTGCGTGTCGCGCTCCTCATTCGTCGAAGACGAGAAGCAAGCTAGCGAAGCGCATCGCATTGGTGAAGTACGCAGAAATCTCGCCTATACTGACATGCTATGTCGATACGGCAATAAATGATACTAACGTCGAATGGAGGGCGCATCCACCCTCCCCTTCAGGGGCAGGGTCGGCCGGCGATAGCCGGACGGGGTGGGGTTCAACGGCGAAGACTCGGGGCGTCACCCCCTCCCGAGCGCATTCGCGCTCGACCTCCCCCCTCGAGGGGGAGGTGGAAGCGCCGCCCTCGGCAAGGGTTAGGAGCATCGTCCCATGCGCAAGCAGCGGCACGTAGAATATGACGAATGCCCGATCGAGGGCGCGATGGACATTATCGGCGGCAAGTGGAAGCCGTCGATCCTGTTTCGTCTCGCCGATGGAACCAAGCGCTTTTCCGAATTGCAGCGGCTGCTGAAAACGATCACGCAGCGCACGCTGACGCAGCAATTGCGCGATCTCGAGCGTGATCGCATGATCTCGCGCCATGTCTATGCGGAAGTGCCGCCGCGCGTCGAATACAGCCTCACCGAACGCGGCCGCTCGCTGGAGCCGGTGCTGACGCTCTTGTTCCGCTGGGGCGTCGACAATGTGCTGGCGGAAAAGGCTACAGAAGCTCGACAAGCCCCCGCGCCGCGGCGATCAGCCGACGGTCCGACCAGCGCGGGCCGATCAGCGAAATCGCGAGCGGCGGCGCGCCCGCGGGCCGCGAAAGCGGAACGCTGATCTGCGGCAGTCCGAAGAAGCTCGCGAAGAGAAACGTGCGGAACATTCGATAGCGCTTGGCGTCGAGCTCTTCCTCGCTTTCGTCCAGCCGCGGCGAGGCGAAAGGCGTCGTCGGAACGACGATGAGGCTGTTCTCGCCGAACATCTCGACGACGCGCGCGCGCGCATCGCGCCGAAAAGCGTCGGCCTCGGCTTTGGCGGCAGGCGTCACTTTCGACGCCATGTCGAAGCGCTCTGCAATGCCGGGACCGAATTGCGGATGTTCCGCCGCGATCCAGGCGCCATGCGCGCCCCAGGCCTCAAAGGCTTGGAGATTGCGGAAATGACGCAGCGACTCGGTCCAGAACTCTTCGCCCAGCGCCGCGTCTCGCTCGGAAAATCCTTGCGCGACGATGGCGCGCGCCGGCGCCATGGCGGCGGCGGTCTCGGCGTCGCATTGCGCGAAAGTCTCGTCGAGAAAAACCGCCTCGTCGAATGCGCCTTGCGTGAGATCGCGCGGCAGCAGCGCGTCGCCGACCCGCGCCATGAGATCGACATCGCGCGCGAACCAGCCGATGACGTCGAGCGAGGCGGCGAGCGGAACGACGCCATTCACGCTGATCGCGCCATGCGAGGAGCGAAATCCGTAAATTCCGCAAAAGGCCGCCGGCGCGCGGCAGGAGCCGGCCGTATCCGTGCCCAGCGCGAAATCGGCGAGCCCAGCGGCGACGGCGGAAGCCGAGCCGGAGGAGGAGCCGCCCGGATGGCGATCCGGCGCAGCGGGATTTTTCGGCGTTCCGTAATGAGCGTTGGCGCCGAGCAGGCTATAGGCCATCTCGTCCATATGCGCCTTGCCGACGAGCCGCGCGCCGCAGGCGAGCAGCCGATCGACGACGGGCGCGTTGATGGCGGCGGGCGCATGAGTCGCGGCCCATGTCGGCTGGCCATTGGCGGAGACGAGGCCCTCGACGTCTATGTTCTCCTTGACGACGAAGCACGCGCCCGAAAGCGGCCCTTGCGCCGACGCCGAAACATCGAGCGAATGCGTCAGAGCGGATGAAGACCCCGACATTCCGTTTCCTCCCATCGAGCGCCGCGCGATTATTCATTTCCAGTTCATCGGCGATGCTGATTTTCGACGACGATCCGACTTTTGCAAGATGCGGATTGGATTTTCACGAAACGACAGGTGCGGAATGACAATCAAGAAATATGTCGCCGAGGCGATCGGCGCGGGCGCTCTGGTGCTGCTGGGATGCGGCTCGGTGACGCTCGGCGAGCTCGGCGGCGTGCTGAACTCGACGCAAGGGATCGGCCCGCTCGCCGTGCTGCCCATCGCCTTCGCCTTCGGCCTCACCGTGACGGCCTTCGCTTATGGCATAGGGCCGGTCTCGGGCTGCCACATCAATCCGGCGGTCTCGATCGGCGTCTGGTCGGCGGGGCGGCTCTCGACGCGCAATCTCATCGGCTATGTCATCGCGCAATGTCTCGGCGCCATCGCCGGCGCGGCGATCCTCTATGCGATATTGAAAGGCCGCGAAGGCGGATATGACGTCGCCGCCGCCGGCCTCGGTCAGAATGGATGGAGCAATATTTCGACGGCCTCGGCCTTTCTGGCGGAATTCGTCGGCACATTCCTGTTTCTCGTCGTCATCCTCGGCGCGACCTCGACCAATGGCGGCACCGCCTCGGCGGGCCTGGCCATCGGCCTCGCCCTCGTCGTCATCCATATCGCGCTCATTCGCGTGACCGGCACGTCGGTCAATCCGGCGCGCTCGCTCGGCCCGGCGGTGTTCGTCGGCGGCAAGGCGTTGGAGCAGTTGTGGCTGTTCTTCGCGGCGCCGCTGCTCGGCGGGCTGACGGCCGGCCTGCTGTTCCGCTGGCGCAGCCTGGAGCCCTGACGGGATCGCTCCGGCCTCCACACGATTGAGCCGGAGCTTTCGCGCATGGCAGGATCGCTCCTCTTTCACGAGGAGATCGATCGATGGCGCATCACCCGATCCGCGGCTTCGCCCTGGCCGCCATTTTCTCATCCCTGATCGCGGCGCCGGCCTTCGGCCAGAGCCTCGATCTCTCCAAATCGACCATCGTCGATCTCACCCATCCCTTCGACTCCAAGACCATTTATTGGCCGACGTCGCCCTCCGGCTTCGAGCTCAAATCGCTGCACAATGGCCTCACCGAGCGCGGCTATTTCTATGCGGCGAACAGCTTCTGCTCGCCCGAGCATGGCGGCACGCATCTCGACGCGCCATTGCATTTCGCGCGCGGCCATTGGACGAACGCCGAAATTCCGGTCGATCGCTTCGTCGGGCCGGCCTTTGTGATCGATGTGAGCGCCAAGGCCGCCGCCGATCCCGATTACTTGCTGACGCCGGAAGACATCGCCGAATGGGAGGAAGCGCATGGGCGCATTCCGCAAGGCGCCATCGTGCTGCTGCGCACCGGCTGGAGCGCGCGCTGGAGCGACCGCAAGGCCTATCTCGGCGATGATGCGCCCGGCGACGCTACGCATCTGCATTTCCCCGGCTATGGCGCGCAGGCGGCGGCGCTGCTCGTCGTCGATCGCCGCGCCAAGCTCATCGGCATAGACACGGCGAGCGTGGACCATGGCCCGTCGCAGGATTTTCTGGTGCATCGCATCGTCGCCGGCGCCGACGCCGCCGGGCTCGAGAATCTCGACAATCTCGACAAATTGCCGGCGACCGGCGCCATTGTCTTCGCTCTGCCGATGAAGATTTCCGGCGGCACCGGAGGCCCGGCGCGCATCGTCGCCGTCGTTACGCAATGAGCCGCGTCTATTCGTGATCGGCGAGCCAATGCTCGAGCGCGTGAAAGCTCGCCTGCGCGCCATGAATCATCGCCGGCAGCAGGCCGCGCGCCATGCCCGCCTCCAGCGCCGCGCAGCAGAGACGCCAATCCTCCGTCTCGCCGCCGGAGAAGAACCGCCGGCCGCGCGCGCAGCCGGCGCCGAGCAGCGGATCGAGCGCGGCGGCGAGAAAGGCCGTGCCAAAGCTCGATCCTTCGCGTACATAGAGCGCGCCGAGCCATTCACCCGGCTCGCTCAGCGCCGGCGCCTCCGCCATGGGCAGGCGCGCGATGGATTCGCCGCTCGCGCCGAGATCGAGAAGATCGCGCGTCAAAAGATGCGCGCGGGCGCCGATGCGCAGATCGACGCCATGGCCGAGCGCGGCCTCGATCAGCGCGCGCTCGAAAGGCAGATGAAATCCATAGAGCCGCCCCAGCAGGCGCGAATATTGCGGCGCTGCGATCGTCCCGGCGGCGAGCGCCGCCAGCATAGGATGCGCATGCAGCCGCAAATGCGCCGCCCGTGTCGCGCTGCGCAGCGCCGCTCGCGCTGGTAACGCCATGTCGCCCGCGACGCTCACGCGCGCGACGCCCGCGGCCGCGAGGCAGCGCTTGTCGAGGCTTCTTGCGACATTGCGCGCGAGAGCGCGCCGACGAGCTCCTCCGACGCATAGGGCTTGGTGACGACGGGACGACCGGCGAAACGCGCTGGCGTCACGATGCGACTCTCGAAGCCCGTGGTGAAGACAAAAGGAACATGCGCCTGCGCCAGCGCGTCGGCGACCGGCCACACCGGCTCGCCGTCGAGATCTATGTCGAGCAGAGCGACGTCGAAATCGGGCCGCAGCGCCGCGCGCAGGCCGTCCCAGACGGTGGCGCAGCTATGCGCGATCTCCATGCCCCATTCCTCCAGCAGCTCGCGGACGGAGATCGCGACGAGAGCGGCGTCCTCGACCAGCAGAACGCGCCGATGCGACAGGGCTCGCGGGGTCGGCTCCGCGTCGCCGTCGCCGCGCGGCGGCCGCTTCTCGCTCTCGCGCGGCCCCTTGGCGAAGGCGATCTGCGAGACGGGAATGCGCAGGCGGCATTCGACGCCGCTCGCCGCGAAGCTCAGCTCCGCCGCGCCGCCGAGATCGATCGCCAGCGTGCGCTCGATCAGCATGCGGCCGAAGCCGGAGCGCTCCGGCGGAACGACCTTCGGGCCTTTGCTCTCCTTCCAGCTCAGCTCGATGCGTTCCTCGCCCTTCTCGCGGCGACGGCGCCAATCGACGCGCACCACGCCGCCCGGCGCAGAGAGCGCGCCATATTTGGCGGCGTTGGTGGCGAGCTCGTGGATCGCCATGCTGACGGCGAGCGCCGCCTTGGGCTTCAAGGCGATCGGCTCGCCGCTGATGTGGCAGGCGTTCGCCTCCCCCTGGCGAAAAGGCGCGAGCTCGTCCTCGACGATGGCGCGGATCGACAGCCCTTCCCATCGGCTCTGCGTCAGCAGATTTTGCACGCGCGCCATCGTCAGCAGCCGGCTCTGCAATGTCGCGTTGAACTCCTCGAGCGAAGCGGAGGAGCGCGCCGTGAAGCGCACCAGCGACTGAATCACCGAGAGCGTGTTCTTCACGCGATGCTCGAGCTCGGCCATCAGAAAATCCTGACGCGCCTGCGCCGTCTGCCGCTCGCGCAGGGCGAGATCGAGCGCATGGACGAAGACCTCGAGGATCGACGAGCGCAGCGACCGCGCGATCTCGATCTCCGTGTCGCTCCAGGCGCGCGATCGCAGGCGCACAGTCTCTTCCCAGGCCTCGAAGGAGGCGCGCGGCGTCAGCGTCTCGCCATCCGCCTCCACCGCCTTGGCGGGATTTCCCGCCCAGCGCACGACCTGCCGCAGCTCGCCGCGAAAAAACAGCACATAATCCTTCGGCGCGCGCGAGACGGCGATGGCGAGCACGCCGGAGGCGACGTCGCAAAAGGCCTCCGCCGGCGCGTAGGAGAGCGGCAGGCGGTCGGTCGCCAGCACGCCCTGCTGCGCATGCTCGTGAATCCAGCCGACCAGCGCGGCGATCTGCGCGGCGGAAGGCGCGCGGCCGAGCGTCGCGCATTCGCCCTCGACGCAGACCGCGCAGCCGTCGGCCTCGATCAGATCGAGCAGATTGGGCTGTCCGCCGAGCAGCGCGCCGGCGAGGTCGCCGCGGCCGGACATGGCGCCGACGAGACGGCTCTGCACCTCGCCCGCGCGCATGCGCCGCTTGGCCGTCTCCCCCTCGAGGCGGCTCTGAAACTCGAGCGAGATCATCTGCGCGAACAATTCGCAGGCGGCGCGGCGACGCAAATCGAGGAAATGCGGCGTGCGATGGTGACAGGCGACGAGGCCGAACAGCGTGCCGCCGACGACGATCGACAAGGACATGGAGGCGCGCACGCCCATATTGGCGAGATAGCGCAAATGCACGGGCGAGACGCTGCGCAAAATGCTGCAGCTGAGATCGAGCGGTCGGCCGGTCGAGGGCGAGAGCGCCGGCTCTATCGGCGCCGGCGTGTAGCGCGCGTCGGGAATGACGCGCAGCCAATTGGTCACATAGAGCTTGCGCGCCTGCTGCGGAATATCGGAGGCGGGAAAGCGCAGCCCGAGATAGGAATCGCAGCCCTCCGCCGCCGTCTCGGCAATGACGCTCCCCGAGCCGTCCGGCAGGAAGCGATAGACCATCACATGGTCGAAGCCCGTCGCCTTCGCCGTCTCTCGCGTTATCGCCTCGGCATAGGCCTCTATGGTCTCGGCCGGCGCCGTCGCGGCGAGCATTTTCTGCACGAGCCCGAGCGGATCGCGCTCGACATCGTCGCGACGCGGCTCCAGCTCGATGAGGATCGCCCGATCGCCGATATGGACGACGCCCTCGAGCGCGGCCGCGCCGCCGCTCGCCTCGGTCTCGAAGGCGAGGCAGGAGCGCGGCCCTTCGTCGGCGACGAGGCGCGTCAGCCGCGTCGCCGCGACCGCGCCGAGCCGCGCCTCCAAATTCTGGCCGAGCAGAGCGCTATGCGAGGCGCCGAGCAGCCCCTGCGTGTCGCCGGCGATCTGGTCGATGCGCATGTCGTCCGGGCCGAGCGCCAGAAGCACGCCATGCGGCTGGATCGCCCCCGGCGTGTGGATCGGCTCCCGATCGCAAATCGATAGATCGACGCTCTGCGGGGCGTCTCCTGGCGTCATCGCGTCGCCGCTCCAGCGTCATGTCTGCGATGAGCCGTCATATAAGGCCGGACGCCTCGGCCTGTAGGGGCGCCGCCGCCGGACCGCCTCACGGTGAATCAAAATTAACCATTCGCCCCTTAAGCTCCGCAACCATTGCCAGACCAAACGGGACTGAATTTCCATGCGCTTTCATGTCGGCCGCAATTACCGCGCGGACGCAGCCAGATATCGTAAGGCCGCGACGCCGCAGACCGCCAGCGATCTCGTTCTGGCGGCGCGCTCGGCCGCGCGCGCCGGCGAGCCCGCCGCGCCGCGCAAATCGCCGTTCGCGCGCGCTGTTCTCGTCACAGCGACGCTCGCCGCGCCGCTCTTCGCCGGACGCGCCTATCTCGACGCGACGCGAACCGAGCCGGCCGCGATCGCCGCCGAAGAAACACGGCCGCAGATTCGGCAAGTGGGGCTGCAGCCGGCGGCGCCTGCGCAAAAGGCGGAGCGCGCGGAAATCGATCTGACGGCCACGGGCTCGACGCCGCCTCGGCAGGAGGAGACGAGCCCCGCCCCCAAGACACGGCGGACGGCGAGCGGCTGGGTCAGCCGTTCGGCCAGAGAAATTTCGAGAAGCCCGGAATCGTATCGGTGATCGTCTGCAGCTTGGGGCGGCCGACCGCCTGCTCGGCGAGCACGAAGACCGCTTTGGCGAGCTTCTGCAGCTGCGCGGCGGACAGCCCCATGCTGGTCAGCCGCGAGGTCAGCTCGATCACGTCCTTTTGATTTTTCCCGGCCAGAGCCCCGATCCCGCCGAGCGCCAGCCCGAGCAGGCCGCGGCGCGGCGCCGCGAGCGCCGCCTCGACCGTCTCGCGCCCGCCGGGAACGCGCGCGATCAGCTCCGAGCCTATGGCGGCGTCGCGCTTCTCCAGAAACGCGAAAATATGGCCGATCGCGAGACGGGCGATCGGCGCCGAAATGCCGACGTAATTGCCGATGGATGCGGCGATCTCCTCCATTTGCCCTCCGGTTCGTCGATGCGCGAGACGAGCGCCCGGCTTTTTAAGCTTTGACGCAGCGCCGCGCCATAGCGGCGCGCAAGTCATCGACAGACGACGGCGCCGCATCGTCCAGAGCGCCGCGATCACGCAGTCACATTCACCGCGGGCCCGACGGAAACACGGCCGCCGGCCGGCAGACGCCGAGCCGATGTGTCCGAGGCCGCCTCGAAGATCAGGGCTCGTGCTCGAGGAGATCGGGAATGCGCTTGGCGAGGCTGCGCATCACGCTGTCCGCGCCTTTGAGCATGATGTCATAGAGCGCGTCGGAGGTCGGATCGGTGGAGATCCCCTCCTGAATGAAGTGGAAATGCGTGCCGCCATCGGGCAGAGCGGAGATCGTCCAGGTGACGGTCACATCCATATAGTGACCGAATCCCTTCAGCTCCTCATGGCCGCCCTTCCAGCGGAAGCTGAGCTTCTCGCCAGGGACGACCTCGAGCACCTTGCATTGGAACTCGCCATCCCAACGCTCGATCGGGCGGCTCCAGATGGTGAAGGAATGTCCGACCTCCGGCCGGATGTCATTGGGAAAAAACCAGACGGCGAGCCATTCCGAATCCGTCATGGCGCGCCAGACTGCGTCGACCGGATGCTCGAAATCTTTCTCGGTCGTGATGCTTCGCGTCTCGGTCACGGCTATCGCTCCTGTTTCAGAATTAGAAGCAACAACCCTGCCAAAATGCCGGGCGGCGGCTCACGCCGGCGCGCGCGCAACCTTGGCCGCGCCGAGATCGACCTGGATTTCGTCGCCCTCGATCTTCAGCTCGTAAGGATGCAGGGCGTTGCGGACGAGATGCGTCACGCATTTGCCGTTGACTCCGTCGAAGCCCCAATTGTGATAATTGCAGAGCACGGTCTTGCCGTCGAAACTGGCTTCATTGAGCGGCATGTCGGCATGTGGACAGCGGCCGCGAAAAGCCTTCAGCTCGCCGCCGGCCGGCCAGACGAGCAGAACGCTCTTGCGGCCGGCCTGGAACAGGCCCATGGCCCCTTCGCTCACGGCGCTGGTGTTGCAGATAAAGGTGAACGCCATCGGGATCGCCCTCGTTTCAAGAAGCTTCCCGTCGCAACACGCAAGTTGCGGACCAAACGCGCCCCGCGACGCCCCCTGCTCTCCCGGATGCGCACCTTCGAGCCTCGGAGATCTACCGTAAGCTCCCGGGCGGGATCGCAGGGCCGGCGCCACGAATGTCAATGTGGCGCATAATTTCGCTAAAAACAGCGGACCGATTGTCGCAATCGCTCACAGGCGATGCGCCGCCTCGGCATGGGCGATCAGCGACAGGAGATTTTCCAGAATGAGGACCGAGGTCAGCGGCCCCACTCCGCCGGGAACCGCGGTGAGGCGAATGTCCAGCCCCTCGAGCGCGGCCGCATCCACATCGCCGGCGAGCTTTCCGTCGATGAAGCCGACGCCGGCGTCGACGACGAGCTGCCCATCCGCAAAATAATCGCGGCCGAAGAAATGCGGACGGCCCGTCGCCACGAAGACGATATCGGCCGCACGCGAAAATTTCGGAATGTCGTGCGTCGCCGAATGGCAGATCGTCACTGTGGCGCCGGCGTTGACGAGCATATTGGCTAGCGGCTTGCCGACCGTGCGGCCGCGGCCGATGACGGCGACCGTCTTGCCTGCGAGCGGCCCTTGCGTCTCCGCCATGGCGATGCAGGCGCGCGGCGTCGCGGGCGCGATGAAGCGCTGATGCGGCCCATTCTGCAGCAGCGCGCCGAGATTGCCGACGGAGAGCCCATCCGCGTCCTTGCTCGCGGGAATGAGATTGGTCACGTCGATCTCGTCGAATGCGGGCTTCGACGACATCACGACTATGACGCCGTGAATATCCGGGCGCGCGCAGAGGTCGCGCATATGCCCCGCTATATCGGCGTAGGAGCCGGCATGTGAGAGATCGACGCCCTCGAAAGCGGCGCCCACCTCCTCCGCATGCTTGCGCTTGACGGCGACATAGCTCAGCGCCGCCGGATCGGACGAGCAGACGACGGCGGCGAGCTTCGGCGCGACGCCGCGCGCCTTCAGCGCGACAATGGCCTCGGTGAGCGCCGCCTTGCGGGCGGCGACGATCTCCTTGCTGTAGAGCTTCTGCATGGAACACGCCTTTTCTGCGCCCGGCCCGGCCTCGCTATAAAACGAAAGCCGCGCAATCTATGCGCGGCCTTTCGACGCTGTCACGAGCGTGGTCTCCGCATCGCGTCGATCGTCGCGCCTGGCGCGCCGGCGAAATTATTGGCGAGCAGATGGCGCGGCGCGGCGCGCGCGAATTGGTCGAGGTCGATCTCCTCGAAAGCGCCGCTGTTCCAGGTCTGCACGATCTCCAGCGGCTCATCGCCTATGTTGCGAATAGCGTGGCCGAAGCCCTGCGGAATATAGGCGACGTCGCCGGGCCGAAACTCCGCGACCTTGCCGCGTCCGCCGGAGCCGAAGATCGCGACCTGGCCTTTGCCGCGCAGATAATAGTGCCACTCGTCGGCGTTGACGTTCCAATGCAGCTTGCGCATCGCGCCGGGCTCGAGCGTCATGATTCCGCCGGACATTGTCGTCGAGGCGGGAAACTCCTTCGCCGTCGCCAGACGGAACGTCCCGCCGTCGAGATCGCGCGCCGCTCTCGTCTCGCGCGTCAGGCGGAATCTGTGCGTCGATTCTTTCGGCCACGGCGCCTCGAGCGCATCCTCCGGCCGCAGGATCGGCCCCGCTTGAATGAAGGTCTCGCCTTTCGGGAAAGCGTCGAAAATATCCTTCGGAACGCCGAACTCCTGCGCGAGGAGATCCTTGGGCGTGAGATCGATCCAATCGGTGAGGGAGAAGGCGCTGGCGTCGGGCGTGAAGCGGCCGTCGTCGAAGACCAGCAATATGTTGCAAGGCTCATCGCCTATGGTCTGGATCGCATGGCCATGGCCCTTGGCGAAATACCAGAGATCGCCGGCTTCGAAATTATTGATCTCGCTCGCGCCGCTCGGATCGATGACGACGGTCTGGCAACGCCCGCCGAGCACCAGCGCCCATTCCGCCGCAGTGGCGTGCCAATGCAATTCGCGCGAGCCGCCGGCGTCCAGAAAAGCGTGCACGCCGGCCATGCTGTGCGCGATCGGAAATTCGCGCACCGAGACTTCCTTCGCCCAGCCGCCGGAGGCGACGCGCGGGCGTCCCGCGTCGAGCGGAAAGCGAAACTCCATGGTCGCGCCGGGAGCGGCCGTCGCATGGGCGTGAGCCGGCTCGGCGTGAGCGGATTTGACGGTCAGCCGCTCGGCCGAGACGGCGACGGCGAGAGTCGAGAAATGCACCGCGCCCCAGGCGGCGATCTCGAGGAAATTGCGTCTATGGGCGAGCATGGGCCATCCCTTTCCATTCGCAAAAATGGGGAAGCGGCGAGCCGCGCGCGGCTCGCCGTCTCGTTGAAGGATCAGCCGCGCTTCAATTGCGATATGGTCGCCTCCGGCACGCCGGTGAAATTATTGCCGAGCAAATAGCGCGGGCTCGACTGCACCCATTTGTCGAGGTCGATCTCCTCGAATTTGGGATTGTCCCAGGTCTGGATGATCTCGAGATCCTCATCGCCGATATTGCGGATCGCATGGCCGAAGCCCTGCGGAATATAGGCGACGTCGCCGGGTCCGAATTCGGCGACCTTGCCGCGGCCGCCGGAGCCGAAGATCGCGACCTGGCCTCTGCCCTTCAGATAATAGTGCCATTCATTGGCGTTGACGTTCCAATGCAGCTTGCGCAGCCCATTGCGCTTCAACGTCATTATGCCGCCGGACATGGTCTTTTGCGCCGGAAACTCGTCGATCGTCGCCAAGCGGAAGGCGCCGCCGTCGAAATCGCGCGCGGCTTTCGGATCGCGCAGCAGGCGGAACTTATGCGTCGACTCCTTCGGCCAGGGCGCCTCCAGCGCATCCGACGCCTTCAATATCGGGCCGGACTGAATATAGGCCTCGCCCTTGGGAAACGCGTCGAACAGATCTTTCGGCAGGCCGAATTCGAGGCCGAGCATTTCCTTCGGCGTCACATCGATCCAATCGGTGATGGAGAATGTGCCGTGCTCGGAGAAGGCGCCATTGTCGAAGGACAGGATGAAGTGACAGGGCTTGTCGCCGATCGCCTGGATGGAATGGCCGTGGCCCTTGGCGAAATACCAGAGGTCGCCGGGCTCGAAATTATTGATCTCGCTCGCGCCGCTCGGCTCGATGACGACGGTCTGGCAGCGCCCCTCGATGACGAAGGCCCATTCCGCCGCAATGGCGTGCCAATGCAATTCGCGAGAGGCGCCGGGCTCGAGATACATATGGACGCCGGCGATGCCCTTGCTGATCGGGAATTGATGGACCGTCGCCTCCTTGGCCCAGCCGCCGGAAGTGACCTTCGGCTTGTTGCCGTCCAGCGAGAATTTGAAGTCCGGCATGGCCGCGACCTCTTTGGGATCGTGATAGGCGACGGCTTCGCCCGGCGGCAGCCCCACCGCCTGACGCCCGAAGCCGCCGTCGCCGGCCTTGGCGAGATATTTGTCGGTCGCCTCGGCGACGCTGGAGAATGTCACCAGGCCGCTCGCCAGAGCAGCGGAACCCAGGAAATCACGCCGATTCGTGAACATTTGCTTCCTCCTCCTGCCTCGTCTTCATGGACGAAGCGAATATTTTTCTATGAGACCGACTATCCGCGGAAGCGTTGCAAATCGGAATGGCCGATGATTAGATAACAGCTATCGAAAAATCCGATGGCCGCGCCAATGCTCGATCCGATCCATCTGCGCACTTTCGTCGCCATTACCGAGGTGAAGAGCTTCTCCGAGGCGGGACGTCAGCTCGGCCTCTCGCAATCGAGCGTCAGCGAGCATGTGAAGCGGCTCGAGCAATTCGCCGGGCGGAAGCTGTTCGAGCGCGACACGCACTCCAACACGCTGACCGAGCATGGCCGCGCCATGCTGGAATTCGCGCGCTCCATTCTCGAGACCAACGCCCGCGCCAAGCGGCATTTCGGGCAATCGTCCAAGCGGCGGGCGCTGCGTTTCGGCGCTTGCGAGGATCTCGCCATCGGCTGGCTCGGCGACATCATCCGGCCTTTCATGGAGGCGCATCCCGACGTCGATCTCGATTTCACCATCGCGCTCAGCAATCACCTGCTGACCGCCTTCGACGAAGGCCGGCTCGATCTCGTGCTGTGCAAAAGATGGCCGGACGGCGATCGGGGCCGGCTCGTCTTCAGCGACCGCATCGTCTGGACAGCGGCGACGAAAACGCCGGTGTTCCGCAACGACGAGGCGCAGCTCGTCCTCTATCCGCCGCCGAGCATCACGCGCTTCATGGCGCTGACGGCGCTGGAGAAGGCCGCCGTTCCCTGGCGCATCGCCTGCACCAGCGGCGATCTCAACGGGCTCGCCACCGCGACCGGCATAGGCCTCGGCATGATGGCGCACGCCAGCACGCTGATCCCGCAAGGACTGGCCGCCTGCGAGGAGGATGCGCGCCTGCCGCCATTGGGCTCCGTCGATTTCATCCAGATCGAGCGCAAGGCCGGCGACCGCAAGCTGCTCGCCGAGCTGTCGCAGGCGATCGATCGAAAAGCCGCCGCCCCGCGAAAGCACCAGGGTATACAACTTTAGATAGCAAACTATTCCCGAATGTCGCAAAACGACTCAGTCGAAACGCGGCGCCGCTCGTCTTTGATTTCACCTGTTTTTTGGAAACCTCCTCCATTCGAGGGATTTGGAGGCATGCCGATTGCGTTAAGGTTAACGGGATCGGGCGCGCGTTTCATTTTGAAAACGGCAAATTCTCTATCCCTGTAAAAATATTGAGTATCTTCAATCCATTGAGAGTCTTGCGTTGTGAAGCTCTCGATCGCCGCGCCAAAATGACACAGTGAAATGAAAGATGAGCAAGAAAGAAGATCCCTCGATCAATTTTGATCCGAAGCAGGAGCGCGCCCGCCGGCGACCACTGCCTTCCCCTTCCGAAAGCAACGCCGCCAAGCCCGCGAGCAGCGAGCCGCTGGCGGATAAGCTGCGCCATGTCCGCGCGATCCTGCGCGCGGTCGAAGAATCGCGCGAGCAGAGCCTGACGACCAAGCGGCTCTTCGAGCCGACGGCGATCGACTGCCTCAAGCAGCTCGTCGATGCGCTCGACAAGGACGAAGGCGTCGAAGCCGCCCTCGTCGATGCGCGAACGGTGCTGAAGACCGCCGGAATGGGCTGAACCAAACGAAAGACGCCGGACCGTCGGGCCCGGCGTCCTCCTATGCGAGATCAATTCGCGAGCCCCGACCGCGCCAGCGCGCCGCCGGGGCTCTCTTTTTCTCAGTTGGCGGCGGCTTTCTTCAGGCCGATCGCCGCGCGCAGCTCGTCGATGGTCGCGACGCGGCCATGCAGGCCGGCGATGCGCTCGACGTCGAGATTGAGCTTCTGAATATTGTCGTAGAGATTGACCGAGAAGGGATTGGGCGTCGCCGGCGCCGGCGCGCCGACCGGGCCGGGCGTATAGGCGTCCGCCTCGATCACCAGCTTCTCCTTCGGCAGATAGACCAGCGCGAGATCATCCGAATGGCCGCTGCCGGCGATGTGATGAATCTCGACCGCATGCAGATCGCCGAGCGCGTGCTTATGCTCATAGGTCTCGAACTTCGCCGCCTTTTTCGAGGCCGCGAGACGATCGGGACGCAGCGTATGCGGCGCGGCCCAGGCCTTCTCGTAATAGGCCTTGCTGATGTCCTGCGTCACAATGGTCGCGCCGGCGTCCACGAAAGTGCGCAGACCGCCCGAGTGGTCGAAATGCACATGGCTGTTGACCACATATTTCACCGGCTTGCCGGGAATGATCTCGCCGATCTTCTGGATCAGCGCGATCGAGCGCTCCTCGCTCAGCGGCGCCTCGATCAGAACGACATGGTCCTTCTCTTCCACGGCGAGGCTGTGATGCGTGCCGCCGGTAAGATAGAAGACGCCGTCGGCGAGCTTCTCGGACGCCACGGTGACGACGGGCGCGGGCGCGCTCGCGACATTGGCGGGAACCGCGATATCGACCGAGCCATTGGCCTTGGCCGAGGCGACGGCGACATGCAGAATCTCGTGGCCGCCTTCGCTACGATGAATCTCGGCCGGGAAATGCAGCCCGCCGAAATCCTTATAGCCCGAGAAATGCGTCTCGATCAGCGTGTCGCCCAGCACCGGCGTGTCGATCCAGGTCTTGATCGCCGACACGTGATTATCGGCGCCGATCGTGCCGACGAAGCGGCGCGCGCCAATGGCGAAGGAGACCTCGACGCCGGAGCCGACTGTCTCCGATTTCGCATTATTGGCGAGAGCGGCTTTCAGGAAGCCTTGCGGCGTCGTCCAGATTTCCGCGACGCGCTCGTCGACGGCGGCCGGAGCCGGCGTCGCCACCGGAGCGGCGCCCGGAGCCGCGCCCTGCGGCGGGGCGACATTCCACGCCTTGTCGCCGACGATGGACCATTCGAGCTTCTGCTCGACGGGCGCCGGGCGGGCGCGGCCGTCGGGCGTCTGCGAGCGGGTGATGAGCACGCGCTCGGCCGCCTTGTCGAAGTCGATCGCCGCGCTGAAGGCGGAGACGTCGAACTTCGGCCAATCGCCGCCGGGAACCGGAGCCTGGCCGAACTGATACCAATGGCCGGCGCCGGCGAATTCCAGCGTCTTGACGCTGGCGGCGGAAGCGAGCGTCGCCGCCTCCTGCAGCGAGGCGGCATGCGCCGCTCCCGCAAAGACCGACGCCGTCAGTCCTAAACCGGCGAGCGTCTTGAAACTGCGTATCGACATGAGAACCTCTCTCTTCTTCGGGTGGCGCAGATTTTCATCAGCGCGTCGTGACGCGCCGATGCGGGGGAAATGGCCGCGTCTTCTGCTCGCGGACTCTCGGCGGGCGGACCGAAGGGGGCGTCAGGCCGCCGGCGCGGCGACAAAGCCGCTCTCGCCGCCGCCTTCCGCGAGCGCGTGAGCGTCGGCCTCGTCGACACGATAGGAATCGATGCGCGCCGTCGCCGGCCCTTTCGCCGCGAGAGCGAGAAACTCGTCGACGACCGCCGCATGGCCCGCGATCAGCGTCTCCACCGAGCCGTCGGCGCGATTGCGGACCCAGCCGGCGAGATGCAGCCGCCCGGCCTCGCGGGCCACGAAAACGCGATAGCCGACATTCTGCACATGCCCTTCGACAATGATGCGGGCGATGCGCCTCTCGCTTTGCGGCGACGTCACAGGATTCTCCCAGATGATGTGCGGTCTCATTTGGACGTCACGCGAAAGCCCGCATTCTCCGGCGGCGCGATCGCCGTCTCGGCATGCGGCGTCCCCTCCGGCGCCCAGTCATAGGGCACTGGCTGCGCGCGATAGACGCTGTAGTTGAGCGTCGGGCGGCCGCTCTCCGCATCCTTGCCGCGCCGCGGGTAGGGATTGAGATATTCCCAGACGATCTCGCCCGCCGGCGTCACCTGGAAGAAGCGCCCGATCTGGCCTTCGTCGATGAATGTGTTGCCATTGGGCAGGCGCCGCGCATTGCTGATATGCGTGCTGCGGAAGGTCCAGCCGGGATTGCCGGAGCTCGCGCCCGTATATTGCCAGACGATCTGCTTCGTGACCGGATCAATCTCCAGCACGCGCGAGCCGCCCGTAAAAGTGACGGAAGCGCGCGGATAGCCGGCCTCGCCCTGATTGTCGAAGACGAGAAGATTGCCGGCGCCGGGCAGGCCCTTGGGAATTATATGCGCGTCATGCTGGCCGGAGATTTGATCGACGGGCCGCGGAACCTTGCGCGATGTCGTCGTTCCATCCTCCGACACCGGCGGGAAATGCGGCCCCAACGTCCAGACGATCTTGCGCGTCTTGCGATCGACGATGGCGATGAAATTGCCGTTGCGCGAGTCGAAGATGAGATTCTCCGGCGCAAAGCGCGCATCGCCCTCGTCATACCAATGATTGGGGCCGACGGGCTTCAGATCATTGACATGGAGATAGTCGGGATTCTTCGAGCCCTTTATCAGCTTCAGCTCATCGGCGGTGAAGCCGATCTCGTCGAGATGGTCCGACGCCGCCCAGGTCCACACGATATCGCCGTCGGGATTCGCCTCATAGGCGACATCGTCCAGAACTTGCGGCGCTGCGAAGCCGGGAAGCGGATAGGAGATATTGGCGAGCAGCAGCGTATTGCCATTGGGCAGGCGCGTTATGTCGTGATGCTGCCGCGCGACGCCGCCCGGCGCCGCGGAGCCGAAGCTCCACACGGGCTTGCCGTCCCAATCGACCTCGCCGACCGTCTTGCGCACGCGCGTCTGCGCGCGGCCGGGCGTGAGATCGGTTCCCCTGCCCTCTTCGCTCTCGAGCGTGACGAAGATATGCCCGCGCGCGCCGTCGACGAGCGCCGGATCGATGAAGGAGACGGGCTGGCCCGTATATTTCCACTCGCGCACGACCTTGCCGGTGAGATCGACGAGCCTCGTCACATCGTCTCCGCCGGCGAAGAGAACATAAGAATTATAGGCGCGCGCAGGATCGTAGATAGTGGCGCCCGTCGGATAGACGCTGGGCTCCGCCGAGGCGCCGGCCGCCGCCGCTGCGAGAACGCCCACGCAAGCGCTGCGCAAAAACCACGCCCTGAAAAGGGTTTCGATCGAAAAGCGATGCCTGCCGCGGGCCATCGGACGCTCCCGTCTTGCTGCGATACCGCCATTATATTCACACTTATCAGCTATGATAAATAGCAAAACGCTCGAGTTCTGCACATAAGAAGGAATTTGCCTCGCGCCTCGCCACGAGAGACTCGGCGCCTCGCGGAAAGATCGCTTTCGATATTGTTTTTCCGCATATGCGGTCCGCTCGCGCGCTTCTGGGACGAAAGGCGCGCCCGCGCCCCTCCGCTCGAAAATTTGCGCTTGTTGGATGGACAAGAAAAACTATATCTGTCGAGCTTATGTAGAAAGCGCCGGAGGCATTGTGACAATCTCATCCTCGCGACCGGGTTTGCGCGACGCCCCGGGGGAAATCGAAGTCGAGCGCGCCATCGCCGAAATCCGCGCCGGACGGCCGATCATTCTGCATGAGAATGGAGAGCGCATCCTCGCTCTCGCCGCCGAGGCGCTCGACTCCTTCTATTGCGAGAGCTTCGAACGTCTCGGCCGCGCCGACGCGCGCCTCGCCCTCTCTGGGCCGCGCTTGCGCCGCCTCGGCGCGCAGCGACGCGAGGCCGGCGCCGTCGCCATGCCCGCGCTGGACGCCGCCCGGGCGCATGCGCTGGCTTTCGATTCCGACGCGCGCCTCGACGCGCCCGCCGCCGCGCTCTCCGCGCTCGAGGAATGCGCTTTGGAGCTGATGCGCCTCGCGCAAGTGCTTCCCGCGGCGATCATCGCCGGCGCGGCGGGCGCCGAGGCGGTTTTCGCGCGCCCGCTCGAGGCCGCCCGCGCCAATGTCGTCGCCTATCGCCCCGCCCGCCTCGCGGCGTTGCGCATCGTCTCTCGCGCGCGCGTGCCGCTGGAGGGCGCGCAGGACAGCGAATTCGTCGTCTTTCGCGGCGGCGAAGGATTGCGCGATCAGGTGGCGATCGTCATCGGCGCGCCGAATTTCGCGCGCCCCGTGAATGTGCGCCTGCATTCGGCCTGCCTCACCGGCGATCTCTTCGGCAGCCTCAAATGCGATTGCGGCGATCAATTGCGCTATACGGCGCGCTTCATGGCGGAGAATGGCGGCGGCGTGCTGCTCTATCTCGATCAGGAGGGCCGCGGCAACGGGCTCGCCAACAAGATTCGCGCCTATGACCTCCAGGCGCGCGGCTTCGACACCTACGACGCCGACGAGACGCTCGGATTCGACAATGACCAGCGCCGCTTCTCCTTCGCCGCCGAAATGCTGAAGCTGCTCGGCGCGCGCCGCGTGCAGGTGCTCACCAATAATCCCGAGAAGATCGACGCGCTCGCGCAGGGCGGTCTCGAGGTGGTCGCCGACCAGCGCATAATGGGGCGCCGAAACACCCATAATGTCCGCTATTTGGCCGCCAAGCGCGACAAGGCGGGACATCTCATCGACCTCGACCGCGCCCCCGCCTGACGCAAAAGGCCGGGAGCGCGCCTCCGAATATGTTGATTATTCCTATATTCAATATATCCTTATCCAAGAACCATCGGCGCGGCGGCGGTCACGATGGCGTGCGCGCCGACGCACAATGCGATTCTCGCGGGGTTTCGACGAAATGAGTTCCGATCTGACCGAAGCCGCCCCTCCTTTCATCGGAGCGGCGAGACGCTTCCTGCCGCGTCGGAACGTCACCCGCTGGATCGCCGCGGGGCTCGTCGGCGCGGTCGCGCTCGGCGCATGGCGCTATTGGGCCGCCGAAACGCCTGCGGCTCCTACCCCCGGCCGCGGACCCGCCGTCGCCGTCGCGGTCGCCGAGATCACGCGCGGAGACTTTCCGGTCGTCTTCTCCGGGCTCGGCACGGTGACCGCCTCCGCGACATCGGTGGTCAAAGCGCAGGTGTCCGGCCCGCTGGTGGAGGTGCGCTACAAGGAGGGCCAGACGGTCAAGGCCGGCGACATTCTCGCGCGCATAGACCCTCGGCCTTTCGATCTCGCCGTGGCGCAGGCGCAGGCCCAGCTGCAGAAGGACGAGGCGCTGCTGCAGAACGCCGAGCGCGATCTCGCCCGCTACGAGCTGCTGCGCACAAAGGTGAAGGACGGCGTCTCCGGCCAGCAGCTCGACACGCAGCGCGCGCTCATCGGCCAATATCGCGCCGCCGTCGAGATGGACCGCGCGCAGGTCGGACAGGCGAAATTGAATCTCAGCTACGCCGATATCGCCGCGCCGATCGACGGCCGCATCGGCCTGCGCCTCGTCGACCCCGGCAATATCGTGCAGACCAATGATCAGAACGGCATAGCGGTGGTGACGCGGCTCTCGCCGATCACGGTGATCTTCACTCTGCCGGAGGTGAGGCTGCAGAGCGTGCTGAAGCGTTTTCGCTCCGGCGAGGCGCTGGCCGTCGTCGCCTATGACCACGAGCATTCACAGGCGCTCGCTCATGGCGTTCTCTATGCGATCGACAATCAGATCGACGCGACCTCCGGCACGGTGAAGCTGCGCGCCGAATTCTCCAATGAGGACGAGAAGCTCTACCCAAATCAATTCGTCAACGCCGAATTGACGGTGGAGACGCTGCTCAATGTCACGCTCGCCCCGGCGCCCGCGATTCAGCGCGGCGCCAAAGGGCCTTTCGTCTATGTGCTGGAGAACGACGACAAGGTCGCCGTGAAGCCGGTGCGGATCGGCCCCAGCGACGGCGAGCGCGCGGTGATCGAAGGCGGCCTCACGCCCGGCCAGCGCGTGGTGGTGGAAGGCGTGGACAAGCTGCGCGACGGCGCCAAGGCGACGCTCGCCGCCGGGCCGGGCGCGGAGAAGAAATCCCCGCCAGCCGAGGGACGTCGTCCAGAAAAAGCCCCCGCGCCGTGAGCGCCCGCCGATGAGCGTCGATATTTCCCGCCCCTTCATCGAGCGCCCCGTCGCCACCACTCTGCTGATGGCGGCGATCTTCCTGGCCGGCGCGATCGGCTTTCGGCTCCTGCCGGTCTCGGCGCTGCCGCAGATCGACTATCCGACGATCGAGGTGCGCACCTTCTATCCCGGCGCCAGCCCGGAGGTGATGGCGGCGACCATCACCGCGCCGCTCGAGCGCCAGCTCGGACAAATGCCCGGCCTCACGCAGATCGCCTCGACGAGCTCCGGCGGCGCCTCGATCATCACGCTGCAATTCAATTTGAAGCTCTCGCTGGATTTCGCCGAGCAGCAGGTGCAGGCGGCGATCAACGCCGCGCAGAGCTTTCTGCCGACCGACCTGCCGGCGCCGCCGATCTACGCCAAGATCAATCCGGCCGATGCGCCGGTTCTCACCCTCGCGCTGCGCTCCAAGACGCTGCCGCTGACCGAGGTGCAGGATCTCGCCGACAGCCGCATCGCGCAAAAAATATCGCAGCTCTCCGGCGTCGGCCTCGTCAGCGTCTCCGGCGGCAATCGCCCGGCGGTGGTGGTGCGGGCCAATCCGTCGAAGCTCGCGGCCCACGCCTTGTCGCTCGAGGATTTGCGCTCCGTCATCTCCAACGCCAATGTCAATCTTCCCAAAGGCAATATCGACGGCCGCACGCAGCAATTCGCAATCGACGCCAATGACCAGATCCGCAACGCCAAGGATTATGAAGGCCTCGTCGTCGCCTATCGCAATGGCGGGCCGGTGCGGCTCGCCGACGTCGCCGAGGTGACGCCGGGCGCGGAGAATCGCGAGCTCGGCGCCTGGACCGATCTCGAGCCGGCGATCATCGTCAATGTTCAGCGCCAGCCCGGCGCCAATGTCATCGCCGTCGTCGATCAGATCAAGACGCTGCTGCCGGCGCTCTCCGCCTCGCTGCCCGCCGCTATCGATCTCGCCGTGCTCAGCGACCGCACCACGGCGATCCGCGCCTCCATCCACGATGTCGAGATCGAGCTGCTCTTTTCCATCGCGCTCGTCGTCGCGGTCATTTTTCTCTTCCTGCGCAGCCCGCGCGCCACGATCATTCCGAGCGTCGCCGTGCCTTTGTCGCTCATCGGCGCGCTGGCGGCCATGTATCTGCTCGGCTACAGCCTCAACAATCTCACGCTGATGGCGCTCACCATCGCGACGGGCTTCGTCGTGGACGACGCCATTGTGATGATCGAGAACATCTCCCGCTACATAGAGAAGGGCGAGACGCCGCTGTCAGCGGCGCTCATCGGCGCGCGCGAGATCGGCTTCACCATCGTCTCGCTGACGATCTCGCTCATCGCCGTGCTCATCCCGCTGCTGTTCATGAGCGATGTCGTCGGCCGCCTGTTCCGCGAATTCGCGGTGACGCTCGCCGTCACCATCGTGATCTCGGCGGTTGTGTCGCTGACGCTCGCACCCATGCTCAGCGCCAAGCTGCTGCGCGCCAATGACCTGCATTCACACGACGGGCCTTCGGCCGGCGGCTGGTTCGATCGGCTGATCGACGGCTATGGCGCGACCCTGCGCTTCGTGCTCGCCCATTCACGCGCGACGCTCGTCAGCTTCGTCGCCACGCTCGCGCTCACCGGCGCGCTCTACGCCGCCATCGGCAAGGGCTTCTTTCCGGTGCAGGACACGGGACTGGTGCAAGGGTTTTTCGAAGGCGGACAATCACTGAACTATGAGGCGATGACGCGCAAGCAGCTCGATCTCGTCGAGCTTCTGCTCGCCGACCCCGCCGTTTCGCGCGTCTCCTCCTATCTGGGCGTGGACGGCGTCAATCGCACACTCAACAGCGCCCGCCTGCTGATCGAGCTGAAGCCGAAATCCGAGCGCGGATCCATTTCCGCCGTCACGCGCCGTCTGCAGGACGCCGCGCGCGCCCACGCCATCGGCTCGCTCTTCCTGCAGCCGGCGCAGGATCTCTCCATCGACGCCGGCGTCTCGCGCGGCGAATATCATTTCGCTCTGCAGGACGCCAATCCCGCCGAGCTCTCCGACTATTCCCGCCGTCTCGTCGACAAACTGTCCCTGCTGCCGCAATTTCGCGATGTCTCCTCGAGCGCGCAGGACGGCGGCCGCGCGCTCTTCGTCGAGATCGACCGCGACGCCGCCGCCCGCTACGGCATTTCCGTCGCGACGATCGACAATATTCTCTATGACGCTTTCGGCCAGCGCATCGTCTCGACACTGTTCACGCAGACCAATCAATATCGCGTGATCTTGGAGACGGCGAAGCGTGCGACATCCGGCCTCGACACGCTCGCCGGCCTGCGCATTCCCGCCAATGGCGGACAGGAGACGCCGCTCGCCTCCATCGTGAAGATCAAAGAGATCACCGCTCCGCTCTCGATCGATCATCTCGCGCAATTCCCCTCGACGACGATCTCCTTCAATCTCGCGCCCGGCGCCTCGCTCGGCGCGGCGATGGAGGCGCTCTCCCTCGCGCAGACGGAAATTCAGACGCCGGCGAGCGTCATCACCGTGTTCCAGGGCGCGACGCAGGCCTTCAACGCTTCATCGGTGAGCACGCTGCTGCTGATCCTCGCGGCCATCGTCACCGTCTATATCGTGCTCGGCGTGCTCTATGAGAGCTATATTCATCCGGTCACGATCCTCTCGACCCTGCCCTCCGCCGGCATTGGCGCGCTGCTCGCCTTGATGCTCGCGGGCGATGATTTCTCCGTCATCGGCGTCATCGGCGTCATACTGCTCATCGGCATCGTCAAGAAGAACGCCATCATGATGATCGACTTCGCGCTGCAAGCCGAGCGCGACGACGGGCTCGCGCCGCGCGAGGCCATCTACAAGGCCTGCATATTGCGCTTTCGCCCCATATTGATGACGACCATGGCGGCGCTGCTCGGCGCCCTGCCCTTGATGCTCGGCTCCGGCGAAGGCGCGGAGCTGCGCCAGCCGCTCGGCGTCGCCATCGTCGGCGGGCTGATCTTCAGCCAGATTCTCACGCTCTACACGACTCCGGTGATCTATCTCGCCTTCGACTTCTGGGCGAAATCTCTGCGGCCGCGTCCGGCCCCCGTCCCGGCGCGGGAGGCGGCATGAATCTCGCCGCGGCTGCGATCGCTCGGCCGGTCGCGACCAGCCTGCTGATGCTCGGCGTGGTGCTGGCCGGCGTTTCCGCATTCTTCCTGCTGCCGACGGCGCCGGTCCCCAATATCGATTTTCCGGTCATCTCCGTTTCCGCCTCGATGCCCGGCGCCAGCCCCGAGACGATGGCGGCCTCGGTGGCGACGCCGCTGGAAAAGAAGCTCGGCCAAATCGCCGGCGTCACCGAGATGACCTCCTCGAGCTCGCTCGGCTCGACGCGCATCTCGCTGCAATTCGATCTCGACCGCAACATCGACGGCGCGCAGCGCGACATTCAGGCGGCGATCGCCGCGGCGCGCGCCGATCTGCCGGCGACATTGCGCAATAATCCGACCTTCCGCACCTCCAATCCTTCGGAAGTGCCGGTGGCGATCATCGCGCTCTTCTCGGAGCGGATGAGCTCCGGCCAGCTCTATGAGATCGCCGCCAATGTGCTGCAGCAGAAATTCGCGCAGCTCGACGGCGTCGGCCAGGTGACGGTCGGCGGCTCCTCTCTGCCCGCGGTGCGGGTGGAGCTCAATCCGCCGGCGCTGTTCGAGCACGGCGTCTCGCTCGAGGATGTGCGCGCCGCGCTCGCCTCCGCCAATTACAACAGCCCCAAAGGCGCGATAGAGGAAGGCGACGGCCGCCTCACCCTCTACGCCAATGACCAATCGCGCCGCGCCGCCGATTATGAGGGCCTCGTCGTCGCCTATCGCAATGGCGCGACGGTGCGGCTGCGCGACATAGCGGCGGTCGAGGATTCGGTGGAGGATCTTCGCAATTTCGGCATGAGCAATGGCCGCACCGCCGTGCAGGTGCAGATTTTCCGTCAGCCCGGCGCCAATTTCGTGGAGGTGCTCGATCACATCAAGGGGCTGATGCCGCCGCTCGCCGCAGCGCTCCCCGCCGATGTCGAGATGAGCCTCGTGCAGGATCGCACGCTGACCATCCGCACGTCGCTGCACGAGATCGGCCTGACGCTGATCGTGACCATATTTCTCGCCATCTTCATCGTCTATCTGTCGCTGAAGAACGCTCGCGCCACAATCGCGCCCAGCGTCTGCGTGCCCGTGTCGCTGATCGGCGCCTTCGGCGCGATGTATCTTCTCGACTACAGCCTCAATAATCTCTCGCTGATGGCGCTCACCATCGCGACGGGCTTCATCGTCGACGACGCCATCGTCGTCGTCGAGAATGTCATGCGCCGCATAGAGGCGGGCCAGCCGGCGCGCGCCGCGGCGCTCGAGGGCGCGCGCGAGGTGGTTCCGACGCTCGTCTCCATGAGCCTGTCTCTGCTCGCCGTGTTTCTGCCCATTCTGTTCATGGGCGGCATCGTCGGCCGGCTGATGCGCGAATTCGCCATGACCTTGTCGGTGGCCATTCTCGTATCGCTCATCCTCTCGCTGACGGCGACGCCCATGCTGTGCTCGCGCGTGCTGCGCGATCACGCCGGCCCGCCGCGCTTCTTCCTGCTGCGCTGGAGCGAAAGCGCCTTTGCGGCGCTGCATCGCTCCTATGTGCGCACGCTGGATGTCGCCCTGCGCTTCCCGCGCGTGACGCTCGCCGTGCTGCTCGCGACCATGGCGCTCAATTTCTATCTCTTCGATTGCGTGCCGAAGGGCTTCTTCCCGATTCAGGATTCGGGACGCATGCGCGGCGCGATCGTCGCCGATCAGAGCGTCTCCTTCCCGGTGATGAAGGAGAAGCTCGAGCAATTCGTCGCCATTCTCACCTCCGATCCCGGCATATCCTCGGCGACCGGCAGCATTGGCGGCGGCTTCAGCCCCGGCGGCGCGATCAATGTCGCCGAATTGCTCGTCACCTTGAAGCCGCTCGCCGAACGCAAGGTCTCCGCCGATGCGATCATGGCGCGGCTGCGGCCCAAGCTCGCGCGCATCAGCGGGGCGAGCATGTTCTTGCAATCGGCGCAGGACATACGCATGGGCGGCAGGCCCAGCAACGCAATGTTCCAATATACGCTGCTCGCCGACGAGCTCGACGATCTGCGCCTCTATGCGCCGCGCATCGTCGAGATTCTCCGGCGCGGCGGCGCGCTGCTCGACGTCAGCTCGGATCAGCAAGACAAAGGCCTGCGCAGCGATGTGACGATCGATCGCGCCAAGGCGGCGCGCCTCGGCCTCACGACGAGCGCCGTCGACAACACGCTCTACGACGCCTTCGGCCAGCGGCAGGTGTCGACCATCTTCGAGCCGCTCAATCAATATCATGTGGTGATGGAATCGGCGCCGCAATTTCGCGACACTCTGGCGGCGCTCGACAATCTCTATATCGGCGCCAATCCGCGCGCGGCGAGCCGCATATTCTCGGCGCGCGATCTCGGCAGCCCGGGCAGCGCGGTGAATGTGGCGACGCAGCCCATGGTGCCCTTCTCCTCCTTCTCGCAATTCGCGGAAGGGGTGACGCCGCTGCAGGTCAATCATCAGGGCCATTTCGCCGCGATCACCATCTCCTTCAATCTGGCGCCGAGAAAATCGCTGCGCGACGCCGCCGAGGCGATCAAGGACGCGATGGCGAAAGCCGGCGCGCCGGCGACGCTGCAAGGCGTCTTCGCCGGAACCGCCGCCGGCTATCAGGAAGCGCTCGCCAATCAGCCGATCATGATCGCCGCGGCGCTGGCCGCGGTCTATATCGTGCTCGGCATTCTCTATGAGAGCTTCCTGCATCCGCTGACCATATTGTCCACCCTGCCCTCGGCCGGCGTCGGCGCCTTTCTCGCCCTGCTCGGCTGCGGCGCCGAGCTCAGCATCATCGCCATGATCGGCGTGCTGCTGCTCATCGGCGTCGTGAAGAAAAACGCCATTATTCTCGTCGATTTCGCGCTCGAGGCGACGCGGCGCGGGCTCTCGTCGAGGGAGGCGATCCGCGAGGCCTGCGTCGCGCGCTTCCGTCCCATTCTCATCACCACGCTCGTCGCCTTGTTCGGAGCGCTGCCGCTGGCGCTCGGCACGGGCGAAGGCGCGGAGATGCGTCGCCCGCTCGGCATCGCCATCGTCGGCGGCCTGCTGGTGAGCCAGATATTGACGCTCTACACGACGCCGGTGGTGTTCCTCTACATAGACACGCTGCGGTCCCGCATCGGCGCAGGGGCGTCGTTCTGGAGCGCCTTTCGCAGAAGGCGCGCGAGCGATGCGTCTGTCCCGGCGCTACGCCGCGGCTAGAGCGCTTTCCGATCGAACGGAATCGTTCGATCGATCAGAATTCGCTCCCAATAGCGCTTTAGCGCGTCATGATCTGCGAGTTGAACAGCGTGTAGGCGGCAACGGCGAAAACGACGATCGCGAAGGCGATGGTGAGCTGTCCAGTGTTCTTGGAGAGGCGCCGCGCCAATGCCGCGCCCATCAGCGTTCCCGTCGCGCCGCTGCAGATGATGACGATAGCGAGCAGCCAATCGATGAGGCCGGAGAACGCATAGGTCGCCGCCGTCGTCATGCCGAAGACGGTGACGGCGACGAGAGACGTGCCGACGGCGTTGATCATCGGCATTCCGGTGGAGCCGACGAGGCCCGGCACGACGAGCACGCCGCCGCCTATGCCGAAAAAGCCCGAGAACAGCCCGGTGACGAGGCCGAAGGAGGCGACGCGCGGCGCGCGGTCCAGCGTGCATTCGACAGTTGCGTCGCCTGCGGCGCGGCGACCGCGGAGCATCATCACGCCGGTCATGATCATCGCCAGCGCGAAGAGAAACAGCAGGCGCTGTCCGTCGAAGCTCTTGCCGATCGTCGATCCGACGACGGCCCCCAACATTCCGGCCGCGGCGTATATGCCGCCGCAGCGCCATTTCACAGAGCCGTTGCGCGCATGGCTCCACAGGCTGAAGGCCGCATTGACGGCGACAGCGAATGCGCTGGTGCCGATGGCGACATGCGGATCCTTCATGCCGACGACATAGACCAGCAACGGCACGGCGAGCACCGAGCCGCCGCCGCCGATGAGTCCGAGCGTGAAGCCGATGGCCGCGCCGCATCCGGCGCCGATGAGATATTGAACGAGCTCGAGATGCACCCGGCCCTCCTCATTCCGCGGGCTGCTCGCGTCTTTCGATCATATGCGGGGCGCAGAGCCATTCCTGGCCCTTGAGCATGGCGCGCCAATAGATCGGAGGCAGCAGCCGCTCTTTCAGGAACCAAGCCGCGCGCGACGGCCGCGTGCCGTCGATGAGCCATTTGGGGAAGCTCGGCAGCAGCCTGCCGCCATAACCGAACTCGGCGAGCACGATCTTGCCGCGCTCCACCGTGAGCGGACAGGAGCCATAGCCGTCATAGCCGACATGCGGCGCCTCGCCGTCGAGCACAGAGAGCACATTGATGGCGACGACCGGCGCCTGCTTGCGCGCGGCGGCGGCCGTCTTGGCGTTGGTCGTCGCTATGGCGTCGCCGAGCGCGAAGACATTGCCGTAGCGCGTATGGCGCAGCGACTCGGGATCGACGGCGATGAAGCCGGTCTCGCCGGCCAGCGGACTTTTGGCGACGAAATCGGGCGCGCGCTGCGGCGGCACGGCGTGCATCATCGCGAAATCGCGCTGCACGCGGACGACGGCGCCATTGGCGTCCTTCTCCTCGAAGGTCGCGATCTTGGCCGGTCCGTCGACAGCGACGAGCTTGGATTCGAAGCGCAGATCGATGCCGTAGCGCTTCACATATTCCATCAGCGCCGGCACATAGGCCGGCACGCCGAACAGCGCGGCGCCGGCGTTGTGAAACTCGACCTCTATATTCGACAGCGCGCCGGCGCGCCGCCACGCGTCACAGGAGAGATACATGGCCTTTTGCGGCGCGCCCGCGCATTTGATCGGAATCGGGGGTTGCGTGAACAGCGCGCGTCCGCCGCGCAGAGTCTGCGCGAGATAATGCGTGTAGGGCGCGAGATCGGCGCGGTAATTGGAGGTGACGCCATTGCGGCCGAGCGTCTCGACGAGGCCGGGAATAGCCTCCCAATCGAGCTTTATGCCGGGCGAGGCGATGAGCGCGCGATAGCGCAGCCGCGAGCCGTCGTCGAGAATGACCTCATCGGAATCCGGCGCGAATTCGGCGACGGATTTCTTGATCCAGACGGCCTTGTCGGGAATGACCGAAGCCATCGGACGCTTCGTCACTTCCGGCTTGAACACGCCGGCGCCGACGAGGGTGAAGCCGGGCTGATAATAGTGAAATTCGGCCGGCTCGACGATGGCGATGGAGAGCGAGGGCCGGCGCTTCAGCAGGCTCGCCGCCGCCGCTACGCCGCCGCTGCCGCCGCCGACGATCACCACATCATAGGAGCCCGGACCGCGGTCGCCGGCCGGCGCGCCGCCACGCGCGATAATGCGCGTCTTCCACGGCTCGAGATCGACGCCGGCCTCTTTCGCCGCGGAAAGAACCCTCTCGGCGCCGAGCGGCATGGCCTGAGACAGCGCCCATAATGCGCTCGCGCGCCGGCCGCTCTTGCAATAGCCGAGTGCGGGACCGCCCACAGTCGCGAGCGCGCCGGTGAAATCGGCGATGGAAGCGTCGTCGATGTTCGACGGCGTCACCGGAACATGCTTGGCCGAAAGACCATGCCTCGCCGCCCATTCGGCGACGTCGCGGAAATTGGGCTGGCCCGGCTCCTCATCATCGGGACGACAATCGATGACGAGACGAAAGCCGTCGCGTGCGGCGCGCCCGACATCGGCTTCGGAAATCTGGGGGGAAACAGAGAAAGCGGACGATAATCTCGTGAAGCTCATGACGATGCGTTTCCTCTTTTTTTGTTCGCTTTTTTCGTGCGTCGGCGGGCGGCGTCAGAAAACGTCCAGAGGAAGCTTGAGATAGCGTGCGCCATTGTCCTCCGGCGGCGGCAAGCGGCCGCCGCGCACATTCACCTGCACCGACGGCAGGATCAGATGCGGCAGCTCCAAGGTCGCGTCGCGATGCGTGCGCATCTCGACGAATTCGTCCTCGCCGATGCCGTCATGCACATGGACATTGCCCTTGCGCTCGGCGCCGACCGTCGTCTCCCAAGCAAAGGAGTCGCGGTTCGGCGCTTTGTAGTCGTGGCAGAGGAACAGCCGCGTCTCGTCCGGCAGCGCCATCAGCCGGCGGATGGAGCGATAGAGCGCGCGGGCGTCGCCGCCGGGAAAATCGGCGCGCGCCGTGCCATAGTCGGGCATGAACAGCGTGTCGCCGACAAAGGCGGCGTCGCCGATCACATAGGCGACATCGGCCGGCGTATGGCCGGGCACATGCAGCGTGATCGCCGGAATCTCGCCGATCGCGAAAGTCTCGCCATCCTCGAACAAATGATCGAATTGCGAGCCGTCGCGGGCGAACTCCGTCCCGAAATTGAAGACCTTGCCGAAGACGTTCTGAACCGTGGTGATCTCGCGGCCGATGGCCAGCTTGCCGCCGAGCTTGGCCTGGAGATAGGGCGCGGCGGAAAGGTGATCGGCATGGGCGTGGGTTTCCAGCAGCCAGTCGACCATCAGACTTTCATTATTTACGTAAGCGATGATCTCGTCTGCGCCCTTGGTCGAGGTGCGGCCGGACGCCGCATCGAAATTCAGCACGCTGTCGACGATCGCCGCATGGCGCGTCGCTGGATCATAGACGACATGCGACGCGGTAAATGTCGGCTCATCGAAGAAGGTTTCGACCTGGACAGCCGGCCGTTTCGCGGCGGCGAGGATTTGCTCCTTGGCGCGCTCTAGCGCTGCATCCGTCATGGCGACCTCCTCTTTAATTTCACAATTACATTGTTTATGTAAATAAATGGCCAGCTTGTGTCAAGCCCGGAATGGGAGCAGAGGAAATCCATGGAAAAAGAACCGATTCCGGCTTCGACGACGGGCGTGCGGGCGCTGCGCGTCGGCGATCTCGCGCCGGTTTTTCAGGCGCGCTCCACCGGCGGCGAGATTCGTCTCGATCAGTTCCGCGGCCGCTGGCTGATCTTCTTTTCGCATCCGGCGGATTTCACGCCGGTCTGCACCAGCGAATTCGTGGCGCTGGCCCGCGCCGCGCCGCGTTTCGAAGCGGTGGGCTGTGCGCTGCTGGGGCTCTCGGTCGACAGCCTCTATTCGCATCTCGCCTGGGTGCGGGCGATTCGCGACCTTTTCGGCGTCACCGTCCCCTTCCCCATCGTCGAGGATCCGACCATGACCATTGGTCGCGCCTATGGAATGTTGGACGAGACCGCCCGAGATTCCTCTGCGATGCGCGCGACCTATTACATCGACCCGCAGGGCGTGGTGCGCGCCCTCACCTGGTATCCGCTGACGGTCGGCCGCTCGGTGGAGGAGATGCTGCGCCTCGTCACGGCGCTGAAGAAGGCGGCCTCCGGCGAGGTGATGACGCCGGAGGGCTGGACGCCCGGCGGCGATCTTCTGCTGCCGCCGACCAACGCCGCGCAGGACGCGCTCGCGCCCGGCGCGACCGACAGCTGGTTCTATCGGACTTGCAAAGATTCAGGCAAATGACCGCACTGCAAAGGACAGCACTGTACGAATCGCGCGAGCGCGCCAATGAGGCCGCCGAAAGGCTGAAGATTTTCGCGCAGCCGCAGCGGCTGATGATCCTGTCCTATCTCCTCGCCGGCGAGCACACGGTCGGCGAGATCGAGGCCGCGACCGCGATTCAGCAGCCAGCCTTGAGCCAGCAGCTCGCCGAGCTTCGCCGCGCCGAGCTGGTGGAGACGCGCCGCGCCGCCAAGCAGGTCTTCTACCGCCTGGCCGACGCCAAGGTGACGCTCTGCGTCAAATGCGTGGAGGCGATCTTCGAAGGCGCCGCCGACCCCCAAGGCGCCCTCGCCGAAGCGCTGCGCGCGCCGCAAGCGGCGACGGAGGCGCCAGGCAAGGCCGGCGCGGCGGCGTTCGCGAAGATCGTATAGCCGAGGGTCGTGATGTCAGGCTCCTCGCATCCAGCCCGCCTTCCATGATATTCACGAGACCATGACGAGAGCCGCCGAGACCCGAGGCGCGGCCAAGCCGCTGTTCTCCTATCGCAAGCATTGGGCGCATCGCTTCGGCGTCGCGCCTTTTCTGCCCATGTCGCGCGCCGAGATGGACACGCTCGGCTGGGACAGCTGCGACATCGTCCTCGTCACCGGCGACGCCTATATCGACCATCCGAGCTTCGGCATGGCCATCATCGGCCGCCTGCTGGAGGCGCAGGGCTTTCGCGTCGGCATCATCGCCCAGCCGGATTGGCGCGACGCTTCCGCCTTTCGCGCGCTCGGCAAGCCGAACCTCTTCTTCGGCGTCACCAGCGGCAATATGGATTCGATGGTGAACCGCTACACCTCCGACCGGCGGCTGCGGCACAATGATTCCTACACGCCCGGAGGCGAGGGTGGCAAAAGGCCGGACCGTTCGGTCATCGTCTATGCGCAGCGCTGCCGCGAGGCGTTTCCCGATGCGCCCATATTGCTCGGCGGCATAGAGGCGTCGCTGCGGCGCATCGCCCATTACGACTATTGGTCGGACAAGGTCCGCCGCTCCATTCTCTTCGACGCCAAGGCCGATCTGCTGCTCTATGGCAATGCCGAGCGGGCGCTGGTCGAGGTGGCGCATCGCATCGCCAAGCACGGCATGGCGCAGGATTTCTCCGATGTGCGCGGCCTCGCCTTCACGCGCGACGCGACGCCGGAGGGCTGGCTCGAGGCCTCGGCCGAGGACATCGACGAGCCCGACGAAGGCCGCATGCGCAAGGACGCGCAGAGCGAGGCTGTCGTCATTCGCCTGCCTGCTTTCGAGCAGGTCGCCAATGATCCCGAATCCTACGCGCGCGCCTCGCGCGTGCTGCATCGGGAGAGCAATCCCGGCAATGCGCGGCCGCTGACGCAGCGTCATGGAACGCGCGACATCTGGCTCACGGCGCCGCCCATTCCGCTGACCATGGCGGAGATGGACGGCGTTTATGATCTGCCCTTCGCGCGCGCGCCGCATCCCTCCTACACGCAGGCGATTCCGGCCTGGGAGATGATCCGTCATTCGGTGACGATCATGCGCGGCTGCTTCGGCGGCTGCTCCTTCTGCTCGATCACCGAGCATGAGGGCCGCATCATTCAATCGCGCTCGGAAGGCTCGATCCTAAAAGAGATCGAGACGATCCGCGACAAGACCGAAGGTTTCACCGGCATCATCTCCGACATTGGCGGGCCGACGGCGAATATGTATCGCCTCGCCTGCAAGGATCGCGAGACGGAGGCGCTGTGCCGGCGGCCCTCCTGCGTCTATCCCGATATTTGCAAGAATCTGGAGACCAGCCATGACGCGCTGATCCAGCTCTATCGCAAGGCGCGCGCGCTTCCTGGCGTCAAGAAGGTGATGGTCGCCTCTGGCGTGCGCTATGATCTCGCGGTGAAGAGCCCGGCCTATGTGCGCGAGCTGGTCGAGCATCATGTCGGCGGCTATCTGAAAATCGCGCCCGAGCATACGGAGAGCGGTCCGCTCTCAAAGATGATGAAGCCGGGCATCGGCTCCTACGACCGCTTCAAGCGTCTGTTCGACGCCGCGGCGCAGGCGGCCAAGAAGCAATATTTTCTCATCCCCTATTTCATCGCCGCGCATCCCGGCACGAGCGACGAAGACATGATGAATCTGGCGCTGTGGCTGAAGAAGAACGGCTATCGCGCCGATCAGGTGCAGACCTATCTGCCCTCGCCCATGGCGCTGTCGACGGCCATGTATCATTCGGGCTTCAATCCGTTGAAGCCGGTGCGCCGCGGCGCGTCGGAAAAGGTCGACGCCGTGAAGGGCCTGCGCCAGCGGCGCTTGCACAAGGCCTTTCTCCGCTATCACGATCCCGAGAATTGGCCAGTGCTGCGCGAGGCGCTGAAAGCCATGGGCCGCGCCGATCTCATCGGCCCCGGCAAGCATCATCTCGTGCCGGGCTGGCAGCCGGCGGGCACCGGCAAGGCCGGCGAAGGCCGCCGCACAGGTCAGAAAAGCGCGCGGCCGCAGTCGCGGGAATTCCGAACGAATGGACTGCGCTCGCGCGGGCCTTGAACGCTTCGAGCTGCGCGAACTCTCGATGAAGCGCCGACTCTGCTCCCTCTCCCGCGAAAGCGGGGGAGGGGGCGCTCAGCGGACGCGAGACTCAAAACGGAATGTCGTCGTCCAGCTGATCCGCCAAGCGTCCGCCGCCGGCCGGCGCCGGCGAGCGCTCGGCGGGCGCACGCTCCATCGGCGAGGAACGGCCGAAGCTGGAGCCGCCGCCGCTCGACTGATAGGAGCCGCCGCCGCCTTCGTAATCGCCATCGTTGCGGCCGCCGCCCTTGCTGTCGAGCAGCTGAAGCTCGCCGCGGAAGCGTTGCAGCACGACATCCGTCACCTTGCGCTGCACGCCGTCCTTATCCTGATATTCGCGCGACTGCAGCTGGCCCTCGAGATAGACTTTGGAGCCCTTGCGGCAGTACTGCTCGGCGACCTTCCCCAAATTCTCGTTGAAGATCGACACATTGTGCCACTCGGTGCGGTCCTTGCGTTCGCCCGTGTTGCGATCACGCCAGGACTCCGTCGTCGCCACGGAAAAGGAGACGACGCGGTCCCCCGAAGGCAGCGTGCGCACTTCTGGATCGCGGCCGAGATTGCCGACCAGAATGACCTTATTGACCGCCATGACGCTTCTCCGCCTCGATGATGCTCGCGGCACCTTAGTCCGAAACGCGCGGGCGCGAAGGCGTTCCGCCGCCTTGTCCACAATTCACGCGCTGTTCTTTTTTTGTTCTAGCATCTCCCTCCCCGGCGCGCAACGCCTCGACGGATCGCTCATTGAGGATCCGACGACGAGGATCGTCGTCGGGCCTCCTGTGGGAAGCGACGGCCTTTGACGGAAGCAATTCGGGATGGTCGTTTCGCCGAGGCCCCGGCCGGCCCCGCGGACGAGAACTTTCTCTACCGCGTCGCCCCCAGGGGGCGATTTTCTCATTTCGATGAATGTTGTGGTGAGCGCGATGGGACTCGAACCCATGACCCTCTGATTAAAAGTCAGATGCTCTACCGACTGAGCTACGCGCTCGCTGGAACTCGCTTCGCGCCGCGGGGCTGCGCCCGCGCGGCTCGTCGTGACCCGGCGGCTCGACCCCTACCTGTTGGCGAGGGGCCGGTCAACCCCGGCTCGAGCGGATCGTTCCCTCATGCCAGCCACTTCACATAGAGCACGAACAGCCAGAACAAGACCGCCGAGACGATCGTCGTCGCGACGGCCTTCATCCACAGCTTGGGGGCCACGGGCGCGCCCGGATCCCCTCCCGCCGGCGTGTCGCCCTCCTCTTCCGAGGAGCGGACGCCGAAAGGAAGGATCGCGAACAGCACGATCCACCAGATCGTCAGATAGATCGCCACGGCGAGCGGCGTCGTGAATGGCAAGATCCGCGCTCCTCGACCTTTCGCTCGGGCTCCCGCCCTCGCTCGTTCAGGCCTGCTCGAGCTCCACCAGGGCCCCGTTGAAATCCTTCGGATGCAGGAAGAGCACCGGCTTGCCATGGGCGCCGATCTTCGGCTCGCCATCGCCCAGCACGCGCGCGCCGGCGGCTTTCAGCTGGTCGCGCGCCGTCAGAATGTCATCGACCTCATAGCAGAGATGATGAATGCCGCCGGCCGGATTTTTGGCGACGAAGCCGGCGATCGGCGATCCTTCGCCGAGCGGCTGCAGCAGCTCGATCTTGGTGTTGGGCAGCTCGACGAAAACGACCGTGACGCCGTGCTCGGGAAGAGACTCCGGCTCGGAGACCTTGGCGCCGAGCGTATTTTTATATGTCGCCGTCGCCGCCGCGAGGTCCGAGACGGCGATGGCCACATGATTCAAGCGTCCGATCATGACGTTTCCCTGAAATTTCTCCAGAGACCTAAATGCGTCATCACGCCTCGATGATCAATACATGCACTTGCGGTTTCTTGCCCCACACCGCATTGACGCTGGCGCGCACCGCGCGCTCCACCGCCGTCGCGGCGGCGTCGAAATCCCGTCGCTTCTGCCGCGGCAGATTGTCGAAGGTGCGGAAGATGGCGTCGTCAACCACCTCGCCCATATCCGCGCCGTCGCGCCCCTTTTTGGGCAGGCCGGAGATCAGCACATCGGGATCGCCGACGAGATCGCCGCGCTTGTCGATGGCGAGCGCCAGCGACACCACGCCGGAAAAGCTCAGCCGCGCGCGCTCGCGCACCGCGCCGTCATCCTCGGAGATCAGCACGTCGCCGTCCTTCAGCAGGCGCCCGGTCGGCGCCTTGCCGACAATCGCCGGCGCGCCCGGAAACAGGCGCACGATGTCGCCATTGCGGGCGCCGATCGTCGTCTCGACTCCCTTGCCCCTGGCGAAGGCGGCATGGACGGAGAGATGATGCCCCTCGCCATGCGCCGGCACCGATATGCGCGGCCGCACCCAATCATAGAGCTGCGCGACCTCGCCGCGGCGCGGATGGCCGGAGCAATGGACCAGATGATCGTGATCGGTGATGACCTCGACGCCCTGGTCGCAGAGCTTGTTGACGACCCGATGCACCTCCCGCGTATTGCCGGGAATGGCGCGCGAGGAGAAGATGACCGTATCGCCGGACGCGAGCTTGATGACCGGGTGCTCCTTCTCGGCGACGCGCGCCATGGCGGCGCGCGGCTCGCCCTGGCTGCCAGTCGCCAGCACCACGATCTTGTCGCGCGGCAGGGCGGTGAACATGTCGAGCGACAGAAAAGGCGGCAGTCCGTCGAGAAAGCCGCATTCGCGCGAAACCTGAATGACGCGCTCCATGGCGCGGCCGGCGATGACGACGCTGCGCCCGGCCGCCTGCGCCGCCTCCGCCACGGCGCGAATGCGCGCGACATTGGAGGCGAAGGTCGTCACCAGCACGCGCTGCTCGGCGTCGCCGATGAGCTTGCGCAGCGTCTGCGCGACATCGCTCTCGGAGAAGCTGTCGCCCTCGCGCAGAATATTGGTGGAATCGCAGATGAGCGCGTCGACGCCCTCGTCGCCGAGCGCCGTCAGCCGCGCGGCGTCGATGCGATGGCCGACGCCGGGCTCGGGGTCGATCTTCCAGTCGCCCGTGTGGATCGCGAGGCCGGCCGGCGTGCGGATCGCCAGCGCATTGGCCTCCGGAATCGAATGCGCGACGGCGACGAATTCCACGTCGAAGGGGCCGATGTCGAGACGCTGGCCCGTCGCCACGGTGACGACCTTTATGTTGGGCGAACCCGCCTCCTGCAGGCGGCGCGCCTCCAGCAGGCTCGCGGCGAATCGCGTCGCATAGACGGTGCAGCCGAGCTTGGGCCAGAGGAAGGAGAGCGCCCCTATGTGATCCTCATGGGCGTGGGTGATCACCAGCCCGACGAGATCGCGGCGGATCTTCTCGACGAAAGTGACGTCGGGCATCAAGAGATCGACGCCGGGCAGCTCCGGGCCGGGAAAGGCGAGGCCGCAATCGACCATCAGCCATTTGCGCGTCTTCGGCGGGCCGAAACCATAGAGAGCGGCGTTCATGCCGATCTCGCCGAGACCGCCCAAAGGCGCAAAGACGAATTCGCTCACTTCCTCATTCATCGGCCACGCTCCGGCTCGGGCCGGGCCGCCGCGAGGGCCGGCAAGAAGATGTCTCCCGCTTCTATGGCGCGACGGCCGCTGCGGGTCGAAATAATGAGGCGCCCGTCGGCGTCTATGGTCTCAAAAAGGCCGGAGACCGTCTCGCGCGGAAGACGCGCCTCGATCTCCCCGCCCAATCCCGCCGCATGGCCGAGCCAGCGCTCGCGAAGCGCTGCGAAGCCCGAGCCGCCCGCCCAGAGGGCCAGCGTCTCCTCCATTTTGTCGGAGAGCAAAGCAAGCAGCGCGCCGGCCGAAGGACCGCCCAATCGCGACAAATCGCTCGCCGGGTAAGGAAGATCGGCCGGCGCGGAGACGCAATTGACCCCTATGCCGATGACGCAGCCGAAGGGCGCGCCCTGCCCCGCCGGCTGAACGCCCTCGAGAAGAACGCCCGCCAGCTTCTCTCCATCGAGCAGCACGTCATTGGGCCATTTGAGCGCGAGCCTTTCGGCGGCGCCGGTCGCCTCTATCAAAGCGGAGATCGTCGCGAGGCCCGCAGCGAAGCCGAGCTGCGGCGCCAGCGCCGCCGGGCCGAAGCCGGAGACGAGCAGGCTAGCGTGGAGATTTCCCTCGATCGAGCTCCAATTGCGGCCGAGGCGGCCGCGCCCCTTGGTCTGGCGTGCGGCGACGACCCACAAGGGACCAGGATCGCCCGACTCGGCCCGACGCTTGGCTTCGTCATTGGTCGAGTCGATTTCGCTGTAAATCTCGAGACGAACCCCGCGCGAACGCGCGCGGTCGCCGAGCCTCACGCCCTCCATCGGGCTCAGAACAGCGACTTGGCGGCGGCCGTCGCAGCCTCGACCACGGGAGCCGGATAGAGCCAGAAGCCGAGCAGGAACACGGTCGAGACCGCGAGCACCGCGCGCAGCGACAGAGGCGATTGGTCGAAAGCCGGCGCCGGCTCGTCGAAATAGATCACCTTGACGACGCGCAAATAATAGAAGGCGGAGATCGCGCTCGCCAGCACGCCGACGATGGCGAGCGGATAGAGCCCGGCGTCCACCGCCGCCAGCAGCACGTAATATTTCGCGAAGAAGCCGGCGAGCGGAGGCACGCCCGCGAGCGAGAACATCAGCATGGCGAGGAAGAAGGCCGCCGTCCCATTATTGCGGGAGAGGCCCGAGAGATCGCTGATCTTCTCGACCGGACGACCCTCGACGCGCATCTGCAAGATGGCGGCGAAGGCGCCGAGCGTCATCACCAGATAAATGGCGAGATAGATGGCGACGCCGCGCACGCCCGCCTCATTGCCCGCCGCGAGGCCGACCAGGGCGAAGCCCATATGGCCGATCGAGGAATAGGCCATCAGGCGCTTGATGCTGGTCTGGCCGATCGCTGCAAAGGAGCCGAGCAGCATGGAGGCGATGGCGAGGAAGATGACGATCTGCTGCCACTGCCCGACAATGCCCGGAAAGGCCGTAAAGACGATGCGCGCGGTGATCGCCACGGCGGCCATCTTCGGCGCCGAGGCGAAGAAAGCCGTGACCGGCGTCGGCGCGCCCTCATAGACGTCCGGCGTCCACATATGGAAAGGCGCGGCCGACATTTTGAAGGCGAGGCCGGCCAGCACGAAAACGAGTCCGAAGATCACGCCGAGCGGCGGCGCGCCGGTGATCGCCTTGGCGATTCCGTCGAAGGAGATCGTCCCCGAGAAGCCGTAGAGCAGCGAGGCGCCATAGAGCAGCATGCCGGAGGAGAGAGCGCCGAGCACGAAATATTTGAGGCCGGCCTCCGAAGCGCGGGCGTCGTCGCGGTCGAAGGCGGCGACGACATAGAGCGCCAGCGACATCAGCTCTATGCCGAGATAGAGCGCGATGAGATTATCCGCCGAGACGAGCAGCAGCATGCCGATCGTCGACAGAATCACCAGCACCGGAAACTCGAAATTGCCGAGCTTGGCGCGCTGCAGATAGTCGCGCGACATCAATATTGTGACGAGCGAGCCGATCAGCGTGAGCACTTTGACGAAGCGCGCGAAAGCGTCATCGACGAAGGCGCCCTCGAAGAGCGAGGCCTCCGAGGTATGGCCGAAGAACAGCGCCAGAATGGCGAGGCCGAGCAGCCCCGCCGCGAGCTCGTTGACGAGGCCGAAGGCGCGCGTCCCGCGCCAGGCGCCGATGAGAATCAGCGCCAATACGCCGAGGGCGAGGATGGTTTCCGGCAGGAAGTGATGCGCGAGGGCGGTTGAGAACGACATCGTCAGCGACCGATCATTGAGCGGCCTGGGCGACGACATGCGCCGCATTGGCCAGGGCCGTGTGAGATTGCAGGAGATTGGCGACGGCGGCCGCGGAGGCGTCGATGATCGGCTGCGGCCGCACGCCGTAATAGATGGTCAGCGCGATGAGCGGCACGAAGAGGACGAGCTCCCGCGCCGAGAGATCGCTGATCGTCTGCAACGACGGCTTCTCCAGCGCGCCGAACACCACGCGACGGTAGAGGTAGAGCGCATAGGCCGCCGACAACACCACGCCCGATGTCGCGAACAGCGCCACCCAGCTATTGGCGACGAAGGCGCCGGTGAGGGTCAGAAACTCGCCGACGAAGCCGGACGTGCCCGGCAGGCCGACATTCGCCATGGTGAAGATCATGAAGGTGACGGCGTAGAGCGGCATGCGATTGACGAGGCCGCCATAGGCCGCGATCTCGCGCGTATGCATGCGGTCGTAGATCACCCCGACGCAGAGGAAGAGCGCGCCGGAGACGAAGCCATGCGAGATCATCAGGAACATGGCGCCCTGCACGCCCTGCGTCGTCAGCGTGAACAGGCCCATTGTGACGAAGCCCATATGCGCGATCGACGAATAGGCGATGAGCTTCTTTATGTCCTCCTGCACCAGCGCGACCAGCGATGTGTAGATGACGGCGATCACCGACAGCGCATAGACGAGCGGCGCGAAATAGGCGGACGCGTCCGGGAACATGGGGAGAGAGAAGCGGATGAAGCCATAGCCGCCCATTTTCAGAAGAATGGCGGCCAGGATCACCGAGCCCGCGGTCGGCGCCTCGACGTGGGCGTCCGGCAGCCAGGTGTGGACCGGCCACATGGGCATCTTCACCGCGAATGAGGCGAAGAAGGCGAGCCACAGCCAAATCTGCATCGACGGCGGGAATTTCGTCTCGAGCAGAGTGACGATATCCGTCGTGCCCGTCTTGCCGTAGATCGCCAGAATGGCGATCAGCATCAGCAGCGAGCCGGCGAGCGTGTAGAGGAAGAATTTGAAGCTGGCGTAGACGCGCCGCTTGCCGCCCCAAATGCCGATGATGAGGAACATCGGAATGAGGCCGCCCTCGAAGAAGAGGTAGAAGAGCACGAGATCGAGCGCGCAGAACACGCCGATCATCAGCGTCTCGAGGACGAGGAAGGCGACGAGATATTCCTTCAAGCGAAACTTCACCGATTCCCAGGAGGCGAGAATGGCGAAGGGCGTCAGGAAGGTCGTCAGCAGCACGAAGGGAATGGAGAAGCCGTCCACGCCCATTTTATAGGTGAGGCCGGACCCGAACCAGGCCCTCTCCTCGACGAGCTGGAAAGCGGCGCTCGCCGTGTCGAAACGCCCCCACACGACGAGCGAGAGCAGGAAGACGACGATCGTCGTCAGCAGCGCAGCCCATTTGGCGTTGCGAAGCGTCGCCTCGCTCTCGCCCTTCAGCGTGAGGATGAAGGCCGCGCCGACCAGCGGCAGAAAAGTGAGGCCGGTGAGAATGCCGAAGCCGAACATCAGCGCAGACCTCCTGCGACGAACCAGGTGACGACCGCCGCGACGCCGATCAGCATGGCGAAGGCGTAGTGATAGACATAGCCGGTCTGCAGCTTCACCGCGAGGCGGGCGCCGTCGACGACGCGAGCGGCAATTCCGTCCGGGCCGAGCCCGTCGATGATGCGTCCGTCGCCGCCCTTCCACAGCAGCCGACCGAGCGCGAAGGCGGGACGCACGAAGATCGCGTCATAGAGCTCGTCGAAATACCATTTGTTGAGCAGGAAACGGTAGAGCCGCGGAAAGGCGTGCGCGATCTTCTTCGCCGTGCCGGGCGCGAGCTGATAGACGAAAAGCGCGCCGAGGAAGCCGAGGATCATCATCACCGTCGCGGCATAGGACACCCAATGCGGGATCTCATGCATGGCGTGGAGAATGTGATTGTCGTGGCCGGTATAGAGCGCGCCCTTCCAGAACTCGTCATAGCCATGGCCGGCGAAATCGCCGATGAACACCGCGCCCGCCGCCACCGCGCCCACCGCCAGAACAGCGAGCGGGATCAGCATGACGATCGGCGACTCGTGCGGCGCATGATGGCCGTGGCCGTGAGCGTCATGGGCATGATCGTCATGACCGTGAGCGTCCGCATGACCGTGAGCATGCGCGTGATCGTCGTGGCCATGCGCGGCATGAGCGTCCGCATGAGACTCCTTCGCCTTGCCGAAGAAGGTCATGAAGACGAGACGCCAGGAGTAGAAGGAGGTGAGGCCCGCCGCCACCACCGTCGAGACGAAGGCGAGATAGGCGACGCTGCGGTGCTCGCCGGCGGCAAAGGCCGCCTCGATGATAGCGTCCTTGGAGAAGAAGCCGGCGAAGCCGAGCTCGGTTCCCGGAATGCCGACGCCGGTCAGCGCCAGAGTGCCGATCGTCATCATGGCGAAGGTGAAGGGAATCTTGTTCCACAGCCCGCCCATGTTCCGCATGTCCTGCTCGTGATGCATCGCATGGATGACCGAGCCGGCGCCGAGGAACAGCAGCGCCTTGAAGAAGGCGTGGGTGAAGAGATGGAACACGCCGAGCGAATAGGCGCCGACGCCTTCCGCCACGAACATATAGCCGAGCTGCGAGCAGGTCGAATAGGCGATGACGCGCTTGATGTCGTTCTGCACGAGGCCGATCGTCGCCGCGAAAAAGGCGGTGATGGCGCCGATCAGCGTGACGAAGGCGAGCGTGTCCGGCGCATATTCGAAGATCGGCGACAGGCGCGCGACCATGAACACGCCGGCCGTCACCATTGTGGCGGCATGGATGAGGGCGGAGACCGGCGTCGGGCCTTCCATCGCGTCCGGCAGCCAGGTGTGCAGCAGGAATTGCGCGGATTTGCCCATCGCGCCGATGAACAGCAGGAAGGTCGCCAGCGTCAGCGCGTCGAAATCGGCGCCGAACACATGAATCTTATGGCCGGCTATGCCGGGAACGGCGGCGAACACCTGCTCGAAGCTCAGCGATTGGGTAAGCTGGAAGACCAGGAAAATGCCGAGCGCGAAGCCGAAATCGCCGACGCGGTTGACGACGAAGGCCTTGATGGCGGCGGCGTTGGCCGAAGGCTTCTGATACCAGAAGCCGATGAGGAGATAGGAAGCGAGGCCGACGCCCTCCCAGCCGAAGAACATCTGCACGAGATTATCGGCCGTCACCAGCGAGAGCATGGCGAAGGTGAAGAGCGACAGATAGGCGAAGAAGCGCGGACGAGCGGGGTCTTCGTGCATATAGCCGATCGAGTAGAAATGCACGAGAGCCGAGACGCTGGTCACGACGACCAGCATGACGGCGGTCAGCGAGTCGACGCGCAAAGCCCAATCGACGCTGAGCTTGCCCGAGGTGAACCAATTGGCGAGCACCGGCGCGCTCGCATGGCCATGGCCGAGCGCGACGTCGAAAAACTCGATCCAGGAGAAGCCGCAGGCGATGAACAGCAGCGTCGTCGTCACGAGCTCGGACGCTCGCGCGCCGATGCGCCGTCCGAATAGGCCCGCGATGAGAAAGCCGATGAGCGGCAGAAAGACGATTGCTTGGATCATCGGCGCTCAGCCCTTCAGAGAGTTGATGTCCTCGACCGCGATCGTGCCGCGGTTGCGGAAATAGGTGACGAGAATGGCGAGGCCTATGGCCGCCTCCGCCGCCGCCACCGTGAGGATGAACAGGGCGAAGACCTGGCCGGTCAGATCGCCGAGCGAGGCCGAGAAGGCCACGAGGTTGATGTTCACCGCCAGCAGGATCAGCTCGACCGACATCAATATGATGATGATGTTCTTGCGGTTGAGAATGATGCCGGCGACGCCGAGCGTGAACACGATCGCCGAGACGACGAGATAATGGGTGAGGTCGACGACCATTGCTGCGATCCCCTCAGACGCCCGCCCGCGAGGGCACTTTCTTGATCTCGATGACATTGTCGCGCGTGCGCGCGTTCTGCTCCTCGATCTTCTGCCGCTTGACGCCGGGACGGTGATGCAGCGTCAGCACGATCGCGCCGATCATCGCGGTGAGCAGCACCAGGGCCGAGGCCTGGAAGAAGAGGAAATATTTCGTGTAGAGCACCTGCCCGAGCGCGGCCGTGTTGGAGACGCCGGCGACGATCGGCGCCGCGGCGGCTTCTTTCGCCCCGGGCGCGCTCTGCCAGCCGAGCGCGAGCAGGCCGAGCTCGCCGAGCACCACGGCCCCGACGGCGGCGCCGACCGGCAGATGCTTGCTGAAGCCCTGGCGCAGCTCGGCGAAATCGACGTCCAGCATCATCACCACGAAGAGGAACAGCACAGCGACCGCGCCGACATAGACGACGACGAGGATCATGGCGAGAAATTCGGCCCCGGCGAGCAGGAAGAGCCCCGCGCCATTGACGAAGGCGAGGATGAGAAAGAGCACCGAATGAACCGGATTGCGCGAGACGATCACCGCGAAAGCCGATGCGATCAGCACCGCCGAGAAAAGATAGAAGAATGCCACAGCCACTTTGTCGTCCTCTCTCGAGCGTCTCGTTGCGTCCGGCTCTCGTTGCTTCTCAGCGATAAGGGGCGTCGAGCGCGATGTTGCGCGCGATCTCGCGCTCCCAGCGCGCGCCATTCTCGAGCAGGCGCTCCTTATTGTAGTAGAGCTCCTCGCGCGTCTCGACGGCGAACTCCTGGTTCGGACCCTCGACGATGGCGTCCACCGGGCAGGCCTCCTGGCAGAAGCCGCAATAGATGCATTTCACCATGTCGATGTCGTAGCGCGTCGTGCGGCGGGTTCCGTCATTGCGGCGCGGGCCGGCCTCGATGGTGATGGCCTGCGCCGGGCAAATCGCCTCGCAGAGCTTGCAGGCGATGCAGCGCTCCTCGCCATTGGGATAGCGGCGCAGCGCATGCTCGCCGCGAAAGCGTGGCGAGATCGGGTTCTTCTCGTGCGGATAGTTGAGCGTCGCCTTCGGCTTGAAGAAGTAGCGCATCGACAGGAAGAAGGCGGCGATGAACTCACTGAGGAAGAGCGACTTGGCCGCAGAATCGAGCTTCATGACCTCACTCCCTTAGTTCGCGCCCGCCGAGCCGGCGAATTGCAGAATGCCGGCGACGACGATGACCATGACGAGCGAGATGGGCAGAAACACCTTCCAGCCGAGCCGCATGAGCTGGTCGTAGCGATAGCGCGGCACGAAGGCCTTCACCATGGCGAAGAAGAAGAAGAAGAATGTGACCTTGAGGACGAACCAGATCACGCCGGGGATCAGGGTGAAGGGCGCGATATTCACCGGCGGCAGCCAGCCGCCGAAGAAGAGGATCGTCAGCAAGGCGCACATGGTCAGGATCGCCACATATTCGCCGAGCATGAACAACATGTAGGGCGTCGCCGAATATTCGATCATGAAGCCGGCGACCAGCTCCGACTCGGCTTCCACCAGATCGAAGGGCGGGCGGTTCGTCTCGGCCAGCGCCGAGATGAAGAAGATGATGAACATCGGCAGCAGGCGCAGCCAATACCAGCCGAGAATGCCGTATTGCGAATCCTGCGCGCGAACGATCTCGGTGAGATTGAGCGAGCCGGCGCAGAGCAGAACGGTGATGATGACGAAGCCGATCGAGACCTCGTAGGACACCATTTGCGCGGCCGAGCGCAGCGCCGACAGGAAGGGATATTTCGAGTTCGACGCCCAGCCGCCCATGATGATGCCATAGACGCCGAGCGAGGAGATGGCGAAAATATAGAGAATGCCGACATTGAGATCGGCGACCGCCCAGCCGTCATTGACGGGGATGACGGCCCAGGCCGCGACAGCGAGCATGGCCGTGACGAAAGGCGCCAGCAGGAACACGCCCTTATTGGCCGTGTCCGGGATCACCGGCTCCTTGAGCACGAATTTGAGCATGTCGGCGAAGCTCTGGAGCAAGCCCCAGGGGCCGACGACATTGGGTCCGCGGCGCAGCTGCACGGCGGCCCAGACCTTGCGATCGATGTAGATCGCATAGGCGAGATAGACCAGCAGAACGACCGTCAGAACGACGCTCTTCACGATGATCAGGAGAAGGTTCAGCAGCCAGCCGTCGATCACGTCCTTGCTCCTATTCCGCCGCTTGCTTCAGTCGATCCAGCGCCAGCGCCGAACATTCCGCCATTGTGGCCGAGGCGCGCGCGATCGGATTGGTGAGATAGAAATCCGTGATCGCAGGCGCGAAATCGTCCTTCCACGCGGTCGCCGGCTGCAGCGCCACCGCCTCGAGATCGGCCGCCGAGGCGGAGCCGATCTGATCGAGCCGCAGGAGATGCGGATGCGCCTCGCCGAGCTTGGCGCGCAGCTGCTTTTGCGAGTCGAAGGGCAGCGGCGCGCCGAGAGCGCCCGAGAGAGCGCGCAGTATCGCCCAATCCTCGCGGGCGTCGCCCGGCGGGAAGGTCGCGCGCAGCGCCTCCTGCACACGGCCTTCCGTGTTCACATAGAGGCCGAATTTTTCCGTATAGGCCGCGCCCGGCAGAATGACGTCGGCGCGATGCGCGCCCTTGTCGCCATGCGTGCCGATATAGACGACGAAGGCGCCCGGCTCGATCGCGATTTCATCGGCGCCTAGATTGAAGACGAGATCGAGCGCGCCGGCCTTGGCGATTTCCGCCGCATCGAGCCCGCCCTGCCCCGGCGTGAAGCCGAGATCGAGCGCGCCGACGCGGGACGCCGCCGTATGCAGCACGCTGAAGCCGTTCCAGCCGTCCGACAATCCGCCATGCTTCTTGGCCGCCTGAGCGGCGAGCGCCAGAATGGCGCGGCCGTCGGGACGCGCCAGCGCGCCCTGCCCGATCAGCACGAGGCGCTTGGCGGAGCCCGTCGGCGCGCTTTCGACGAAGCGCGCCAGAGCGTCGGGGCCGGCGCCGAGATAATCGTAATCATAGGTCAGATCGGCCTTTTCGCCGATCAGCGAAATGTGGAAATCGCCCTTCAGCCAGCGCTTGCGGATGCGCGCATTGAGCACGGGCGCTTCCTTGCGCGGATTGGAGCCGATGATCAGCAGTGAATCCGCCTCGTCGACGCCGGCGATGGTGGCGTTGAAGAGATAGGAGGCGCGGCCGAAGCGCGGATCGAGCTTGGCGCCGTCCTGACGCGCGTCGAGATTGGCGCTGCCGAGCCCCTCGACGAGGAGCTTCAGCGCGTAGATCTCCTCGAGCGCGGCGAGATCGCCGACGAGCGCGCCGATCTTCTCGGCCTTCGTCGCTTTGGTCTTGGCGGCGACAATGGCGAGCGCCTCCTGCCAGGTCGCGGGACGCAGCCGGCCGTTCTCACGAATATAGGGGCGATCGAGGCGCTGCGCCTTCAGACCATCCACGACCTGGCGCGTCTTGTCAGAGATCCACTCCTCATTCACCGCCTCGTTGAGACGCGGCAGAATGCGGATCACCTCGCGGCCGCGAGCGTCGACGCGGATCGCCGAGCCCAGCGCATCCTGCACGTCGATGGTCTCGGTCTTCTGATACTCCCACGGACGAGCGCGGAAATTCTGCGGCTTGGGCAGGAGCGCGCCGACGGGACAGAGATCGGTCACATTGCCCTGCAGCTCCGACGTCATCGCCGTCTGCAGATAGGTGGTGATCTCCATATCCTCGCCGCGGCCGATCGCGCCCATGTCGCTGGTGCCGGCGATCTCCGCCGTGAAGCGCACGCAGCGGGTGCAATGGATGCAGCGGGTCATCGCCGTCTTGACGAGCGGACCGATATATTTGTCCTCGACCGCGCGCTTGTTCTCGGCGTAGCGCGAGCTGTCGCCGCCGAAGGCGAGCGCCTGATCCTGCAAGTCGCACTCGCCACCCTGATCGCAGATCGGACAGTCGAGCGGATGGTTGACGAGCAAAAACTCCATCACGCCTTCGCGCGCCTTCTTCACCATGGGCGATTTGGTGAAGACTTCCGCCGGCGCGCCATCTGGGCCGGGACGCAGATCCTTGACCGCGATGGCGCAGGAAGCCTGCGGCTTGGGCGGGCCGCCCTTTACCTCGACGAGGCACATGCGGCAATTGCCGGCGATCGACAGACGCTCATGGAAGCAGAAGCGCGGCACCTCGGCGCCGGCCTCCTCGCAGGCCTGCAGCAGCGTATATTCGGCCGGAACGTCGACCTCGACGCCATCGACGAGAATTCTGGTCATTGGAATGCCCTACTCCGCCGCCACGCGCACCGGATCGGGATGCGGATTGGCCGCATAACGATCGATGCGCTTCTCGATTTCGCCACGGAAATGATTGATGAGACCCTGGATCGGCCAAGCCGCAGCATCGCCGAGCGCGCAGATCGTGTGTCCCTCGATCTGCTTCGACACGTCGAACAGCATGTCGATCTCGCGCTTGTGAGCGCGGCCTTCCGCCATTCGGGTGACGACGCGCCACATCCAGCCCGTGCCTTCGCGGCAGGGCGTGCATTGGCCGCAGCTCTCATGCTTGTAGAAATAAGAGATGCGGGCGATGGCGCGGATGATGTCGGTGGACTTGTCCATGACGATCACCGCCGCCGTGCCGAGGCCCGAGCCGAGCTTGACGAGGCTGTCGAAATCCATCGGACAGTCGAGGATCTGATCCGCCGGCACGAGGCGCACCGAGGAGCCGCCGGGAATGACAGCGAGAAGATTGTCCGAGCCGCCGCGCACGCCGCCGCAATGACGATCGATCAGCTCGCGGAAGGGAATGGACATGGCCTCTTCCACATTGCACGGCTTGTTCACATGGCCGGAGATGGAGAAGAGCTTGGTGCCCGTGTTATTGGGCTTGCCGATGCCGGCGAACCAGCTCGCGCCGCGACGCAGGATCGTCGGCGTGACGGCGATGGATTCGACATTATTGACCGTCGTCGGGCAACCGTAGAGGCCGACATTGGCCGGAAACGGCGGCTTTAGCCGCGGCATGCCCTTCTTGCCTTCGAGGCTCTCGATCAGCGCTGTCTCCTCGCCGCAGATGTAAGCGCCGGCGCCGTGATGGACGTAGAGATCGAAGGGATAGCCGTGAATATTGTCCTTGCCGATGAGGCGCGCCTCATAGGCCTCGTCGATCGCCTTCTGCAGCGCGACGCGCTCGGCGATGAACTCGCCGCGCACATAGATATAAGAGGCGTGCGCGCCCATGGCGAAGGAGGCGATCAGCGCGCCTTCGATCAGCGTATGCGGATCATTGCGCATGATCTCGCGATCCTTGCAGGTGCCCGGCTCCGACTCGTCGGCGTTGATGACGAGATAGGACGGACGCAAAGGATCCGGCGTCTTGGGCATGAAGGACCATTTGAGGCCGGTGGAGAAGCCGGCGCCGCCGCGACCGCGCAGCCCCGAATCCTTGACCTCTTGAATGATCTTGTCGCGGCCGAGCTCCAGCAGCGCCTTGGTGTTGTCCCAGGCGCCGCGCGAACGGGCTCCGGCGAGGCTCTTGTCGCCTATGCCATAGAGATTTGTGAAGATGCGGTCTTTGTCGGCGAGCATTGGTCGTTCACTCCGCCTGCGCTTTGGCGCCGTCGCCGTAGAAAGAAGTGAGGCTCGTCAGCGCGCCTTCCGGCTCCGAGGAGACACGGCCCGTCTGCGAGCCGATCTTCACCGGCCGGCCGGCGGCGAGATCGTCGAGGAGCTTCTCGAAATTCTCGACCGTCAAATCTTCGTAATAGTCGTCGTTGATCTGCACCATCGGCGCATTGCAGCAGGCGCCGAGGCACTCGACCTCGAGCCAGGAGAACAGCCCGTCGGCCGTCACATGACGCTGCGGGCCGACGCGGCGCTCTAGCACGGCGATCAGCTCGTCGGAGCCGCGCAGCATGCAGGGCGTCGTGCCGCAGAGCTGGATGTAGAATTTGCCGACCGGCTCGAGATTGAACATCGTGTAGAAGGTCGCGATCTCGAGCACGCGGATATAGGGCATGCCCAGCGTGTCCGCGACATTCTCGATCGCCTTTTGCGGCAGCCAATAGTCGTTCTGCTTCTGCGCCTGCCACAGCGCCGGCACGACCATGGAGGCCTGACGGCCGTCGGGATATTTGGCGATCTGCGCCTCGAGCCACGCCTTGTTCTCGGGCGTGAATTCGAAGCTCGCGGGCTGCTCTTCGGCGAGACGACGTATGGACATCAGCGATCGACCTCCCCGAAGACGATATCGAGCGAACCAAGGATCGCCGAGACGTCGGCGAGCAGATGGTCCTTGCAGAGAAAATCCATGGCTTGCAGATGCGCGAAGCCCGGCGCGCGCAGCTTGCAGCGATAGGGCTTGTCGGTGCCGTCGGAGACGAGATAGACGCCGAACTCGCCCTTGGGGGCCTCGACCGCCGCATAGACCTCGCCGGCCGGCACCTTGAAGCCTTCCGTGTAGAGCTTGAAGTGATGGATGAGCGCTTCCATCGAGCGCTTCATCTCCGCGCGCGGCGGCGAGCAAATCTTATTGTTCACCGTCGCCACCGGGCCGCGATTCTCGGCCTTCAGCAGCTTATCGACGCATTGCTTCATAATGTAGGTCGACTGGCGCATCTCCTCCATGCGGATCACCGCGCGGTCGTAGCAATCGCCATTCTTGCCGACAGGAATGTCGAACTCCATCTCCTCGTAGCAGTCGTAGGGACGCGCCTTGCGCAAATCCCAGGGCGCGCCGGAGCCGCGCACCATCACGCCGGAGAAGCCGAATTTCCACGCGTCCTCGAGCGAGATGACGCCGATGTCGGCGTTGCGCTGCTTGAAGATGCGGTTGCCGATGAAGAGCTCGTCGAGATCCTCGAGGACCTTCAGGAACGGGTCGCAGAATGCGCCGATATCCTCGACGAGCCGATCCGGCAGATCGCGGGCGACGCCGCCCGGACGGAAGTAATTGGCGTGCATGCGCGCGCCGCTCGCCCGCTCATAGAAGACCATGAGCTTCTCGCGCTCCTCATAGCCCCAGAGCGGCGGCGTCAGCGCGCCGACGTCCATGGCTTGCGCGGTGACGTTGAGGAGATGCGAGAGAAGTCGGCCGATCTCGGCGTAGAGCACGCGGATCAGCTGGCCGCGACGCGGCACCTCGACCTCGAGCAATTGCTCGATCGCGAGACAGAAGGCGTGTTCCTGATTCATCGGCGCGCAATAGTCGAGCCGATCGAAATAAGGCACGTTCTGCAGATAGGTGCGCGCCTCCATCAGCTTCTCGGTGCCGCGATGAAGGAAGCCGACATGCGGATCGCAGCGCTCGACCACCTCGCCGTCGAGCTCGAGGATCAGGCGCAGCACGCCATGCGCGGCCGGATGCTGCGGGCCGAAGTTGAGATTGAAATTTCGCAGGCTCTGGTCGTTCATCGTGACAGTCCCAGCGGGGAGAGCGAATAGCGAGTAGCGAGTAGCGAGTAGTGGGTCATGTCGTCGCCACTCCTGTCTTTCGTTGAAGCGAGCGGGTCAGCGCACGCAGCATTCGGCCTATCTCGTCGCTGCGCGCCAACAAAGGCGTCACGGCGCTCGCGGATGCAAGCCCGACTCTGTCGGCGAGCATCAAGTGCGTTTCCAGCTCTTTGAGCGATCCCTGGGCGTTTCTCAAGAATTGGACGAACGACCCCGTTGTCTCGCGGCCATGGCCTTCCGCGATATTCGCGGCCACCGACGCGGCCGCACGACGAATTTGCGAGGTCATTCCGTACATTTCTTCCCTCGGAAACCTACCTGTGAGTTCGTAGCAATCGACAGCGAGGTTCATCGCGTCCTGCCAGACCTTGAGATCTCGATACGATTGAAATCGAGGTCTGTCCATGATCGACTCAAGCCCTCTATTCGCTACTCCCTATTCGCTATTCGCCCTCTCACTTGCTCGCCTTCTCGTCGCCGGGGAGATCGTATTGCACGCCCTCCCAAGGCGAGAGGAAATCGAACTTCCGATATTCTTGGGTGAGATTCAGGGGCTCATAGACGACCCGCTTGCGCTCGTCGTCGTAGCGCACCTCGACATAGCCGGACATCGGGAAATCCTTGCGCAGCGGATGACCGTCGAAGCCGTAGTCGGTCATGATGCGGCGAAGGTCTGGATGGCCGTCGAACAGCACGCCGAAGAGATCGTAGGTCTCGCGCTCGAACCAGTCGGCGCCGGGATAGAGGCTGGTCAGCGAGGCGACGGGCGTGCTCTCGTCGGTCTGCGTCTTCACGCGAATGCGCTGATTATGCTTTGGCGAGAGGAGGTGCAGCACGACGTCGAACCGCAGATCGCGCTCCGGGTAATCGGCCGCGGTGATGTCGGTGAAGCTGACGAAGAGGAATTCGGGATCGTCGCGCAGCACGCGCGCGGCGTCGAGCCAGCGCGAGCGCTCCACTTCGACGGTGAGCTCGCCATAGGCGATCTTGAGGCCCTTCACCACGCCCGGCAGGGCCGCGGCGACCTTCTCGCCGAGCTTTTCGAGTTCCGCGCTCATTTCTCACCCTCGCGTCACGGAAAGCCGGCGACTGTTCGCGCGTCGGCTCGCATCGCATTCTTCATTCTTGCGCGCTCCCCCGAGGAGAAGCGCGAGCAGATTACCGCTCGATCGTGCCGCTCCGGCGAATCTTCTTTTGCAGAAGCAGAACGCCATAGACGAGCGCTTCGGCCGAAGGCGGACAGCCGGGGACATAGATGTCGACCGGAATGATTCGATCGCAGCCGCGCACCACCGAATAGGAATAGTGGTAATAGCCGCCGCCATTGGCGCAGGAGCCCATGGAGATGACGTAGCGCGGCTCCGGCATCTGGTCGTAGACCTTGCGCAGCGCCGGGGCCATCTTATTGGTCAGCGTGCCGGCGATGATGATGACGTCCGACTGGCGCGGGCTGGCGCGCGGCGCAAAGCCGAAACGCTCGAGATCATAACGCGGCATGGCCGCCTGGATCATCTCGACCGCGCAGCAGGCGAGGCCGAAGGTCATCCACATCAGCGAGCCGGTGCGCGCCCAATTGATGAGATCGTCGGTCGCGGTGACGAGAAAGCCCTTGTCGGCGAGCTCGTCATTGAGGCCGAGATAGAAGGGATCGTCGGCGCCCACCGGCTTGCCGGTGCGCGGATCGACGAGCCCTTTGGCGGAGGGCGCGACGAGAGTCGGGCTCTGGCGAGTGATCAATCCCATTCGAGCGCTCCCTTGCGCCATTCATAGACGAAGCCGACGGTCAGCACGCCGAGGAAGAACATCATCGACCAGAAGCCGAAGCTGCCCGCCTCCTTGAAGGCGACCGCCCAGGGAAAGAGAAAAGCGACCTCGAGGTCGAAGACGATGAAGAGCAGAGCGACGAGATAGAAGCGCACGTCGAATTTCATGCGCGCGTCGCCGAAAGGATTGAAGCCGCACTCATAGGCGGAGAGCTTCTCCGGGTCCGGCGCCTTGAAGGCGACCAAGAAGGGGAGAACCAGCAGCGCGCCGGCGATGATCGCCGCGAGGGCGATGAAGATCACGAGCGGCAAATATTGTTCGAGCAGGCTCGGCATGGCGATGTCCGACTTTTGCGGCGGGGGCGGCGATGTGACGCGGGGCGGGAGCCCCGGGCGCCGTCTGACCGCGCGTTCCGTAACCCAGCGTATAGGTCAAAGCAAGAGCCGAGCGCGTCTTTACCGAAGGGATTGGACGCGCGGACCTTACGCCCGCCCGCCCCCGCCGGAAAAAATGCGTCGGCGCCCATCGATCAGGCGTCGCCAGGCAAGAATTCGATGATCCGGGCGGCGGCCTTCATCTCCGCGAATCGGCGCTCGCGTCTGTCCATGGCCTCGGCGTCGGCGCCCCAGGCCTCGATCTGATGGTCCTCGTCGACATGGGCGGCGGCCCAGGCGGCCTCGATCTCCATCTCGCCCAGCGCCACGGCGAGCGCGATGAGGCAGGAGCCGGTCAGCGTCGTCATGGCGTGCAGCGCCGCGAGGCGGAAGGGCGCCTCCGCCCCCTGCCCCGCATAGGCGCGCACGGCCTCCGTCACCGCCGCCGTGGCCTCCGGGGCCTGGGAGACGAATATCACGCCCGAGGTCACGGCGAGCTCGGCGCCGAGCCGCTGCTTGGCGAAGGCGAGCAGCGGATCCCAAGCCGCCGCCTGCGCCGCGGCGAGGCCGGCCGGCCCGTCGGCGCGATAGCTCACGAGGTCGGAGCCCGCATATTTGGCGACGTCGGCGGCGACCTCCTCGAGCCGGTCGGCGACTCCGTCGATCGCCGAGTTTACAAGCCGCGTCAAAGGCATGGATGTCGGATTGAGCCTTTCCCCCTGCGTCCCCCATTCCTCGGCCAGCGCCGCGGTCAAGGGCGAGGACGGAGTCGTCAATATTCGCCGCGCCGGCGTCTTGACCGTCCGCCCGTCGAGCAGGACGGCGTAGCCGCCATCGGCCTCGCCGACGCTGGCCGATTGGTAGAATCGCTTCGGCAGCTCCGGCCTCGCGCCCCTTTGCACCGCATTGCGCAGCGGATTTCGCTCCTCATCGGGCACGAAAAGGCCGTCGGCGAGATTTTCGCTTTCATGGGACATTGGGGCTCTCCTCTGGCGTGTCTCGCGCGCTCACGCGTCCGGCGCGGACAATATGGGATCGTCCTGCCCCACATCGAAGCCGAAAAACGCCCAGCTATTCTTCATATGCGCCGGCAACGGCGCGGTGACGTCGAGCGTCCCGCCCTTGGGGTGGGGCAGAATCAGCCGCCGCGCCAGAAGATGCAGCTTGGGCTCGAGCTCTGCGGGCATGGCGCGCATCGGATCGCGGCGGCGCACCTCGTCCTCCGGCCTATGGCCATATTTGGGGTCGCCGAAGATCGGGCAGCCGATCGCCTCCGCATGGGCGCGGAGCTGATGGGTACGGCCGGTCAAGGGCTTCATCGACAGCCAGGCGCAGCGCGGCGCCGCTTTGTCGACGATGGCGTAATAAGTCAGCGAATGCTGCGCGCCCTCGTCCCCATGGCGGGCGACGCGCATCTTCTCCCTTGCGTCGGCGGGATCGGCCGCGCGCCGCTCGCCGCTGCGGCGCGAGCGCTCGTCCGCCATATCGGCGCCCTTGGCGAGATAGAGCGAGACGCGGCCCTGCGCCGGCTTCGGCACGCCCTCGACCAGCGCCCAATAGATCTTATGCGCCTGCCGCGAGCGAAAGATTTCCCCGAGATCGGCGGCGGTGCGCCTGTTCTTGGCGATCAGCAGCACGCCGGAGGTGTCGCGATCGAGCCGATGCACCAGCACCGGCCGCTTGTCGCCCACCGCCAGCGATTCGAGCATTCCGTCTATATGCCGCTTCATGCCCGAGCCGCCCTGCACGGCGAGGCCATAGGGCTTGTTCAGCACGAGGAGATGCGCGTCCTCGAACAAGGTCATTCCGGCGAGCTCGCGGGCGTCCTCCGGCCGCGCTCGCATCACCGCCGGCGCCGCGACTGTCTCCAGCTTGAGCGGCGGCACGCGAATCTTCTGATTCTGCTCGAGCCGCGTGGAAGTGTCGACCCGCTTGCCGTCCACCCGCACCTCGCCCTTGCGGCAGATTTTCGCGAGATGCGACAGAGCCAGCGCCGGAAAGCGCCTTTTGAACCAGCGGTCGAGCCGCAGCCCCGCCTCGTCCTCGTCGACGATCAGCGTCTGCACGGGCGTCGATTGCGGCGCCTGCGCCGCCTCCCCGGTCATGTCAAAGCCCTCACCAGATAAAGTCCGAGGAACAGCCCCGCAATCGACAGGCCCACCGAGCCGCCCACATAGAGCCCGGCCGCGAGCGTGTCGCCGCGCTCGATGAGAGTAGCCGCATCCAGCGAGAAGGCGGAGAAGGTCGTATAGCCGCCGAGCACGCCTGTGGTCACGAAGAGCCGCATCGACTGCGGCCAACCCGGCCCCGCCTTGAAGGCGAAATAGCCTGCGGCGAGGCCCATGATGAAGGACCCGCTGACATTTATGAGGAAAACGCCCCAGGGCAGTTGCGCGCCGAGCCAGCGCTGGCACGAGGAATTGACGACATGCCTCAGAGTCCCGCCCAAGCCGGACCCGAGAAAGATGAGAAGAAGCGCGCGCATATGCGCCTTCTAGCGCAAGCGGGCGGCGGCGTCACGGGAACCGAACGCGGTCAATTGCGCGGCTTCGATTCAAGCCCGATTTACGTATTGCCGCTAACATGCGTAATCTAGCCCCGACGGCTGCGTCGCCGTCGTGCAGAAACTATTGAGACTAAATAATATTCTACGGTCGTTATGCGGCCGCAACTCGTCAGCGCCCCAGTCCATGCGCGACTGGCGAGCGCCGCGCATGTGGAGCGACGGCCGTGAGACGACCAGATTTGCGCCCCAAGATCGGGGTGGAGCAGCGCGCCGCCGAGACGATCGCGGAGCCGCGCTTCGACGGCCGCTTCAGCCTGCCGCCGGACCAGCGGCGCTACGCCTGCCGCACCATCGACATGTCGGCGGAGATCGTCGCTCTGCGCAGCGACTTTCGGCCCGCGGTCGGCGACCGCATCGCGCTCGATCTCGACCGATGGGGCCGTTTCGACGGCGTGGTGATTCGTCTCTTCGAGGGCGGCTTCACCGTCGACCTCCAGATCACGGATCAGCCGCGCGCCCATGTGGCGATGCAATTCGCATGGCTGACGCGACACGCCGCGCCGGACGCCCCGCAATGCCGCGATCACGAGCGTCTGCGGCCCAAGCGGCGCTTCACCACTTTCACCGTGGCGCAAGTGACCCTGCCCTGCGAGATCCTGGATCTCTCGCGCAGCGGCGCCTCGCTACGCACCGAGGTGCAGGTTCCCCCGGGCGAGAAGATCACGATCGGGAAGCGGACCCAGGCCGAGGTCATTCGCCAGACCGAGGATGGGTTCGCGGTCCGCTTCCGCCGTCTGTTGCCGCTCGAGATATTCGACGAAGACATAGAGCTCTGAAATCACAGCCAAAAACGGTTGAAACCCGCAAAGGCCGCACGAAAAGCCGCCCCGCCCGATTGCAGGCCCCGCGCGCATGCGATAGTGAAGACGCAGAAGCCTCGTTTGCGCCCGTAGCTCAGCTGGATAGAGCGCTGCCCTCCGAAGGCAGAGGTCAGGGGTTCGAATCCCTTCGGGCGCGCCATTCCTGAACAGTAGTGGGCACCATGCCGCCGTCGAACGGCGAGCCGCCGGCGACGCGGGAATGCAGCCGTTCATTGCGGCCGCGGATCAGGGCGACTTCCTTCCCGACGCGGATCTCGTCGATGAGAAGGCGAAGATAGGTCTTCCGGAACGGAATCTCTCCCGCCGTGATGGCGTCGCGCATCACGGCGCCAAAAGCCACGACCTTGTCCGGCGTGATGTCAACGCCGTTGACGCGCCGGGCCACAATGCGCTCTTTCGCCACGGCCGCGACGTCCCTGTCTGTCGTGGCCTTGGCGATACGAGACGCGAACTGCGCGTCCGAAGCGTCCACGATTCCCTTTTCGATCGCCTCGTGAAGACGGTCGAGTCGCAGCTTGGCCTCCGCGAGTTCGGCTTCGACGCGAAGCAGCTCCCCCCGATCTCGGCTGTCGACTTCCTGCATCCGATCGCCGACTTCCCGCAAAAGATTTTCGAGGCGACTCGGATCCAGGACGCGCTCGCACAACGCCGAAGTGACCGCCTCGTCGAGCCGCTCCATGCGGACGGAAAGCCCGGAGCACGCCGATTTGCCGCGCGCCTGGGCGTTCGCACAGGAATAATACCGATAGCGTCCCGACTTGCCCGTGCGGATCGTCATGGCGGCCCCGCACTCCACGCAACGCGCGACACCAGTGAGAAGAATGGGCCCGCTCACCGTCTGCGGCGGATTGACCCTCGGATTCTTCGAGCGGAGGATTTCCTGAACGGCGGTCCATCGATCGACAGAGACGATCGGGGGGACGGCGATCTCCACGATCTCGTCCTCGCTGCGCTTGGCGCGGGTTCGCGAGTCGGACCGATTATATTGATGCACGCCCTTGTAGGTCGAGCGAGTGAGGAGTTGGTGGAGGGGCCCGATATGCCAAAAATTGCCGTTTCGGGTTCGGAAGCCGTTGTCGTTCAGATAAGAGACGATCTTCTTGACGCCGAGCGGGCCCGATTTGCCGACGCCCTTCGAGGCGAGATCGAATATGAGACGAACCACCGGCGCCTCGACTTCGTCCACCTCCAGCTTCTTCTTCTGCTTCTTTCCGCGGACCTCGGCAACGATGGTCTTGTAGCCATAGGGTGGGGCCGCGCCGTTCCAAAATCCTTCCTTCGCATTGGCGACCATGGTGCGACGGACGTGCTTCGCATTTTCCTTCGAGCCGTATTCGTCGAAAATGGCGAATACCTGCCTGACCATATCTCCGGCATCATCGTTTCCGGTCGGCTGCGTTATAGAACGATATTGGATTCCGTTCGCCCGCAGGTCCCGGACGGTGAGCTCGAGAACGGCCGCGTCACGGAAAAATCGTGAGAAAGAATGTACCACGACGGCGTCGAATGGGCGTGGAATCGAATTTGCGTCCGCGAGGAGCCGCTGGAGTTCGGCCCTCTCATCGGTCCGCCCGCTGACGCCTCGCTCTATATATTCCTCGACGATCACCTCTCCCCGCGCATCGCAGTCTGCCCGGACGGCGCGCTGCTGATCTTCGAGAGAAAGCCCCTCCTTGGCTTGGCGCTGCGTCGACACTCGGTAATATGCGGCTACTCTCACCGTCATTTCCGACTCACCTCGTCTCTCGGCGACATGTTCTTTACGTCGTCCACCGGATCCTCGACTTGCATATTCGATATATGGAGGCTCCCGCGGAAGATTGCCCGAATTTCCCCAGCGAGGGCGATCATAATATAGTCGACCTCCTCCGTCGAAATCTCGAGGCGCGTTTCGGAGGTCCATCTCGCGTTAAGCGGACGTTGTCCCCGATCGGCGATTTTTCGGAGCGAGCGCACGACGATATTTCCCGGATTTGACTGCTCCGGCTATGATCGTCGTCACGAGATCGAGCGCTCCCCCACTTAATTCGAAAAGGAGCAGAGACTCTCACGTATAAAGCATAACTATCCGATTCAAGGTGAAAGATGACTATCATAGACAGAAATATATCTATTCCGACCTCGCCGCTCGAAGCATGTGATCTTTATAGCGACCCACATACTATTATTGTATTTGCTATCGACAATAGCCATTCTCTTAATGACATACATTTTGCGGATCTTATTGCGAAAATACAAAACTCCCTGCGCTCCCGCGCTGCATACCTCGAGGCGATCTGGACGCCGCACTTTTTTCGTCGTTGGGGCCTAACCCCTCATCGCCCCAACGAAACTCCTGGCTTGCTCGGCGGCGCGTCCGACGCGATTGATATATTCGATGGTGAATTGAAGGTCGGGATCACCCTACCCATCGGGCTATTTCCTGCGGCTCCGAATCCAAGGGGTCGCCCAGGCGTTGCGGAAGTCGAACAGCAAATCGCCGATGCGATCGACGCAGAAGTCTATTTCCTGCTGAAATTTCTGAAAGCATTCTATTCGGACAAGGATTTGGGAGCCGCTTCGGCTGAGCAAAATGCAAGAGACATCCTCATCCCGCACATAAAGCCGATCAACTCGCTGTTTTACGTCAATCAATCCAAGAACAACGACAAGCCACTCGACGAGGAGGAGCGACTATTAGCAAATTTGGAAAAAATCGTTTGCGATATGCAGGAGCGCGGCTCCAAGGCCGCGGCTGCTTTATGGGGACCGGATCGGCGCGATTCGGAGGCGAAGCGACTCTCCCGCCTCGGTGACACTGCGCGGGGTCCACGACGAGCTGCTCCAGAGGACACGGCGGATTATCGAGCGCGGCTAGCGCAGCTCGATTTGCTCGTAAAATACCGCACCGCAGCGCGCGCGGTGGCGGACGCTCAAAGGTCGATGCGGCGCGAGATCGGGACCGCCGAGCCTTCGGAGTTCGAGCTGGCATTCTTTGATATCGGAACGCCACAAGCGGACGGCGACCGGATGGCGCGTCCCGATCGAAGGGCGACGCCGTCGCCTGCCGACATCGTGCGACTCGCCAGAGAGCCGGCCTCGGAAATTCGGACAGTGGCTTGAGTGGATTTTCTGCCTGACTGCGGCGAGGATTCTCGCTGCGAAT
>NZ_JBQUZK010000036.1:0-19794 GCF_056313885.1 Methylosinus sp. DMC45
CGAAGCCCCAATTCCAGAGACGCTTCTTCGTCCCGACGAACCAGCCAGGTTGGCCAACTCCCCAAAAGACGAAGAAACGACTTCGCTCGCCGCTCGTTGGCAGCGCCGCCGTCGATGAACGCCTTATAGGACCGCCCCCGCAGCACTGTCAACGGCTCGTTTCAAAAATTTTCACGAAACCGTCGTGAAATTTGTATCATGTTGAAAAACAATAGATAATATCTTCCCGGCGGATAGCGAGATCCAGGCATGACAATTTATCCTGCCGTGTGCGGCGCCTCGGAAGATCGGCGCATGCCCGTCGGTCTGATCGGGCGAGCCCGCGCCAAGGCGGCGCTTACCTCGGCTTAATGGGCGTTGGCCTAAGCTCGCGTCAGAGCCTTTCCTCGGGAGCCCCAATGGCCGGTTTCGCGCCCAATGTCGTCATCTGCATCGACCACGCCTCCGTCACCGGCGGCCAGGCCAAGGTGGCGATCGAGAGCGCATTGGGCCTCGCCGCCCATGGCGCGCGGCCGATCGTCTTCGCCTCGGCGGCGCCGGTGGACGAGCGGCTCACGGCGGCCGGCATAGAGGTCGTCTGCCTCGGCCAGCATGACCTTCTCGGCAATCCTTCGCGGATCGCCGCCGCCTTTCAAGGCACATGGAACCTGCGCGCCGCCAAGGCGCTGAGCGATCTGCTCGCCCGCCTGCCGCGCGACAATACGATCGTCCATGTGCATGGCTGGGCCAAGGCGCTGTCGCCGGCCATCGCCGCGCCGATCCGCGCCTCCGGCCTGCCGCGCGTCTACACGCTGCACGAATATTTCCTCTTCTGTCCCAATGGCGGCTTCTACAATTATCAGAAGCACGAGCTCTGCCGGCTGGAGCCGCTCTCCGCCGCCTGCTGGGCGACGGCCTGCGATGCTGTGAATTATCCGCGCAAGATCTGGCGCAGCGCCCGCCTCGCCTATGCGCGCGGCCCCGCCAAATTCGCCGAGCTCTTCGACGATTACATCTGCATCTCGAATTATCAGGAGGAGATCATCGGCCGCTATCTGCCCCAAGGCGTGCGGCTGCATCGCGTCTCTAATCCGGTGGATGCGCAGGACCTCGGCCCCAAGAGCGACCCGGCCTCGGGGGATTTCATCTTCGTCGGGCGCCTGTCGCCGGAAAAGGGCGCCTTTCTCTTCGCCGAGGCGGCGGCGCGCGCGGGCGTCACGCCGGTCTTCATCGGCGACGGGCCGATCGGCGAGGAGCTGCGCGGGCGTTATCCGCAGGCGCGCTTCCTCGGCTGGCTGCCGCCGAGCGAGGCGCGAGCCCATATGCGCGCGGCGCGGGCGCTGGTCTTCCCCTCGCTCTGGTACGAGGGCCAGCCGCTCACCGTGATGGAAGCCAAGGCGATGGGAACGCCCGTCATCGTCTCCGACGTCTGCGCCGGCCGCGAGGAGGTGACGAATGGCGAGACCGGCCTCTGGTTTACGAGCGCCAATGTCGAATCGCTCGCCGGCGCGCTGACGCGGATGAAGGACGACGCGCTGGCCGCGCGCCTGTCGGCCGGCGCGCACGCCGCCTATTGGCGCGATCCGCCGACGCTGGATCGGCATGTCGAGCGCATTCTCGCCGTCTATGAAGAGATCGTCGAGCGCCACAGGACCTCTTCCTGATCTGGTCGTCCGTGACGATGATATTCGTCGCGAGGACGCGCTCGCGAAGACTTCCTTCTCTTTGGCGCGGCATTGGTCAAGACTGACCGCGAGATGGCGGGGAATGAACGCAGCGCTTCCGCGCCCTGCGGCGGCCGGCGCATGAAAATTCTCGATATTCGCTGCAGGATGGAATGAATCGACGAAGAGCGCCGCATATTCGAAATATATGCTTCGAATACCCTCGATAATAATGGAATTAATTCTACAGATACTGCTATATGTATTGAATTGATTGACAATTTTGCCTTGCATGAGCTCGAGCGCAGCGTTTAGGCTGCGGATAATTCAGCCAGATGGACGTCGATCGACATCGGCCGGCGCGAGCACGCCAATTCGTTCTTTTTTGAGGAGACTAGCAATGACTTTCCTTCGCGCCGACCTCCGCTCCGCTCGCGCAGCCTCTCCATCATTCCCGCCGCTGGCCAAGCGCCTCGGCGCGAGCGCGCTGGCGCTGGCGGCGGCGATCTTTTCGCCATCGACGCGCGCGCTGGACAGCGGCGAGCAGAAGCCGCGCGAGGCGGCGATCGAGGACGTCATCGTGACCGGCACGCGCGACTATGGCGTCAAGGCGCGCGAGAGCACGGCGCCGATCACGGTGCTGAGCGGCGAGAGGCTGAAGGCGACGGGACGCACAAATCTCGTCGATGCGCTGCAGCGGCTCGATCCTTCCTATTCGATCTATGGCGTCGGCGGCGACATCAACAATCTGGTGCGCTCGCCGCGGCTGCGCGGCCTGACCGCCAGCCATGTGCTCGTGCTCGTCAACGGCAAGCGGCGGCACGGCACCGCCAATCTGTCCTCGACCGGCTTCACCAAGGGCGCGGCCGGCGCCGATCTCGATCTCATACCCGTTGCGCTCGTCGATCACGTCGAGATTCTCGAGGACGGCGCCGCCGCCCAATATGGCTCCGACGCAATCGCCGGCGTGATCAACGTCATATTGAAAGCCGATTCCGAGGGCGGCGGACTCTCAGCGCTCGTCGGCTCCTATGGGCAGAGCTACAATTCCAACACGCATGGCAATGGGCTGACGCGCAATCTGCAGGCGGACAAGAGCTTCGCGCTCGGCGACCAGGGATTTCTGACGCTCGGCGCCGATCTCACCTCGCATCTGCACAGCAATCAGACGGGACCGGATCGCACGCAGGACGGCACCGGCCTGCGCGTCGGCCCCGGCACGCCCTATCCTTGGGTCGATCCCAATGTGTCGGCCATCATCGGCGATGCGGCCTATATCACCGGCTCGGCCGGCCTCAACGCCGGATATGAGCTCGACAATGGCGTGCAGCTCTATCTCTTCGGCACGGGCGCGGGACGGCGCGGCGAATCCTTCCAGAACTATCGCGCGCCCAATCTCAACGGTACGGCGGCGAACAAGATCATCGACCCTTCCGGCTTCGTTCCGGGCGAGACCATTCACGAGGAAGACTGGTCGTTGAGCGGCGGCGCCAAGGGCAAGGTCTTGGATGATGTCCGATGGGATATCAGCCTGACCTATGGCTCCGACAAAATCGACGTCGGGCTGAACCAATCCGCCAATGTCGCGCTGTTCAACGACACGCTCAAAGCCTTCGGCGCCGGCTGGACGCCGCGGCAATTCTACATCGGCCAATATTTCCGCACGCTGCGCACCATCAATCTCGATCTCGGCAAGGAATTCGCGCCGAGCTTCCTGCCCGCGCCGGTGAACATCTCGATAGGCGCGGAGAATCGCCATGAGACCTATGCGGTCCGCCAGGGCGACTTCTTCTCCTATTATTCCTCCGGCCCGGCCGCCTGGGTCGGCATACGGCCGACCGACGCCAGCGACCACAGCCGCGAGTCCTTCGCCGGCTATGCCGACATCAGCAGCAAGCCGCTGCCCGATTGGAAGATCGACATCGCCGGCCGCTACGAGACGTTCAACGACTTCGGCGACACGATCAACGGCAAGCTATCGACGCGCTACGACATTTCTCCCGCCATCGCGCTCCGCGGCACCGTCAGCACCGGCTTTCGCGCGCCCACTCTCGCAGAGCAGTTCTTCTCACAGACGACCGTCTCGCCGACCACCGCCAATATCGTCCTGCCGCCCAACTCCTCCGCGGCGAGCGTCGCCGGCGCGCAGCCGCTCAAGCCGGAAAAATCGACCAATATCAGCCTCGGCGTGGTGACGGAGCCGCTCCCCGATCTGCATGTCTCGGTCGACGCCTATCAGATCGACCTGCGTGATCGCATCGTCGCGACGGGCAGCCTCACCGGCCCCTCCGCGCTCGCCGCCATCGCCGCGAGCGGCAACACGCTGCAGGCGGGCGCGACCGGCACGGTCAGCTTCTTTGTCAACGGCGCCTTCACGCGCACGCGCGGCGTCGATGTGAAGGCCGATTACGCCTATGATCTCGGCCCCTATGGCGCGCTGCGCTTCGACGCGGCGGCGAGCTTCCTCGAGACGACGATCCTCTCCGTGGCGCAGTCGCCGGCGGCCTTCAACGGCGCGCCGCTGCTCAACGCCGCGGCGCGATCGAACATCACCGATCTCACGCCGCGAACCAAGGTCGTGTTCGGCGGGTCCTACAGCTATGACGCCTGGACATTCGCGCTGCATTTCACGCAATATGGCAACGTCAGCTCGGTCGTCGCCTCGCCGCTCACCGGCAGCGCGCCCTTCTACACCAATGTCATCACGCCGAAATTCATCACCGATGGCGAGATCGCCTATGATTTCGGCTCGGGCCTGCGCGCGGCGATCGGCGGCAACAATCTCTTCGGCGTGCGGCCCGATCAGACCCTGCCCTGGACGCGCAGCCTCGGCGCCGGCATCTTCCCGACCTTCTCGCCCTTCGGCGTCAATGGCGGCTATTATTACGCCCGCGTCTCGCTGAAGTTCTGACGCTCAGCTCGCGAGCCGCGTCGCATCCTCTCGCGCCGCGGCTTCTTCTTTCTCCTTCTCGACCCGGCGCGGCAGGCGCGCCAGCATGCCGAGCAGAGCGCGGTCGCCGAGCACGACGAGGCGCTCGCTGCGATCGAGCCATTCGACCGCATCCTCGAGCGATTCGGCGTCGGCGAGCTTGGCCTCCGCCAAAGCGCGATCGGCCGAGATGGAGCCGCGCTTGCGCGGCGGGCGCGCCGGCAGCCATGCCTCGTGCAGCGCGCGCAGCTCGGGGTCGCCGTGGATGGCGACGAGGCAATTCTCCTCGTCCTGGCCGACACGCGCCAGCAGGCGGTGCAACGCCCGCCCCTTGCGCGCGATCTTGGGCGTCGTCGTCTCCTCCGGCGTCACCAGCACGCCAGCGCGGCGGAACACGAGACCGAGCCAGCGCTGGCCGGTGATGTAGGAAATGCCGATCGCCAATATGAGGCCGGCGATGGTCGGCGACATCCAGGCGACGAGCGAGGGCGAGATCATCAGGCCGGCGACGAGGGTGAGCACGCCGAGCGCCATATGCGCGCGGTGACGACGCACGATCGCCTTGAAGGGAACCGAGCCGTCGTCTCGCCGCTGCGGGTCCCAGCCCGTGTCGGCGCCGAAGAGAATGTGAAAGACATGGCCGGTCTGGATCAGCATCATGATCGGCGCGAGCAGCGCCGACATCAGCACCTCGAACAGAGTCGAGATCAGCAGCATGATAATGCCGCCGGAGCCGCGCCGCGTCTCGCGATCGATCATCGCGAGAATGAGGCCGAAGAATTTCGGCGCCAGCAATATCGCCATTGTGAGCGCGAACAGCGCCAGCGAGCGCTCCGCATCGAAGCGCGGCCACACCGGAAAGAGCGTGAATTTGGCAGTGAAATATTCGGGCCGGAAATAGCTCGCCTGAAAGACGAGCGCGATGCCGACCAGGAGCTGGCAGAGCCACAGCGGCGAGGTGAGATAGCCGAAGATTCCGGTGAGGAAATGCTGCCGCGTCGCCCAATGGAATCCGCGCGCGCCCAGAATGCGCGAATGCTGCAGATTGCCCTGACACCAGCGACGATCGCGGATGGAGAGATCGATCAGCGAGGGCGGGCTCTCCTCGAAGGAGCCGCCGAGCGTCGGCATCATATAGACCGAGTAGCCGGCGCGGCGAATGAGCGCCGCCTCGACGAAATCATGGCTGAGAATATGCCCGCCGAAGGGCGGACGGCCCTTGAGATCGGGCAGGCCGCAATGATGCGCGAAAGCCTCTGTGCGGATGATGGCGTTATGGCCCCAATAATTGCCGTCGCGCCCCATCCATTGCGAGAGGCCGGCGGCGATGACGGGACCATAGATGCGCGCCGCGAATTGCTGCACGCGCGCGAACAGCGTGTTGCGATTGATGATGAGCGGCAGCGTCTGGATGATGCCGGCGTCCGGGTCGGCCTCCATCGCGGCGGCGAGGCGCACGATGGCGTCGCCGGCCATCAGGCTGTCGGCGTCGAGCACCACCATATGCTCATAGGCGCCGCCCCAGCGGGTGACGAAATCGGCGATATTGCCGGCCTTGCGGCTGACGTTCTTCTCCCGCCGGCGATAATAGATGCGCGCCTGCGGCCCCAGCCTGCGGCGCATAGCGGCGAAGGCGCGCTCCTCGGCGATCCAAATATCGGGGTTCGTGGTGTCGGAGAGGAAGAACCAGTCGAAATGCGCGCCGAGGCCGGTCGCCTCCACATCCTGCAATATGGCCTGCAGCGCGCCGAAGACGCGGCTCGGCGCCTCATTGTAGATGGGCATGACGACGGCGGTGCGCGCTGTGAGCGTTTCCGGCGGCGGCGGCGGCCGGCGCGCGAAGAGCAGCGCGACAAAGCCGACGACGGCGCTGGCGAAAGAGAGCGCGATCCAGGAGAAGTTCAGCACGAAGAGCGCGAGCAGCGCCCATTTCAGCGTGGTGACGCCGCCGACGTCGATGACGCGGTACATCTCGTAGCCGCCATAAACGGTGAGCGCGAGGCCGCCGCCGAAGGTGACGAAGCGCGAGATCCAAGGCGTGCGCCAGAGCTTCGGCGCCAAGCGCCGGCGACGCTCCTTCGCCTTGAAGCGCCAGAAGGATTGCGTCGGCATCTCGAGCCGGCGCTCCGCCGGCATGGGCGGCGCGGCGGCGGGATCGACGGGCGGCGGCGGGGCGGCGACGTCCGGCGGAACGGGTTCGACGAGAGAGAGAGCTACACCGTCCATCTATAGAGCCAGGTTTCGCTGATCGGCTCGTCGCCCGAATGGAGGACGAGGCGCAGCTCGCAAAAGGTCTCGCCGGCGGGATCGACGTCGAAGACGACGCGGCATGTCTTCGCCTTCGGATTAGGATAGATGCGAATGTTCGTCGCCGATCCGGGCGATGTCGTCAAGACGGGCCGCAGATTGGCGACACGTTGCGGATCGCCCAGATTATCGCCTGCAAACTGGACGATAAAGCGGCGCAGTTTCGGCGAAGGCGCGCGGCCGCCGAAAGCCGAGACGGCGACCGCGAAAGGCGGACGCGCCGGCGGGCTCCAGCACCAGAACTGCCGATAGGCGAAGGTCGCCTCCTTGCCCGCGGCGAGCGGCTGCTTGGGCCGCCAATAGGCGACGATATTGGCGTTCACCTCCGATTCGGAGGGGATTTCGACCAGCTGCACCGAGCCCTCGCCCCAATCGCCGATCGGCTCCACCCAGAGCGAAGGACGCAGCTCCCAATGCTGTATGTCGTCCTGATAGGTCTCTATGTCACGGTCGCGCGTCAAAAATCCGAAGCCCTTCGGATTGGAGTCGACAAAGGCCGAGATTTGCAGCGTGTCGCGATTGGAGACCGGGCGCCACAGCCATTCGTCCTTGCCGGTGAGCATTTGCAGCCCATTGGTCTCGGCGACGAAGGGACGCGGATCATCCGAGCGGCGATGGTCGAGCGGCGTGAACAGAGAGGCCGCCGCCGCGCCGCCGAGCCCCAGATGATCGATGGCGACGCGCGGGAACAGCGTGAATTCCGCGTCGATGATCGTCGCCTCGCCCGGCCGCAGCGTGAACAGATAGGCCCCCGTGACGCTCTGCGAGTCGAGCAGAGCGTGAATGACGAGGGCGTTGCCGGCGAGCGTCGGCTTCTCGATCCAGAAGCTGCGGAAGACCGGGAACTCCTCGCCGCGCGGATCGGCGGTGCGGATGGAGAGGCCGCGGGCGGTGACGCCCAAAGTCTGGCCGCGGGCGAGCGCCCGATAGAAGCTGGCGCCTTGGAACAGCGCCAGCTCCGTGTCCGGCGCGCCGGCGCCTTGGGGCGCGAGAATGCGGAAGCCGGAAAAGCCGATATCCGGCAGCTTGTCGCCGACCTTCAGACCGCCATAGTCGAATTTCGCCTGGTCATAGGCGACTCGCTTGGCGATCCGGTCCTCGACGACATAGAGCTCGACCGGCGCGCCGAAGATGAATCCCCTGTGCAGCGGCTCGACCGAGAAGCCGCGATTCTCGCCGCTCCATATGGCCGCGCCCGGCTTGGTCTTTATGCCGACATATTGCTCATAGCTCAGATTGGCGAAAGGCTCGCGCAGCTCCGCCCCGGGGGCGGCGAAAGGGCGCTTGGCGAGCGCGCGGGCGAGCTCGATCACCACCTCCCGGCCGAAAATTGCGGGCGCCGGCGGCGGCGGGGCCGGCGGAGCCGATTGGGCGAAAGCGCGGCCGCCGGAGATTCCGCCGGCGAGCGCGGTCAAGGAGGCTTTCAACAGGTCTCTGCGTACGAACATGCGGGACCGGGACCCGTGACTGACGAAGGGGCGGGAAAAAACGGCGGACTTGTCTATCGGATATACCTGAAAGCCCGGACTTCGGAACACGAAACTTTTGTTTTTGGTTGCGCGGCGGAAACCTCGCGCCGAGCCCGCGCTTGCTCCCCCGCCCGCGAATCTGCCAAGACGCATATGAGCAGGACGAATATGAACGCGAGGAAAACGGCCGGGCGCGCGCCCCGCCATCCCCTCCCCGCCATGAGCCAGAGGCCGCGCAGCAAGATGGAAGCTCGACCGACCGACCGCCGCTCCCTCGCCGTAATTCTCGCCGCCGGCGAGGGCACGCGCATGAAATCGCGCCGGCCCAAGGTCCTCCATGAGGTCGCTGGGCGGTCCATGCTCGGCCATGTGCTGGCCGCGGCCGACGCGCTGGACAAGATCGCCGTGGTGATCGGCGCCGGCAAGGAGGATGTCGCCGCCGAGGCCCGCCGCCAGCGGCCGGACGTCAAAATCTTCGTTCAGGAGAAGCAGCTCGGCACCGCCCATGCCGTTCTGGCGGCGCACGAGGCCTTCGCCGGGGCGGACGATATCGTCGTGCTCTTCGCCGATACGCCGCTGGTGCGCGCCGAGACGATCGCCGCCCTGCGCGCGGCGCTGGCCGAGGGCGCCGCCGTCGCCGTTCTCGCCTTCGAGGCCGCCGATCCGCATGGCTATGGCCGCATACTCTGCGACTCCGAAGGGCGCCCCGCCGCTATTCGGGAGGAGAAGGACGCGAGCGCGGCCGAGCGCGCCTGCCGGCTCTGCAACGCCGGGCTGATGGCCATTTCCGGCGCGAAGGCGCTGGCGCTATTGGACGGGATCGACGCCGCCAATGCGCAGAAAGAATATTATCTCACCGATATCGTCGCCCGCGCCGCCGCGGCCGGGCTGGGGACGCGGCTCGTGGTCGCGGCGGAGGAGGAGGTTCTCGGCGTCAACGACCGCGTCCAGCTCGCCCGCGCCGAATGCGTCGCCCAGGAGCGCCTCCGCCGCGCGGCCATGCTCGGCGGCGCGACGCTGATCGCCCCGCAGACCGTCTTTCTCTCCTATGACACGAAGATCGGCCGCGATGTGACGATCGAGCCCGGCGTCGTAATCGGTCCCGGCGTCGAGATCGCCGATGGCGCGGTCATTCACGCCTATTCTCATCTCGAGGGGGCGCTGGTGGGCGAGCGCGCCACAGTCGGCCCCTATGGGCGGCTGCGGCCGGGCGCAAAGCTCGCAGCGCAGGCCAAGGTCGGCAATTTCGTCGAGATCAAGGGGGCCGAGATCGGCGAGGGCGCAAAGGTCAATCATCTGACCTATATCGGCGACGCTTCCGTCGGCGCGCATTCCAACATCGGCGCCGGCGTCATCACCTGCAATTACGACGGTTTCTTCAAATATCGCACCATCATCGGCGACAACGCCTTCATCGGCTCCAATTCGGCGCTGGTCGCCCCGGTCACGATCGGCGACGGCGCCTATATCGGCTCCGGCTCGGTCGTCACCAAGGACGTCGCCGCCGACGCCCTCGCAGTCGCCCGCGGCCGCCAGATGGAGAAGACCGGCTGGGCGGAGAGCTTCCGCCGCGTCCAGAAGGCGAAGAAGGACAAAAAATAGAGCGCTGTAGAGTTTTACTCTATAGCGTTGTACCGTGATCCAGCGCCGATGCTCGAGATCGAGCGCGCGGACCGGATTTTTTTATGAATAGCGTCGAATCTGACCCGATGGATGACGGTCGAATCCTCGAACCCCGAGGATTGATCGCTGAAAATATTCTCATTCCCGAAAACACGACCGGAGAAGAAGAGCTGGTCGAGGCGGTCGTCGATTTCGTGAACTGGGCGATGGACGAAGCCCGTCTCGTCCCCGGCGAGATCGCGCAGCAAGCCTTCTGGAGCTATCACTCGGATTATTATCTCGCCCAGGTCAACAACGGCGGCCATCGGCAATTCGCCTTCAACAGCGGCATGGCCGAGCGGATGATCGAGAATTGCCGATGCGGCCTCGCTGCGATGAGCGCGTCGGACCATCTGCAAGTCTTCGAAGAATTTCTCGCTTTCATGAGCGCCGAACCGGCGCGCCTCGCAGCTCTGAACGAAGAAGTCATGTCGGGAGGCCGGTTTTTCCGAGACTCTTTCGCTCCCCTCGACCATCGCTTCTTCGTTCTCGAAGACATGAAGCGAATCCATGCGGCGTGGCTGCGCGCCCTTCCGATCATGCGGCCGCTGTCGCCCGATCGCCTCGCCGCCGAGCGCGACGCTCTGATGCGACGCAATTCTCTGCGCGAGACGCGCGCCGATCTTGTCCGGCGTCGAGCCGACGCCATCTTCGCGAAAGATCCTCTACATGTCGCGGCGCGTGCGACCTGCGCCCGGGACGGCGTGGCGTTTCAATATGTCGGCGTGGGCCAAAAAGCCGGACCGGACAGCATCGCCTGGACATTGGCGACATCCGGCGGGCGGCGCACGCTCGTCATGCGCGGCGACAAAGCCATGCTCTATGCGGGAACCTCTTTGCGGAGCGTGCATTTTTTCCGCGACCCCGCCTCCGCTCCCGTGCCGATCGGCGACGGAGCGGCGCGCCGATGGAAGAGAAGCCGCGCAAAATTCGCGAGACGGCGCGAGCCGCTTTCGCCGAGACGAGCAAGGAGGCGATGCTCGGCGAATTTTTCGCCCAGCCGATGAACACATTCTGTGACACATTGGCTGGGGCCTCGTCGAACGCGCGGGTCGCCATATACGCGTCCTATCTCGCCGAGAACGCGAAATTTCTCGCCCATGTGCCGCGCGCCGCTTCGCCGCTTTTCGCGACGCGCGCGGATTACGGGCTGATCCGCCTCATAATCGCCGACACATTGCTCGACGTCGCGCTGGCGGATGAAGCTCTGCCGATCGCGATTCTGGAGCGGCCGGACAGAGGCGCGGCCATGCTCATCAACATAGGCGCGATGGCCGCCGCTGCGGCGGCCGGCTTGCGCATCCTCGATCCCGAACGGCTCGCGGCGCTCTCGCGCATCGCGCCAAACGATTTCCTGCGGGAGCGCAACAATGTCGAGGGGCAGCTTTTCGAGATCGCGCATTGGTGGCCCAATGTCGTGCGCAACATCGCCGATGTTCTGCCCGGGACCAGCTTCACCGCTCTGCCCTCGCTCTTCTCCAATGTCCGGCTGCATCACGCCAAAGCGCTCGGCTGGCAATTGGCCCCGACCCTCGGTCTGCTCGTGGAGCATCTGGCGCTGTTCTGGCCCGACTATCCCAAGCCGAAGGTCGAGCCCATGGTCGAGGCCCATTCAAAAGGGGTCGTCGCTTTCGCGTCGCGATTTGCGAGTTCACGAGCGAAAGCCGAACGATGGACCGCGATCGTGCGTGTGATGCGCACGCGCGTCGCGCGAACGAAGCCGCCTGTCTCGGTCGGCGTGTCGGCATTCGACCCCGGCCGCTTCGACATCGAATCAAAAGAAAAATTGGTGAGCGTCGTCGCCGTGGTCGATAGCGGGACAGCCTATCGACAAGGGTTTCGTTTACTAAAAGACGGAGAACGCGCGCTTTTGGGCGGGAGCGCCGCCTCGAAGCGCGCGTGAAACTGCTAAGCTCGTCAAAGGCCGGGCCGCAGGCTATGACGAAAGCGGCTGGGCCAACCGTTTTCGGAGAGCTTTCATGTGCGGCATCGTCGGCATTCTCGGACGCGAGCCCGTCGCGCCCTCTCTCGTCGAGGCGCTGAAGCGGCTCGAATATCGCGGCTATGATTCCGCCGGCATCGCCACGCTGGAGAAGGGCAAGCTCACGCGCCTGCGCGCCAGCGGCAAGCTGCGCAATCTCGAGGAGAAGCTCGCCGCCTCGCCGCTGCAGGGGACGAGCGGCATAGGCCATACGCGCTGGGCCACCCATGGCCGCCCCACCGAGACCAACGCCCATCCGCATACGAGCGGCGGGCTCGCCGTGGTCCACAATGGCATCATCGAGAATTTTCGCGAATTGCGCGAGGAGCTGACCGGCAAGGAGCATGTCTTCGCCACCGAGACGGATACGGAAGTGGTCGCCCATCTCGTCGGCGAGGAGCGCAGCAAGGGCGCCGCGCCGCGCGAGGCGGTCGCGGCCACGCTCGCTCGGCTCAATGGCGCTTTCGCTCTCGCCTTCCTCTTCGAGGGCGAGGAGGATCTTATGATCGGCGCCCGCCGCGGCGCGCCGCTCGCCGCTGGCTGGGGCGACGAAGGCGTCTATCTCGGCTCCGACGCTCTGGCGCTCGCGCCTTTCGCGCGCCAGATCGCCTATCTCGAGGAGGGCGATCATGTCGTGCTGACGCGCGAGAAGATCACCTTCTACGACGCCGCCGGCAAGGAGGCCGAGCGCCGCCGCCAGCCCTTGCAGGCGGGCTCCTTCCTCGTGGACAAGGGCAATTACCGCCATTTCATGGCCAAGGAGATTCACGAGCAGCCGGAGGTCGTCGGCCGCACGCTCTCGCATTATCTCGATCTTTCGGCCGGCGAGGTGCGCCTGCCCTTCGCTCTGCCTTTCGATCCCAAAAAGCTTTCGCGCGTCACAATATCGGCTTGCGGCACGGCCTTCTACGCCGGGCTCATTGCGCGCTATTGGATCGAGCGCTATGCGCGGCTCGCGGTGGACATCGATATCGCCTCGGAATTCCGCTATCGCGAGGCGCCGCTCGCCGAGAATGGGCTGATGATCGTCGTCTCGCAATCGGGCGAGACGGCCGACACGCTCGCCGCGCTACGCTACGCCAAGGCGCAGGGCCAGCACATTCTCTCCATCGTCAATGTCGAGACCTCGACCATCGCGCGCGAGAGCGACACCGTCGCGCTGACGCTCGCCGGCCCCGAGATCGGCGTCGCCTCCACCAAGGCCTTCACCTGTCAGCTCGCCGTTTTCGCGAGCCTCGCCATTGCGCTCGGGCGCGCCCGCGGCGTGCTGAGCGAGGCGGACGAAAAGCGCCTGGTGCGCGAGCTGGCGCAGACGCCGGGCCAAATGGCCGCGGCCCTCGCCCGCGAGGCGAAGGTCGAGCCGGTCGCCCGCGATGTGGCGCGCGCCTCCAGCGTTCTCTATCTCGGCCGCGGCGGCGCCTATCCGCTGGCGCTGGAAGGCGCGCTGAAGCTGAAGGAGCTCTCCTATATTCATGCGGAGGGCTATGCCGCCGGCGAGCTGAAGCATGGGCCGATCGCGCTGATCGACTACGCCATGCCGGTGATTGTGCTGGCGCCGCCGGACGCCACTCTGGAGAAGACCGTCTCCAATCTGCAGGAGGTCGCCGCGCGCGGCGGCCATCTCATTCTCATCGGCTCCGCCGCGGCGCGCGAGGCGGCGGCGGCCGAGCTGGCCGGCTTCATCGAGCTGCCAGAGATGAGCGGCGCCTTCGCGCCGCTGGTCTACGCCGTCCCCGTGCAATTGCTCGCCTATCATGTGGCGGTGTTCATGGGGAAGGATGTGGACCAGCCACGCAATCTGGCGAAGAGCGTGACAGTGGAGTGAGGCGCGTTCGGCTCGAATACACCTGCTCCGCAGAATGAAGGGGCTTCGCCGCCGTGAGCGTCACAGCCGCTCGATCTTGCGCGCCGCCTCGTCGATGAGATCGGCGACCTGAAACAGCAGCTCCTTGTCCGGCGCGCCGGAGAGGCGCTGCTGCAGCACGGTCTTCAGATTGCCCATGGCGCGGAACACCGGCCCCGTATCTACGCCCGCGCTTCTGGCGCGCAGCTCCTCGAAACGGGCGAGCGCCGCCTCCGCCTCCTTGCGATTCTCCGCGAGATGGGCCTTGCCCGCATCGGTGATCGCATAGAGCTTCTTGGCGCCCTCGGTCGGCTGGACCTCCACCTGTCCCAGCTCCTCGAGCAGGGTCAGCGTCGGATAGACGATGCCGGGGCTCGGCGCATAGACGCCGCCGGTGCGCGTCTCGATCTCGCGGATGACGTCATAGCCATGGCGCGGCTCGCTCTCCAGCAGCAGCAGGATCACCAGCCGCAGCTCGCCGCCCTCGAACATGCGCCGCCGTCCGCGGCCGCCGCCACGCTCGCCATCGCCGGGGCCGAAGCCATGCCGCCCACCGGCGCCGCGCATTCCGTGGCCGCCACGGCCGAAAGGCTCGTCCCCGCCGCCCCGCATAGCGCGCAGCGCGAAAGCCGGATGGCCGCCGTGATCCCAATGTTTGTGATGATGCTTCATAAATGTGTCTCCTTTCATTTAGACAGCTCTAAGATATATCTTATAACAATCGAGTCAAGCCCTGCTCTGAGAAATCATCTCGTCAGAGAATCCTGGCGGAGGGAGGAAGGCCGAGCGGCCGCTCGATCGTTCGAATCTAGGCGGCGCGTGAATTCTCGTCGTCGCCGAAATTTCATTCCCCGAAGATCGCCCGACGGCGACGCCGCCTCCGATCCGCGTGATGCTTGCTTCAAGGGGAGTTGTCTGGATTTCTGGCGAGGGTCGAATCTCGGTTCATGCCCCCCCGAACCGGGCGGCCGCCTCGGCTGAAAGCGCTAATCGGCGAAGTAAGGGGCGCCGCCGGCTCCGAGCGCGGCTTCGCTCATCATGTCGTCGATCGCGCGCCGCAGCGTCTCCTCGAGCATCGCCGACCCGCCCCGCCCCAAGGCGTAGATCGTATCATCCGTCTTTTGCTCTATGACGCGCAGCGTGAGACCATTCGGCCGCTCGCATCCCGATCGCGCCGAGCAGAGATCGCGCAAAGCCAGCGCGAATTGCCCGCGCGTCGCCAACAACATGCGCGCCAGCGACAGAGCCAGAGCGAATTGCCGATCGCCGGCGTCGCCCATCCCCGCAGCGCCCGGCGACATCGTCGCCCGATTGTCGTTGCCCATCGCCGCGCGGCCGGTTTCCGTAGGGCGGCGACAATCCCGACGCCCAGACGAATCCGCGTCATGCAGGCTGTCGCGTCGGACGAAATCTCTCCAACTGCAAATCATGGGCGCAACAAGCCCCACGGTGACACGCCACATCCGGCATGTTAACCGTAAATGGAAACCAACCCCGCGCCGAAGGTCCCGCATTCGCGCGTCTCTGTCAAGCAAATATGAGAGAGTGTGTGCCGGAAACGAAAACTAATCCCGCATTCGACAGAGCCGGCCTCGCCCGGAGATTGGGCCAGGCGGTCGATGCGGCGGGCGGTCCGGCCAGAATTTTGCGGGATGCGGGCGTCACCTCCTCCACTTATAGCCGCTATCTCAATGGCGAGACCGAAGCCTCCGCCGAGAAGCTCGGCCGCATCGCCGAGGTGACGGGCGTCTCGCTCGACTGGCTGGTGCTGGATCGCGGCGCTCCCATATTCGAGGCCGGCGCGCCGCCGGCGATTCCGCTCGGCCCGGATATGGCGCAAATCCCGCCGCTACGGATCGGCGCGGCGGCGGAGGGAGAAATCGCCGGCGAGCGGATCGCCTTTCCGCGCGCTCTGCTGCGACGCCTCGGAACCGAGATCGACGCGCTCGAATTTTTGCGCGCGCGCGGCGATTCCATGCGGCCGACGATAGAGGATGGCGCGATCGTGCTGATCGACCGCTCGCAGCGCGACATCATCGGCGACGCCATCTATCTCGTCTCGCTCGACGATGGCCCGTTGATCCGCCGCGTGCGCCGCAATGTGGATGGCGCGATCACGCTGATCTCCGACAATCGCGCCTGCTACGAGCCCGAGAGGCTGGAGCGCGCCGGCGCCGAGCGCCTCTGCGTCCACGGCCGCATTCGCTGGACCGAATCTTTGCTCTGACGCGCGCTGGACCCCTCCGCTTTCGCGAATTGGCGGTGTCAAAGCCGCCGACGTCTCGCCATCGTCAGCATGGCCGAGCCATCCGGCCGTGCGACCAATGAAGAAAAACCAACGGAGGGAACAATGGCGTTGAACGTTCATGGCGGCACGAATTACGGCAAGATCGTCATATGGGCGGTCGGCCTCGTCGCCTTCGTCGCCGTCGCGCTGACGAAGGTTCCAGAATGGATTTCGCCCAAGAGCGCGAGCGTGACGGGCGACACCGGCGCCACCACGCGCATGATCAATTGAGGAACGCGCGGCGAGCCGCAATTCATCCGAATTCGTCTCGTTTCGCTTCGCCCCGCGCGCCCGAGCGGGGCGATTTTTTTTGCGCGCGGCGCTGGACCCGTCGCCTCTCGCCGATTGGCGGTTCAACGGCGCGGCGCAGACGCTACCGTCGCCGCCGTAAGTGTGACGATCCCCACTGCCTCGCCGGCTTCGGCCGCGCGAGGCCTTTTTGCCTGCGCGGCGCCGCGCCGGGAGACGAGCCGGGGGTATCCATGCCGAGAGATCGGGGCTATCTTGCGCGCGCCCTTTCCGCCCTCTCTTCGAGGGCCCAGCGTTCATGCTCCTCGCGCGATGACTCTCACACATAAGCCCGTCGGTCCCGACAGCCGCGTCTTCCTCGTCGACGGCTCGTCCTTCGTCTTTCGCGCCTATTTCCAGTCGATACGGCAGGACGCGAAATATAATTATCGCACGGACCGCCTGCCGACCGGCGCGGTGCGGCTGTTCTGCGCCAAGCTGTTTCAATTCATCCGCGAGGGCGCGGCCGATCTCACGCCGACGCATCTCGCCATCATCTTCGACAAATCGGAGAACTCCTTCCGCAAGGAGATCTACCCCGACTACAAGGCGCATCGTCAGGACCCGCCCGACGATCTCATTCCGCAATTTCCGCTGATGCGCGCGGCCGTGCGCGCCTTCGGCCTGCTGCCGATCGAGCAGGACGTCTATGAGGCGGACGATCTCATCGCCACTTACGCCAAAGAAGCGCGAGCGCGCGGCGCCGATGTGCTGATCGTCTCCGCCGACAAAGACCTCATGCAGCTCATCGACGATAAAGTGTCGATGTATGATCCCGCTTCCGGCGCGCGCGAGGAGCGACGCATCGGCGTCGCCGAAGTGGTCGATTATTTCGGCGTGCCGCCCGAGAAGGTGGTCGATGTGCAGGCGCTCGCCGGCGATTCCACTGACAATGTGCCGGGCGCCAAGGGCATTGGCGTGAAAACCGCCGCACAGCTCATCAATGAATATGGCGATCTCGACACGCTGCTCGCGCGCGCCGGCGAGATCAAGCAGCCAAAGCGCCGCGAGACGCTGACCGATCCTGCGAGCGTCGCGCTGATCCGCACGTCGGAGAGACTGGTGAAGCTCGTCGACGACGCGCCGCTGGAGATTCCGCTCGACGATCTCGGCCTGCATCAGCCGGACGGCAAGACGCTGGTCGGCTTTCTGCAGGCGATGGAGTTCACACAGCTCACGCGCCGCGCGGCGGAGACCTATGGCGTCGAAGCGAATGAGATAGAGCCGGACCCCGCCTTCGTGGGCCCGGCGGGATGGCGCGGCCGCAATGGCGAGGTCGCCGAGGCGCCCGCCCTGCCCGCGCCGGAAGCGGCTGCGCCGGGCGCGCCCACCGCTGCCACGGGAGAGAAGGGCGCGCTCGGCCCGGCCGCGCTCGCCGAGGCGCGGCGCGAGCAAGGCGTCGCGACCAAGATCGATCGATCGCTCTATGAGACGGTGACGACGCTCGAGCGGCTCGACGCCTGGATCGCGGAAGCTTTCTCCATTGGCGTCGTCGCGATGGATACGGAGACGACCTCGCTCGATCCAATGTCCTGCGATCTCGTCGGCGTCTCGCTGGCGACGGCGCCCGGACGCGCCTGCTATATTCCGCTGCAGCATGTCGCGCCCACCGGCGCCGATCTGCTCGGCGGCGATCCGCCGCCCGTGCAAATTCCTTTTGCGGAAGCGCTCGCGCATCTGAAGCCGCTGCTGGAAGCGCGCGGCGTGCTGAAGATCGCGCATAATATGAAATATGATCTCCTCGTTCTGGCCTGCTGCGGCATCGATGTCGCGCCGATCGAGGACACGATGCTGATCTCTTATGTGCTCGACGCCGGCCGCAATAATCACGGCCTCGACGAGCTCTCGAAGAAGCATCTCGGCCACGAATGCATTCCGTTTTCGGCGGTCGCCGGCTCCGGCCGCAGCTTCATCGGCTTCGCGCGCGTGCCGCTCGACAAAGCGACCGAATATGCGGCGGAAGATTCCGATGTCGCTCTGCGTCTGTGGCGCGCGTTGAGGCCGCGCCTTGCCGCCGAGCATATGACCAGCGTCTATGAGACGCTGGAGCGCCCCATGGTGAGCGTGCTCGCCAAAATGGAGCGGCGCGGAATTGCGATCGATCGCAATATTCTCTCGCGCCTCTCCGGCGAATTCGCGCAGGATATGGCGCGGCTCGAGGCCGAGATTCACGAGCTCGCCGGCGAGAGCTTCAATCTCGGCTCGCCCAAGCAATTGGGCGATATTCTCTTCGGCAAGATGGGCCTGCCCGGCGCCAAGAAGACCGCGACCGGCGCCTGGTCCACCTCGGCCAGCGTGCTCGACGAATTGGCCGAGAGCGGCAATATTTTCGCCGCGCGAATATTGGATTGGCGGCAGCTCTCCAAGCTCAAATCGACATACACGGATGCGCTGCCCGGCTTCGTGAACAAGACGACGCATCGCGTCCACACATCTTACGCGCTGGCCGCGACGACGACGGGGCGGCTCTCCTCGTCCGACCCCAATCTGCAGAACATCCCCGTGCGCAATGAAGCGGGGCGCAAGATTCGCACGGCCTTCGTCGCCGAGCCCGGCAATGTGCTCATCTCGGCGGATTATTCGCAGATCGAATTGCGGCTGCTCGCGCATATCGCCGATATTCCGCAATTGCGGCAGGCCTTCGCCGATGGCATCGACATTCACGCGATGACGGCGAGCGAAATGTTCGGCGTGCCGGTGCAGGGCATGCCGTCAGAGGTGCGCCGCCGCGCCAAGGCGATCAATTTCGGCATCATCTATGGCATTTCCGCCTTCGGCCTCGCCAATCAGCTCTCCATTCCGCGCGAGGAGGCGGCCGCCTATATCAAGCGCTATTTCGAGCGCTTCCCCGGCATTCGCGCCTATATGGACAAGACGCGCAAGGCCGTGCGCGAGAACGGCCTCGTCACCACCATCTTCGGCCGCAAATGCCATTTCCCGCGCATCGGCTCCTCCAACGCCTCGGAACGCGCTTTCTTCGAGCGCGCGGCGATCAATGCGCCGATCCAAGGCGCGGCCGCCGACATCATCCGCCGCGCCATGGCGCGCATGGACGAAGCGCTCGCGCATGAGCGGCTGAGCGCGCGCATGCTGCTGCAAGTGCATGACGAGCTGGTGTTCGAGGCGCCGAAGGACGAAGCCGAGGCGACGATCCGCATCGTCAAGCGCGTGATGGAAGAAGCGCCGCATCCGGCCGTGGCGCTCTCCGTGCCGCTGGAAGTGGAAGCCCGCGCCGCGCAGAATTGGGACGAGGCGCATTGATGGGGGGCGACGCTCCGTAGAGCGGCGGCGCGAAGCCGGTTCGGCCGGGCAAATGCAGCCCCCTCGTCCTTCGAGACGCCCGCTTCGCGGGCTCCTGTTTTATCACCCGTCATCGCGAGGAGCG
>NZ_JBQUZK010000036.1:19892-110090 GCF_056313885.1 Methylosinus sp. DMC45
CGAAGCGACGAAGCGATCCAGGGGCCGCCCCACGACTCTGGATTGCTTCGCTTCGCTCGCAATGACGGCCGATGGACGGCCGGCTGATCGCTTCGGCCGAGCAAACCCACCCCCCTCGTCCTGAGGCGCTTTTTGCGGCACGCAAAAAGCCTCGAAGGACGATCCGGCGCCCACTCAGCGGCGCCCCTTCGAGACGCCCGCTTCACGGGCTCCTGTTGTATCACCCGTCATCGCGAGGAGCGAAGCGACGAAGCGATCCAGGGGCCGCCCCACGACTCTGGATTGCTTCGCTTCGCTCGCAATGACGGCCGATGGACGTCCGGCTGATCGCTTCGGCCGGGCAAATGCAACCCCCTCGTCCTGAGGCGCTTTTTGCGGCGTGCAAAAAGCCTCGAAGGACGATCCAGCGCCCACTCGGCGGCGCCCCTTCGAGACGCCCGCTTCGCGGGCTCCTGTTGTATCACCCCTCCCCGACCCTCTCCCGCTTCGCAGGAGAGGGAGCGGATTGCGCGCTTCATCGAGGCTTGGCGAAATGTCGTCGCCTTCCCTCTCCCGCGTAGCGGGGAAGCGTGAGGGAGGGGGCGCTTCAGCGTCTCGCGCGAGCGCCCTTACAATCCCGTGTCGTCGTGCGGCGGCTCGCCCTTGGTGAGGCCGACGGCGAAGCGCGTCCATAGGCGCTCGTGCAGATAATAGAGCACGATCTTGGAGACGATCTCCGTGCCGGTGATCGCCGCCGATATGCCCGTGTCCTGTGTGAACAGAAAGGCCGCAGCGAAAGTGATGACGCTGCCGGGCACGCGCCAGGACAGCGATTTCACCAGGCTGCGCAAGGGCGTCGGATGCAGCAGATGATCGGGCGGCGGCACGCCTTCCATGGAGGCGTAGCTCGCCTCCACGCCATTGCGCGCGCTGCGCTCGGTCCAGGCCGATTGCTTCACCATGCCGACGGCGACCGTCTCATTGGTCACGCGGTCGATGAGGATGAAGCCGCCGGTCTCGCGATTGTCCTCATAGAGATCGCAGGCGATGGCCGTGTCGAGCCACAGCTCCGCCTCGCCGATCTCGTTGAAGGCGAGCGTCTGCGTCGTATCGGCGAGCGGCTCGGCGAGGCCGGTCTCGATCTTTATGTGCGAGGCGACCTGCTTCACAAAGGCCGGCGTCGTGCGCGCGCCGAGCTTCAAAAGATAGCTCTTGTCCAGCGTGAGCGGCTCGCGCACCAGCCACAGGAGGCGGGCCGATAGGCGATCGCCGATCTTGGCCGGCGACACCGGCGAGGCGAGCATGTCGCCGCGCGAAATGTCGATCTCCTCGGTGAGGGTCAGCGTCACCGACTGGCCGGCCACCGCATGGGCGAGATCGCCGTCATAGGTGACGATGCGCGCGATCGTCGTGTCGCGGCCGGACGGCAGCACGCGGACGATATCGCCCGGCTTCACGTTGCCGCCGGCGATGAAGCCGGAGAAGCCGCGGAAATCATGGGACGGCCGGTTCACCCATTGCACGGGAAAGCGGAAGGGCAGCACGCGGGCGTTGTCGTCCGAAGCGACGCTCTCGAGATAGGCGAGCAGCGGCGGGCCGGAATACCAGCCCATCTTCGCGCTGGCGTGCACGAGATTGTCGCCGTCCTTGGCGACGAGCGGAATCACCTGAATGGTGAGAAAGCGCAAATGCTCGGCGAAGGCGCGGAAGTCGCGCTCTATGTCGGCGAAGACGTCCTGCGAATAGGAAGCGAGGTCCATCTTGTTGATGGCGACGACGACATGGCGCACGCCGAGCATGGAGACGATGACGCTGTGCCGGCGCGTCTGGTCGAGCAGGCCCTTGCGCGCGTCGACGAGCAGAACGGCGAGATCGGCCGTCGAGGCGCCGGTCGCCATATTGCGCGTGTATTGCACATGGCCGGGCGTGTCGGCGACGATGAACTTGCGCTTCTCCGTCGCGAAATAGCGATAGGCGACATCGATGGTGATGCCCTGCTCGCGCTCCGCCGCGAGGCCGTCGACGAGCAACGCGAAATCGAGATCGTCGCCCTGCGTGCCGTGCTTCTTCGAATCCTTCTCGAGCGCGGCGATGAGATCGTCGGCGGCGAGATCGGCGTCGTAGAGCAGACGGCCGATCAGCGTCGACTTGCCGTCGTCCACCGAGCCGCAGGTGATGAAGCGCAGCAAGGGCTTGTCGGCGGGCGCCGGCCCGGCGGGAGCGCGCAGCGGCGCGGGCGTGGCGAGGCCGCCGTGCATCAAAAATAACCCTCCTGCTTCTTCTGCTCCATGGAGGAGGAGCCGTCGTGATCGATGAGGCGGCCCTGACGCTCGGAGGAGCGGCTCGCGCGCATTTCGGCGATGATCTCCTCCAGCGTCGCCGCGGAGCTGTCGATCGCGCCGGTCAGCGGATAGCAGCCGAGCGTGCGGAAGCGCACCAGCCTCTGCTGCACGGTCTCGCCGGGCTGCAGCTTCAGGCGATCGTCGTCCACCATGATGAGCATGCCGCCGCGATCGACCACCGGGCGCTCCTTGGCGAAATAGAGCGGCACGACGTCGATGCCCTCGCGCGCGATGTAATCCCACACATCGGCCTCGGTCCAATTGGACAGAGGGAAGACGCGCAGGCTCTCGCCCGGACCCTTGCGCGCATTGTAGAGGCGCCAGAACTCGGGGCGCTGCGCCTTCGGATCCCAGCGATGCTGCGCGTTGCGGAAGGAGAGCACCCGCTCCTTGGCGCGGGATTTCTCCTCGTCGCGCCGCGCGCCGCCGAAGGCCGCGTCGAATTTCCATTTGTCGAGCGCCTGCTTCAGCGCGTCGGTCTTCATGATCTGCGTATGCAGCTGCGAGCCATGCACCGTGGGATCGATATTCATCGCGATCCCTTCAGGATTGGAGTGCACGAGCAGCTCGAGGCCCGTCTCGGCCGCGCGGCGGTCGCGAAAGGCGATCATTTCCTTGAACTTCCATGTCGTGTCGACATGCAGAAGCGGGAATGGCGGCTTCGACGGATAGAAGGCCTTCATGGCGAGATGCAGCATCACCGCCGAATCCTTGCCGATGGAGTAGAGCATCACCGGCCGCTCGCATTCGGCGACGACCTCGCGCATGATGTGGATGCTCTCCGCCTCCAGCCGATCCAAATGGCCGAGAGGTTTGGACGCCAGCGCGTTCATTGCGAGCCCTCCGGCGCCGGGCCGCGCGTCAGTCGGCCGTCCGGCCCGACATGCAGGCCGCATTCTTTCTTCTCGTCCTCTTCCCACCACCAGCGGCCGGCGCGCTCGCTTTCGCCGGGCTCCAGCGCGCGCGTGCAGGGCGCGCAGCCGATGGAGAGAAAGCCCTTGGCGTGCAGCTCGTTCACGGGAACGCTGAATTCCTCCGTCGCGGCGACGATGGAGTCGCGCGTGTAATCGGCGAGCGGATTGAGCTTGATGAGCCGACGCTCGGCGTCGCTCTCGATGAGATGCACGCCCTCGCGCGCCTGCGATTGATCGGCGCGCAGGCCCGTCACCCAGGCGGAGGCGCCGGCGAGCAGGCGCGACAACGGCTCCACCTTGCGAATATGACAGCAAGCCTTGCGATTCTCGACCGAGCGATAGAAGCCGTTGACGCCATGCTCGGCGACATAATCGGCGAGCAGCAGCGCCTGCGGATAGGCGGCGTGAATGCGCCGCGCATAGCGCGCCTCGGTCTTCTCCCAAAGGGCGATCGTCTCCTCGAAGAGACGGCCCGTGTCGATCGTCACCACCTCGATCTCGAGGCCCTGGGTGAAGATGGAATGGGTGACGAGCTGATCCTCTATGCCGAAGCTCGTCGTGAAGACGATGCGGCCGGGAATGACCTCGCGCGTGAGCTTCAGGCGATGATCGAGATCGAGCGGCGCGAGGCGCGGCGCCAGCGTTTCGACGATCGACGTCTTCATGCCACGCCCTTTCGCCGACGCTCGAGTATGGACGCGCCGCCAGCGACGCCGCGCTGATAGGAGAGGCTGCGCGCCTGACGCGCCTTGGCCCAATTGGCCTCGCCGTGATGCGCAGCGAGCTCGTCGGGTATCTCGATCGTGTCGAAGCCGCCGCCGATCGCGTGCAGATATTGGTCCGGCGTCAGCCGTCCGCTCGCCCGCAATTCGCCGGCGAAGCCGTCGCGCCGCAGCAGCCGCGCCAGCGAGAAGCCGCGCCCGTCGGTGAAGGCCGGGAAGGCGATGTCGATGAGCGCGAGACGCGCGAAATGAGGCGCGAGCGCTTTCGGGTCCGTCGTGTTGGCGACATAGACGCCGAGCGCCGTCGGCCGCGCATCCTCCAGCGCGGCGGGCAGACGCGCGAGCGAGACGATCACCTTGCCGGAGCCGGGAAGCGATTCCTCATCGGCGAGACGGCGCCACTCGTCCGCGATGAAAGCGCCGTCAGATACCAGAGCCATCCTCGCCCTCCCGGCGCGCAGATTCCTTGAAGCGCTTATGGCCCAAGCGCCGCCATGTGTCGATGAAAGCCTCGCCGTCGCGCCGCTCGGCGAGATAGAATTGCACCAGGCTCTCGATCACGTCGGGAACCTCTTCCGCCGACACGCCGGGACCGAGCAGCTCGCCGATCGAGGCCGAAAGCGTCGGATCGCCGCCGAGCGTGATCTGATAGGATTCGACGCCTTTCTTCTCGAGGCCGAGAATGCCGATCGCGCCGATATGATGATGGCCGCAGGCGTTGATGCAGCCGGAAATCTTGATCCCCAGCTTGCCGATGAGACGCTGACGCTCGAGATCGGCGAAACGCTCCGAGATCGCCTGAGCGATCGGGATGGAGCGCGCCGTCGCGAGCGCGCAATAGTCGAGCCCAGGGCAGGAGATGATGTCGCTGATGAGCCCGGCGTTGGCGGTCGCGAGGCCCGCCGCCGAAAGATCGCGCCACAGAGCGAGGAGATCATCCTGCTTCACATGCGGAAGAATGATGTTCTGCTCATGGCTGACGCGCAATTCGCCGAAGCCGTATGTGTCGGCCGCGTCGGCGAGCGCGCGCATTTGCGTGGAAGTGGCGTCGCCCGGAATGCCGCCGATCGGCTTCAGCGAGACGGTGACGATGGCGTAGCCGGGAACCTTGTGCGGCGCGACATTCGTCGCGGCGAATGCGGCGAATTCGCCGTTCTCCGCCTTGGCCTTCTCGAAGCCGTCCGAATGCGCCGGCAAGGTCTCGTAATCGGGCGGCGCGAAAGCGGCGACGACGCGCTCCAGCTCCTGCGCGTCATAGGCGAAAGGCGCGCGATCCATGGCGGCGAGCTCCGCCTCCACCTGCGCGCGAATCTCGTCGAGCCCGGTCTCGTGCACCAATATTTTGATGCGCGCCTTGTATTTATTGTCGCGGCGGCCGAAGCGATTATAGACGCGCAAGATCGCCTCGAGATAGGCGAGCAGATCGGCGCGCGGCAGGAACTCCCGGAGCAGCTTGCCGACGAAAGGCGTGCGGCCGAGACCGCCGCCGACGATCACCTCATAGCCGATCTCGCCTTCCGCATTCTTCACGATGCGCAGGCCGATGTCGTGAATCTTGATCGCGGCGCGGTCATGCTCGGCGCCGCTCACCGCGATCTTGAACTTGCGCGGCAGAAAGCTGAACTCGGCATGGGCGCTCGACCATTGGCGCAGAAACTCCGCCGTCGGCCGCGGGTCCTCCAGCTCATCGGCGGCGACGCCGGCGAAATGATCGGCGGTCACATTGCGGATGCAATTGCCGGAGGTCTGAATGGCGTGCATGTCGACATCGGCGAGCGCCTCGAGAATATCGGGCACATCGACGAGCTTCGGCCAATTATATTGGAGGTTCTGCCGCGTGGTGAAATGGCCGTAGCCTTTGTCCCATTTGTCGGCGATATGGGCGAGCTGGCGCATCTGCCGCGAGGTGAGCGAGCCATAGGGAATGGCGACGCGCAGCATATAGGCGTGCAGCTGCAGATAGAGCCCGTTCATCAGGCGAAACGGGCGGAATTCGTCCTCCGTCAGCGCGCCGGCGAGGCGCCGCTCCACCTGGCCGCGGAATTCAGCGACGCGCTCGCGCACGAAGGCGCGGTCATATTCGTCATAGGCGTAGATGGTCGGCGCGGAATTGGGGCGCGGCGGCAAGGCCGGATCATGCGCAGTCATCGATTCCCCGCTCCTTGCAGCCCTGCCTGCTTGCCGAGATCGCGCCGCACGCTGGGACCGGCGGCGCGGAATTTCTCGCGAAAATGCGACGGCGTCGGCGCGCCGGCCGCATCCACCGTCACATCGACCAGATAGGCGTCGACGACGCGATTGGCGGCGACCGCCGCCTTGCCCGCCGCGTCCAGCGTCGCCGCCTCGGCCTCGTCATAAGCAATTTTCGCGCGCAGGAGATCGCGCTCCCAGCCGTCCGGCCCCCAGAACACGACATCGCCCTCGGCGAGATCGGAGGCGAGCAGGATTTTGGGCGAGAATTTGGGATTGGCGGGCCGCGTCATGTCGGCTCCTTGACCAGTGTGAGCTTCAGCCCGTCGAGCTCGTCCGACCAGATGATCTGGCAGGAGAGCCGCGAGGTCTCATGCAGGAAGGGCAGTTCGTCGAGCTTGTCGAGCTCGTCCTCGCGCGGCGGCGCGACCTTGTCCGCCCATTCGGGATCGAGCACGATATGGCAGGAGGCGCAGGCGACCGCGCCGCCGCATGTGCCCTCCATGCCCATGCCGTAGTCCCGCAAAATTTCCATCAACCGCCAGCCTTCCACAGGCTCCAGCTCGTGGGTGACGCCGTCTGCGTCCTCGACACGGATCACGCTCATCCTTTTCTCCGAATAGGCGCTGTCGCCGCATAGGCGCCCTTGCTTCGGCTGTCGGCCCTGCGCGACCCCCTCGCGCCGGACAAAGCGGCCGCGCCGATCGCCGCTGCGCGCGGAGACCTCGTCACGAACCGCAATCCTTCGAAAATGTGAGACCTACTTATTCGAGGTCGCGTGAATGTCAATTCACTATAAGATAGGCTGGCGCCCGGAAAAACTACAAACGCCATTAGTGGTATGGGCGGAAAAGGCCGCGATCGCGCTCCCCGGGGCGAGAAAAGGCTCGGCGCGCCCGACTCATAAATGGTAAGAGTTTTATGTTCCTGCCGCCCGAAAGCGGGCGCGAGCGATATAGGTGCTAGGCCATGGCTCAAAGACCGACCAAAGAAACCAAGCAGAGTTCGGCGCGTGAGGAGCGGCCGCCGGTCGCGCGGGAGAAGACTCCCCCGCTCGCCCCTCCGAGAGGTCGGCCGACGCTCATTCTGGTCGGAGCGGACAAGGGCGGCGTGGGCAAGACGACGATCGCGCGCGTGCTGCTCGACTATCTCGCCGCCAACAACGTCTTGACCCGGGCCTTCGACACGGAGACGCCGCGCGGCACGCTCTATCGCTTTCACCCCGACCAGACCAATGTCGTCGATCTCACCTCGACCTCGGACCAGATGAAGATCATCGACACTCTGGCCACGGCTCAGGTGAAGGTCAGCGTCGTCGACGTTCGCGCCGGCGGGCTGGAGCCGGCCCTGCAGGCGCTGCAGGACACGGGCTTTCTCGATGCTGTGGCGGAAGGTGAGGTCGGCTTCATTCTGTTCCATGTGCTCGGATCGTCCATCGCCTCGCTCGACGAAATCGCAGAAGTCGCGCCCTATGTCGAGGACGCGGACTATTTCCTCGTCAAGAACCATGTCAACGACACCACATTTTTCGAATGGGACCCGGTGACGCACCGCAAATATTTCGAGAAAGTGGTGACGGCGGGCGAGATCACCATCCCCAAGCTCAACGAATTGTCCTATGAGCAGGTGGAGATCGCCGGCGCGCCTTTTTCCACCTTCGTCGCCAATCGGACGGCGGAAGGGGAGCCGGCGGACCATTCCTTCGTCCTTCGCGGCTATGTCCGCACCTGGCAGAACAGGATCGCCGACGAGTTCGACCGCATCCATCTGCTGGATCGGATCGCCGGCAGGGAGGGCGCATAGCGCCGAACATGGTTGAGCGGCAAAACAGAGAGCCTCGGGCGGCGCCGAGAGAGTGAGAGATGAGTCGACGCACTTTGGTGTTCGTCGCCTGTTCCCCGCATCCGCGTTCGGGCGTTTCGACGACCGCGCGGCTGCTGACGGACTTCTATCTCTCGCGTCTCACCGAGGTCGAAGGCTTCGACACCGATCCGCATGCGCCGCGCTACCACGAATGGTTCCCGGACCGCGCGCGCGTCATCGACACGGCCGACATACGCGGACAAATCTCCTTGTTCGATCGTCTGCTGATCGATGACGGGACGCCCAAGATCGTCGATGTCTGGCAGCGCGCCTATGACCGCTTTTTCAAGACGGTGAAGGAGATCGGCTTTGTCGAGGAGGCCCGCGCGCGCGGCGTGCAGCCGATCCTGCTGTTCCATGCCGACCACACCGACTCCGCTCTCGCCAGCGCGAAATCTCTGTCGGCGGCATGGCCCGATCTTCCCATGCTGATCGTGCAGAACGAAGGCGCCGCGCCGCTCGGCGCCTATGCCCATGAAACGCTGGGACAATATCCGACGACGCGCCGTTTCCTCATCGGCGCGCTGGACGGCGCGGTGGCGAAGACTCTGGACGAGCCGGATCTGTCGCTGAGCCGCATGCTGGTCTCGCCGCCGCCGGACATGTCGATCGTCATTCGCGCCGCGCTCAAAGCCTGGATCGCGCCGATCTTCACGCAGTTCCGCAGCTTCGAGCTGCGGCACGAGCTCGACGGCGCGCAGTTCTTGAAGTAGCGCGACGCCGCCGGCGCGCATTTCGCGGACGGCGCGCCTCCCGACAAAAAGAAGCGAGCCTGAAGGCTCACGGTCCGAGGCGAGCGCTGGACCGCGAGCCTTCAGGCTCGCATTGCACATAAGAGCGCGGCCGGCGCCCGGAGACAGGCTCCAGGCGCCGATTTTCGTCAGAGGCCGAGAGCGGCCTTCAGCTCCTGGAGCTGGCCGAGCTTTTCCGAGGCGAGGCGGCGCGCCTCGTCGGATTTGGCGTCGGCCACATCCTCGCTGGCGTCCTTGATATCGGCGTCGATCTTGGCGGCGTCGAGCTCGGCCACCGGAATGGCGTATTCGGCCAGAATGGTGAAGCCGCCGAGCCCGACATCGGCGAAGCCGCCGCGCACGAACAGCTTTTCTTTCTTGCCGGCCCCGTCGATCTCGACGACGCCGGGCTTCAGCACCGTCATCACCGGCGCATGGTCTTTGAGAACCGTGAACACGCCTTCGGCGCCGGGGGCGACGACGGCGTCCACCTCTCCCGAGAACAGAAGCTTCTCGGGAGAGACGAGTTCGAAGTGGAACGTGGCCATGAAGGGCTCCGTCGTCTATGCAGGATTTCGGAAAAGCGGGAACCGGCTTTCCGAGAAATTCCTGCAAAACCAAAAAGCTCTAAGCGGACAGGCGTCGGCGGGCCGACGCGCGTCCGCTCAGCGATTAACGGATCAAGCCGCTTCCTTGGCGAGCTTGGCGGCCTTCTCGACGGCTTCCTCGATCGTGCCGACCATATAGAAGGCGGCCTCGGGGAGGTGGTCGTACTGGCCTTCGACCAGGCCCTTGAAGCCCTTGATCGTGTCGGCGAGCGCGACGAGCTTGCCCGGCGCGCCGGTGAAGACTTCGGCGACGTGGAAGGGCTGCGACAGGAAGCGCTCGATCTTGCGGGCGCGCGCCACGGTCAGCTTGTCCTCTTCCGAGAGCTCGTCCATGCCCAGGATCGCGATGATGTCCTGCAGCGACTTATAGCGCTGCAGCGTGGACTGCACCTTGCGGGCGACCTCGTAATGCTCTTCGCCGACGATCGCCGGGGACAGCATGCGCGAGGTGGAGTCGAGCGGGTCGACGGCCGGATAAATTCCCTTTTCCGCGATCGAGCGGTTGAGCACGGTCGTCGCGTCGAGATGGGCGAAGGAGGCGGCCGGGGCCGGGTCGGTCAGATCGTCGGCCGGCACGTAAATGGCCTGCACCGAGGTGATCGAGCCCTTGGTCGTCGTGGTGATGCGCTCCTGCAGCGCGCCCATGTCGGTGGCGAGCGTCGGCTGATAGCCCACCGCCGAGGGAATACGGCCGAGCAGAGCCGACACTTCCGAGCCCGCCTGGGTGAAGCGGAAGATGTTGTCGACGAAGAAGAGCACGTCCTGGCCCTTGTCGCGGAAGTCCTCGGCGACGGTGAGGCCGGTCAGAGCGACGCGGGCGCGGGCTCCCGGAGGCTCGTTCATCTGGCCATAGACCAGCGCGGCCTTGGAGCCGGCGGCGGAGCCGTTCTCGGGCTTCTTGTTGACGCCGCCCTCGATCATCTCGTGATAGAGGTCGTTGCCCTCACGCGTGCGCTCGCCGACGCCGGCGAAGACGGAATAGCCGCCGTGCGCCTTGGCGATATTGTTGATGAGCTCCATGATGATGACGGTCTTGCCGACGCCCGCGCCGCCGAACAGTCCGACCTTGCCGCCCTTGGCGTAGGGCGCGAGCAGGTCGACGACCTTGATGCCCGTCTCGAGGATCTGCGCCTCGGTCGCCTGCTCGGCGTAGGACGGAGCCGGCTGGTGAATGGCGCGCTTGGTCGCCGTCACGATCGGGCCGGCCTCGTCGACCGGCTCGCCGATGACGTTGATGATGCGGCCGAGCATCTCGTCGCCGACCGGCACGGAGATGGGGGCGCCCGTGTCGGTCACGGGCGTGCCGCGCACGAGGCCTTCCGTCGAGTCCATGGCGATGGTGCGCACGGAGTTCTCGCCGAGATGCTGCGCCACTTCGAGGACGAGGCGCGCGCCCTGATTGGTGGTCTCCAGCGCGTTCAGGATTTCCGGCAGATGATCGTCGAACTTCACGTCGACGACAGCGCCGATCACCTGCGTGATGTGACCCGTGGTCGTGGGGGTAGCCATTGTCTCGTCCTCTCGACTGTTGTTCCGATCAGAGCGCCTCGGCGCCCGAGATGATCTCGATGAGTTCCTTGGTGATGATCGCCTGGCGGGACCGATTGTAGAGCGTCGTCTGCTTCTTGATCATGTCGCCGGCGTTGCGCGTGGCGTTGTCCATCGCGCTCATGCGCGCGCCCTGCTCGGAAGCGGCGTTCTCGAGCAATGCGCGGAAAATCTGCACCGAAATGTTGCGGGGCAGCAGCGTCGCCAGAATCTCGTCCTGGCCGGGCTCATATTCGTAATTGGCCTGCGGGCCGGCCGTGGCGGCCTCGTTCTCATTGGCGGAAATCTGCGCCGGAATGAGCTGCAGCGCTGTCGGAAACTGCTGAATCACCGATTTGAAGCGCGAGAAGAACAGCGTCGCCACATCGAACTCGCCGCTCTCGAACAGCTCGATGACCTTGCGGCCGATCGCGTCGCCATGCTCGAAGCCGAGCTGGCGCACGCCGCGCAGCTCGATGAGCTCGATGATGTTCTTCTCATAATTGCGGCGGAGCTGGTCGTAGCCCTTCTTGCCGACGCAGAGAATCTTGACCGTCTTGCCCTGGCCCTGCAGGCGCTGGATGTGCTCGCGGGCGAGGCGGACGATCGAGGAGTTGAACGCGCCGCAGAGGCCGCGCTCGGCGGTCGCGACGACGAGGAGATGCGTCTCGTCACGGCCATTGCCGGAGAGCAGCACGGGCGCGCCGGAGGAGACGCCCCCGGCGAGATTGGCGAGCACTTTCTCGATGCGCTCTGCATAGGGACGCGCCGCCTCGGCCGCCGCCTGGGCGCGACGCAGCTTGGCCGCCGCGACCATCTGCATGGCCTTGGTGATCTTCTGCGTCGCCTTGACGGAAGATATGCGGTTTCGAAGATCCTTCAACGAAGGCATGAGAGAACCCGTCTCATTCTGACCAGAACCACGCCGCCGTCATCGCGAGGAGCGAAGCGACGAAGCGAGCCGGAGCCGCGAGGCGACCCCTGGATTGCTTCACTTCGCTCGCAATGACGGAGGCATTGTCTCTAGTCCTCGAGGTTGCGCGCGTCAGGCGAAGGATTTCGAGAAGGCGTCGAGGACGCCCTTCAGCTCGGCGGCCGTCGCATCCGGCAGATCCTTGGTCGTGCGGATCGTCTCGAGGATGTTCGGATGCTGCGTGCGCAGCAGCGCCAGCAGACCATCCTCGAAGGCGCGCACGCGATTGACCGGCAGCGGATCGAGATAGCCGTTGACGCCGGCGTAGATCACCACCGTCTGCTCTTCCATCTGCAGCGGCGAGAACTGCGGCTGCTTCAGCAGCTCGGTGAGGCGCGCGCCGCGATTGAGCAGACGCTGCGTCACCGCGTCGAGATCGGAGCCGAACTGAGCGAAGGCCGCCATCTCGCGATACTGAGCGAGCTCGCCCTTGATCTTGCCGGCGACCTTCTTCGTCGCTTTCGTCTGCGCCGAGGAGCCGACGCGCGACACCGAGAGGCCGACGTTCACCGCCGGGCGGACGCCCTGGTAGAAGAGGTCCGTCTCCAGGAAGATCTGGCCGTCGGTGATGGAGATGACATTGGTCGGAATATAGGCCGACACGTCGTTCGCCTGCGTCTCGATGACCGGCAGAGCGGTGAGCGAGCCAGCGCCGCGCTCGTCATTGAGCTTGGCGGCGCGCTCGAGCAGGCGGGAGTGCAGATAGAACACGTCGCCCGGATAGGCCTCGCGTCCCGGAGGACGGCGCAGCAGCAGCGACATCTGGCGATAGGCGACGGCCTGCTTGGAAAGGTCGTCATAGACGATCACGGCGTGCAGGCCGTTGTCGCGGAAATACTCGCCCATGGCGCAGCCGGCGAAGGGCGCCAGGAACTGCATCGGCGCCGGATCGGAAGCGGTGGCGGCGACGACGATCGAATAGTCGAGCGCGCCGCGCTCCTCCAGCACCTTCACGAATTGCGCGACGGTGGAGCGCTTCTGGCCCACCGCGACATAGACGCAGTAGAGCTTGGCCTTCTCGTCGGTTCCGTCGTTCAGCGACTTCTGGTTCAGGATCGTGTCGAGCGCCACGGCGGTCTTGCCGGTCTGGCGGTCGCCGATGATCAGCTCGCGCTGGCCGCGGCCGATCGGGATCAGCGCGTCGATGGCCTTGAGGCCGGTCGCCATCGGCTCATGCACCGACTTGCGCGGAATGATGCCGGGAGCCTTCACGTCGACGCGGGAACGGCTCTCGTAGAAGATCGGGCCTTTGCCGTCGATCGGATTGCCGAGCGCGTCGACCACGCGGCCGAGCAGGCCCTTGCCGACCGGAACGTCGACGATGGCGCCGGTGCGCTTGACCGTCTGGCCTTCCTTGATGTCGCGGTCGGAGCCGAAGATCACGACGCCGACATTGTCGCTCTCGAGATTGAGCGCCATGCCGGTGAGGCCGTTCTCGAACAGCACCGTCTCGCCGGCCTGGACATTGTCCAGACCATAAACGCGGGCGATGCCGTCGCCGACGGACAGAACCTGACCGACCTCTGCGACTTCGGCCTCATTGCCGAAATTGGCGATCTCATTCTTGAGGATCGCGGAAATCTCTGCGGCGCGGATAGCCATCAGCCGACCTCTTTCATGCGTGTTCGAATGGAATTGAGCTTGGTCTTCAGCGACGCATCGAGCATGCGCGAGCCGATTTTGACGACGAGACCCCCGATGATCGCCGGATCGACCTTCACCTCGAGGTCGACGGCCTTGCCGCCGGTGACGCCGGCGAGCGCATCGCGCAGCGCGCTCTCGTGATGAGAGGCGAGCGGCGCGGCCACCGTGACGTCGGCGCGCACGACGCCCTTGGCGGCGTCATGCAGCTTGCCATAGGCCTCGATGATGGCGGGGAGAACGAAGAGGCGACGTTTTGTCGCGACGAGCTTCACGAAATTGGCCGCGACGCCCGTGACGCCAGCGGCGTCGAGAATGGGAGAGAGAGCCTTGATCTGCGTCTCGGCAGAATAGACCGGGCTCTCGATCAGGCGCTCGAGATCCTTGCTCTCCTGGATCAGCGCGGCGAAGCCGCGCAGCGCCGTCGCGATCTCCTCCGTGGAGCCTTGCTCCACTGCGAGATCATAAAGGGCCGAGGCGTATCGCCCCGCTACACCGGATAGATCGTCTCCGCCTGAAGCCACTTGCGTATCGCTCTCGGATCGCCGTCACTCGAGGCGCCTCGCGCGCAACGCAGGTCTGCGTGCGACGAAATCCGCAATGGCCTCGAACAACGTATTGTCGGGGGAAGGAGCCAAGGGCGACGCCCCAGCTCCAAGGCGATCGTCCCCTAACACAGCATATTTTGCGGCGCAACCCTGCGACGGCTGCGGAGAGGGCAGTTTCAACGATCGCACAAAAAAGCGTCACCTCCGTCTCGGCGCGTGGAAACCCTCGGCTTGGCCTTTGATGACATTGAATTTTTTAGCGCTTCGCGATTTTTCTGCGCGGGCCGGCGCATTGTCGCCGCTTGCGCCTCACGCGAGGCCATGGCACTGCGAAATCCTATCCACAGTCGGAGACGAAAGATGACGCGAGCGGTGGTGGGCATCATCGGAGGATCGGGCGTCTATCATCTGCCCGGCCTGCAGGATTTGCGCGAGCAGCGCGTGACGACGCCTTGGGGCGATCCGTCCGACGCTCTGCATTTCGGCCGCATCGGCGAGACGCAGGTGGTTTTCCTGCCGCGGCACGGTCGCGGTCATGTGTTCTCGCCCTCGGGCATAAATTATCGCGCCAATATTTTCGCGCTGAAGCAGGCGGGCGTCACCGATCTCGTATCCGTCTCCGCCTGCGGCTCGTTCAAATCGGAGCTCTATCCCGGCCTCTTCGTGCTGCCGGGTCAATTCGTCGATCGCACCTTCGGCCGGCAATCCTCCTTCTTCGGCAATGGCTGCGTCGCGCATGTGTCGATGGCGCATCCCGTGGCGCCCTTGCTGGCGAAGCGCATCGCCGCCGCGGCGAAAGCGGAAGGCATGGAGCATTCCGTCGGCGGAACCTATGTCTGCATGGAAGGTCCGCAATTTTCGTCCTACGCGGAATCGCTAACCTACAAGGCCGCGGGCTATGACGTCATCGGCATGACGGCGATGCCGGAGGCGAAGCTCGCGCGCGAGGCCGAGCTCTCTTACGCGACCATCGCAATGGTCACCGATTTCGATTGCTGGCATCCAGAGCACGACAATGTCGATGTCGCTGCGGTCATCGCCGTGGTGCGCGACAACGCCGACAAGGCGAGCCGTCTGCTCGCGCGACTGCTCGCGGATTTCCCACAAGAGCACGAGCCCTGCCCCATCGGCTCCGACCGCGCGCTCGACACCGCCATTCTGACGGCGCCCGAGGCGCGCGATCCGGCGCTGATGGAGAAGCTCGGCGTCATCGTCGCGCGGGCGCGCGGCGCGGCGGCGTGAGAAGGTGCGCGGCCGCACAGACGCGAAGCGATCGACGATCCAAGCTTTGATTCGCGCCTTTTTTTAAAAAAGGCGGAGTCTCGCCATCCGAGCGGTGGCGCGACTCCGAACCAGGAGCGAGCTTCGTGTCCATATCGTCGAACAGAATCGCCTTTTCTCTCCTCGCCTGCCTGCTGACGAGCGCCGCTCTCGGCAAGGATGCGGCGGGGAGCAAGGATCATCCATTGGTCGGCCGCTACGCCGGCGCCGAGATCACGAGATATGTCGCGGCGGAGTTCGACGAGCAGCGCTTCGTGCGTGCGCCGCTCGACATCAAGACCGACGGCGAAGCCTTCACCGAAGCGAATAGTTTCGCCGTCAGGGGCAAGGTCGCGCGCATCTGGTACGACGCGCCCAAGGAGCGATCCTCGCTCGAGATCATCGCCAATTACGAAGAATCCCTGAAATCCAAAGGTTTCGAGATCGTCTACAGCTGCGCCGACGCCAGCTGCTTCAAAGGCCAGACGAGCGTCTACCGCTTCAATTTCGTCGGCGGCGACAGCGCCATCAACTACCGCTATGGCGACGGCGTGCGCTATCTGCTCGCCAAGGCGACGCGTCCCACCGGCGACGTCTATGCGGCGATCATCATCGGCGACAGCAAGAGCGGCCCGCTGGTGCGCGTGATCGCCGTCGATATGAAGCCGATGCAGAGCGGCCAGATCGCCTTCGTCGACGCCGACGCCATGGCGCGCGCGATAGCGAGCAGCGGACGCGTCGCGCTCTACGGAATTCAATTCGATTTCGACGATGCGCAGATCAAGCCGGCATCACGCGCGACGCTCGACGAGATCGCCAAATTTCTGAAAGCGAATCCGTCCATTTCGGTCATCGTGGCCGGCCACACCGACGGCAAGGGCCAGTTCGACTACAATGTGGATTTGTCGAAGCGGCGCGCCGCTGCTGTGGTCGCCGATCTTACGCAGCGCTATGGCGTCGCGGCGCAGCGCCTCACGCCCTTCGGGGCCGGCATGGCCTCGCCGATCGCCGCCAATGACGACGAAGCCGGCCGCGCCAAAAATCGCCGCGTCGAGCTTGTCAAACGCTGATCGCGCCGTTCAATCCGCGCAATCGTCCAGCCACACATCGGCGAAGCCGCGCCGCGCGCAGAGGCCGGCGAGATATTTCTCGATGCGGCGCACGCGCTCGGCGTTGGCTTGCGTGCCCGGCGCGCGATCCACCGTCTCATCGCCGGCGGCGACGAGGGCGAGAAACTCGTCGTCGTCCAATTCCGCGAGCGGCTTGCCGAACCATCGGCGCGAGGCGGAATCGAATCCGCCCACATCGATGAAAGCGGCGATCTGCGCGCTCTTGGAGGCCAGCGGGCCGACGGCGAATTGCGCGATCAGCGTTTGACGAATCCTGCCGAAGCCCGGCTTGAAATCGGCGAAATAGAGCTTCTTCGTCACCGATTGCGCGACCGTGCTGGCGAGCGGCGCGCTCCAATCGACGCCGCCGTGGATCCAGAAGCCGGGGTCATGCACGGCGAGCAGCGTTTCTATGCGCTCGCGCGAGAAGCCGGGCGGCAATTTCGCGCCATGATCCGTCTCCGCCTCATAGCGCGCGAACAGCGACGGCGTGGCGATCCGCGCCAATGCGACGGAGACCGCCTCATAGCCGATGACAGCGGCGAAGGCCGCGCCGGCGAAGGCCGCCAACGCCGAGCCGGCCGTCGCCGCCGCGAATGAGCGCGCCCGCAATTTCGCTTCCCGCATCACACAAGCTCCCGCCGCAACCAACTCCCCGCCGCGCCTCCCTCTCGAGAAGCTTTGCGAGGAAAAAGGGCGGCGACGCGACACGGCCGTGGCCATCTCGCGACGCCGCCGACGCGATTGCGGCGGGACGAGCGACGGGTCATCCCCCGCAGCTCTCCAGCCACACATCCGAAAAGCCGCGCCGCTCGCAGAGGCCGGCGAGATATTTCTCGATACGGCGCACGCGCTCGGCGTTGGCCTGCGTGCCCGGCGCGTAATCCTTGGGATTGTTGTTGGTCGCGACCAGCGAGAGAAACTCGTCGTCGTCGAGCTCCGCCAGCTTCTTGCCGAACCATTTTTGCGATGCGGGCTCGAATCCGTTCACATCGATGAAAGCGGCGAGCTGCGCATTCTTGGACGTCAGCGGCGCGACCGCGAATCGCGCGATCAGCGTCTGCCGGATCTTCGAGAAGCCCTTTTGGAAATTCTCGAAATAGAGCCGCTTCACCACGGATTGCGTGACGGTGGTGGCAGTGAGCGGCGCGCTCCAATCGACTCCGTCATGCGTCCAGAAGCTCGGATCCTGAACGGCGAGCAGCGTCTCGATTCGCTCGCGGGACAGCCCGGCGGGCAGGGAGGCGCCATTGTCGGTCTCCGCCTCATAGCGTGCGAAAATCTCCGGCGTGGCGACGCGCGCGAACGCCACAGAGACCGCCTCATAGCCGAAGAGACCGAGAAACGCCGCGACGGCGACCGCCACGACGACGTAAAAAATTCTGCGCTTTATGTCAGCCATGTGAAAACTCCTCTCGAAAACTTGAACATGCCGATCTTTGCAGGGAAAATGGGCGCCGGCTCGGCGATCCCACGGCCACTCTGAGGCGGGCGGCGAAGATGCGCTTTAGCCGAGAATGAGCTATGAACCGAAGAGCCGAACCCATTCCGACGAGATCTCGAACATGACCCTCGCCTCCTCGATTCGCACGATTCCCGACTATCCCAAGCCGGGCATCATGTTCCGCGACATCACCACCCTGCTCGGCGACGCCAGGGCGTTTCGCCGCGCGGTGGACGAATTGGTGCAGCCCTGGGCCGGCACGAAGATCGACAAGGTGGCGGGCATGGAGGCGCGCGGCTTCATTCTGGGCGGCGCGGTGGCGCATCAATTGTCGGCCGGCTTCGTGCCCGTGCGCAAGAAGGGCAAGCTGCCGCATGCCACCGTCTCCATCGCCTATTCGCTGGAATATGGCGTGGACGAGATGGAGGTGCACGAGGACGCCGTGGTGAAGGGCGAGCGCGTCATTCTCGTCGACGATCTCATCGCCACCGGCGGCACGGCGGAAGGCGCCGTGAAGCTGCTGCAGAAGATCGGCGCCGAGGTCATCGCCGCCTGCTTCGTCATCGATCTGCCGGAGCTCGGCGGCGCCGAGAAGATCGAGGCGCTCGGCGTGCCGGTGCGTCGGCTCGTCACCTTCGAAGGACATTGATTTTTCAGCGGCCGGGCGCGCTTTTGGCCGCGCCTCGGCCGTTCCTTCGCCAATATCGCGTTTCGTAATGCGTTTTCACTGATTCCGTAACGACCCATGCCGTCGAAACCGTCGCGCCCCATCCTCCTCGCCGCCGCGCTGGCTCTGAGCCTCGTCGAGATCGGCGTTTTCGTCGCCTTCGCCTCGCGCGGCCCGGCGCGGCCGGCGGAGACGCGCGAGGCCGTCGCGGCAAGACGCTCCAATCCCTTCGGCGCGCTGGTGCAAAATCTGCGCGGCGCCATTGTCGAGACTGCGCGGCAGGAGGAGCCGGCTCCGAGCGAGGAGCCGCCGCCGGCGATCGCCGCCGCGCCGAGCGCGCCGAGCGCGCGTCCGCCCTCCTTCCTCGCGGCGCTGCCTCCCCTGCGTCCGTCGGAGCCGGAGGCGGTCCTCGCCCTGCCGCCCGTCGATGCGCCGCTGCCGCCGGCGCGGCCGCGCAATCTCGCCGCCGTCGAGCCCGCGACCGCCACCACGCCCACGGAGGCGACCACTGCGCTGCCGCCGGTCGCCGTCTCGCCGCCGGCGCCGACACAGGCGCTCGCCCTCGCCGCCGCGCCGCCCAATGAGCCGCCGCCGCTGACGAACCGTGACGACGGAAATTTCCGCATGGGCTCTGCGGTCTATGTCCGCATCTTCAAAAAGGAAGGCGAGCTCGAGCTTTGGCGTCGGCAGAGCGGGCGTTTCACGCTCTACCGGACCTATCCCATCTGCAAATGGTCCGGCCATCTCGGACCCAAGCTGAAATCCGGCGATTATCAATCGCCCGAGGGCTTCTACAGCGTCTCGGCGCGCCAGCTCAATCCGAACTCCCATTATCACCGCGCCTTCGACGTCGGCTTTCCCAACGCCTACGACAAGCAGAACGGCCGCACCGGCGGCGCGCTGATGGTCCATGGCGCCTGCAAATCGGTCGGCTGCTTCGCCATGACCGACAGGGTGATCGAGGAAATCTACGGCCTGGTGGAAGCCGCGCTGCGCGGCGGCCAGCATGAGGTGCCGGTCCACATCTTCCCGTTCCGCATGACCGATGCGGCCTTGGCCAAGGAGACGCAGGGCGATTGGACCAATCTCTGGTCGGCGCCGCCGGAGCACCAGCAATGGAGCGGCTTCTGGCAGAATTTGAAGGAAGGCTACGACCTCTTCGAGCAGACCGGCGAGCCGCCGACCGCCTATGCCTGCGGATCGCGCTACGCCTTCGGCGCCGCCGGCGGCTCCTGCCGCCGCATCGCCGGCTGGTAATCCATCGAATAAATCGAACGATTCAAGAAATATAATGCGTTGGACCGAACGGTCCGCGGCTGCGATCTGAACCGAGCCCTCAAAAAAGGAGTTCGGTCCGATGGAAGCCGTTTCGACCTCGGCGCCCGCTTTCCCGAAAGCGCCCCCCTTCCTCCGCGCCCCGGCGTTTCTCGCCATCCTCCCCGGCGTCGCCCTCACCGCGGCGATAGCGGCTGCGGCCTATGCGCTGCGTCTGCTCCCCGCGATCGGCGCGCTCAGCCCGATGATCCTCGCCATTCTGCTCGGCGTCGGCCTGCGCAATCTCTTCGGCGCGCCGGCCTGGGCGGCCCCCGGAATCGTCGTCTCGCTGCGCAAGATCCTGCGCTTCGCCATAGCGCTGCTCGGCCTGCAATTATCGGCGGCGCAGATCATCGATGTCGGCTTCACGGGCCTCGCGATCATCGCCGCCTCGCTCGTCGCCACTTTCTGCTTCACCACACGTCTCGGCCGCTGGCTGGGCGTCGAGCCCGAGCTCGCCCGATTGATCGCCGCCGGCACGTCGATCTGCGGCGCCTCGGCCGTGGTGGCGGCCAACGCCATCACCCGCGCCCGCGATGAAGACGTCGCCTACGCCATCGCCTGCGTCACCGTTTTCGGCACGCTCGCAATGGTCTCCTATCCGGCGCTCGCCGATCTCGCGCGGCTCGGCCCGCGCGCCTATGGCCTATGGGCCGGCGCCTCGATCCATGAGGTCGCGCAAGTGATCGCCGCGAGCTTTCAGCACGGCCGCGAGGCCGGCGATTTCGGCGCCGTCGCCAAATTGTCGCGCGTCATGCTGCTGGCGCCGACGCTGCTGACGCTCGCTGTCATGGCGGGGCGCGGCGCGGAAAAGTTTTCGCCGCCCTTCCCCTGGTTCGTGATAGGCTTTCTCGCTCTCGTCGGCGTCTCCAGCATTGTCGCCATTCCGCCGGACGCAAAGGCCGCCATCGCGACAGCGACGACGATTCTGCTGTCGATGGCGCTCGCCGCCATGGGGCTCGAGACCGATATCGCCGCGCTGCGCGCCAAGGGGCTCCGGCCTCTGGCGCTGGGCCTGGCGGCCTCGGTCTTCGTCTCCGGCTTCAGCCTCGCGCTCATCGAGGCGTTCTTTCGCTGAGGCGTCATGACGCTGGAGCAATTGCGCATTTTCGTCGCCGTCGCCGAGCGCGAGCATGTGACGCAGGGCGCGCGCGAGCTCAATCTCACCCAATCGGCGACGAGCGCGGCCATCGCCGCGCTCGAAGCGCGATACGCGACGAAACTGTTCGATCGCGTCGGCCGTCGCATCGCGCTCACCGAGGCGGGGCGTCTGTTTCTCGTCGAGGCCAAGGCCGTGCTGGCGCGCGCCGCGGCGGCCGAGGCGGTTCTCTTCGATCTCGCCGGGCTCGAATGCGGGGCGCTGAGCCTTTCCGCCAGCCAGACGGTCGGCAATTATTGGCTGCCGCCGATCCTGCATCGGTATCGCACGCTCTATCCGAAGATCGCGATAGAGCTGAAAATCTGCAACACGCTGACCGCCGCCGATATGGCGCGCGAGGCCATTGTGGATTTCGCCATCGTGGAAGGCGAGATCGACGACAAATCCCTCGCAGTGGAGCCGGTGGCCTGGGACGAGCTGAAGCTCGTCGCCTTCCCCGGCCATCCCTGGACCGCTGCAGCGCCGAAGCGCGTCGAAGATTATCGATCCGCGAGCTGGGTGCTGCGCGAGAAAGGCTCAGGCACGCGCGCCATTTTCGAGGCGGTTCTGCGCGAGAAGGGCGTCGACCCCGCCGAGCTGCGCGTCGCGCTGGAGCTGCCGACGCATGAGGCCGTCGCCGCGGCCGTGGCGGCGGGCGCCGGCGTCGCCATGCTGCCGAGCCTCGTCGCCGGGGCCTCGGCAGGGGCGCTGGCGGCGATCGACATCGCTCTGCCGAAGCGGCGCTTTCTCGCTTTGCGCCGCGAGGGCCGCCACATCACCCATGCGGCGCAGGCGTTTTTGGCGCTGCTGCGCTGAGAGGCGCGTCGGCGCGCGTATGACACGCCGACGCGCGGCCGCCGGACTCTTCCCGGCGTCCGGCGGTCAACGGAACAATTGCGACAATTGGTGCATCACGATGAGGAAGAAGGCGAGCACTCCGCCAATTCCCATCAAAGCTTTCACGACGCCCGCGCTGCTCGTCTGCATGGCTCGAGTTCCTTGTTCGGTTGCGACAAAAGCGAGGCTAGCGGAGCGAAAAAGGCGTTAAACCGCCAAGATCGACGCGCCGACGGGTCCAAAGACGCGCGGCGGCCCCGTCACTTGACAGAGCCGGCGCGCCCGGAGGAAGCTGCCGCCGGCCCTACGAAAAGAGCAATAATGCCGAATGGAGGGGTCCAATGTCGCGACCCTTCGCCTATAGCCTGTCGCGCGAGATCGATCCGCGCCGCGGCGCGCCCCTCTATCTGCAGATCGTCCATGCGCTCATTCACGATGTGAGGAGCGGACGGCTCGCGCCGGGCGCGGCGCTGCCCAGCAGCCGCGAGCTCGCCGAATCGCTCGGCGTCAATCGCAAGACCATCGTGCTGGCCTATGACGAGCTGGTCGCCCAGGGCTGGTTCACCACCCATGGCACGCGCGGCACTTTCGTCTCCGCCGAGCTGCCGGAGACGCTGCCGGCGCCGCGCAAGGCCTCCGCCGATCCGCGCTCGCCCGGCTTTCCCTTCCGCGCAACGCCCGACCCCGCCTTTGTGCCGGCCGGCGAGGGACTGGCCATAGACGACGGGCTTCCCGATGCGCGGCTCTTCTCGATCGACACTCTGCTCGGCGCCTATCGCGACGCCGGACGGCGCGCCGCGCGCTGCGGCGGGCTCGGCTATGGCGATCCGCGCGGAACCGGCGAGCTGCGCCGCGCCATAGCGGCGATGCTGGCCTCGCATCGCGGGCTCATCGTGGACGCGGAGGATGTGTGCGTCACGCGCGGCAGCCAGATGGGCATTTTCCTCGCCGCGCGCATTCTCGTCGCGCCGGGCGACGTCGTGCTGGTGGAGGGCCTCGGCTATTCGGCGGCGCGCGCGGCCTTCGCCGCCGCCGGCGCCGAGGTGATCGGCGTCCGTCTGGACGAGGACGGCGTCGATGTGGAAGATGTCGAGCGCCTCTGCCACGGGCGGCCCGTGCGCGCGATCTATGTGACGCCGCACCACCAGTTTCCGACCACTGTTCCGCTGACGCCCGAACGGCGGCTGCGCCTCTTGGACCTTTCCGCCAAATATGAGTTCGCGATCATCGAGGACGATTACGATCACGAATATCATTTCGAGCGCCAGCCGCTGCTGCCCATGGCGAGCTATGCGCCGGGACGGGTGATCTATGTCGGCTCCATGTCCAAGCTGCTGCTGCCGGGATTGCGCATCGGCTATGTCGTCGCGCCGCCGCCGGTGGTGAAATCCCTGGCCAACGCCGCCGCCGGCGTCGATCGCCAAGGCAATGCGATGACCGAGCTCGCCGTGGCCGCTCTCGTCGATTCCGGCGAGCTGCGCCGCCATGTGCGCAAGGCGCGCCAAATCTATGCGCAGAGGCGCGACGCTTTCGGCGCATCGCTCGCCCGCGCCTTCGGCGACGCCATCCGCTTCCGCACGCCCGCGGGCGGCCTCGCCTTTTGGACGACCTTCCGGGACGAGGCGACGCTCGACGCGCTGGAGCGCGACGCCGCCGCCAATGGCCTGCGCTTCCTGCCCTCCACCTGCTTCGCGGCGCCGCCACAGCGCGGGCGCGGGCTGCGGCTCGGCTTCGGCAGCCTCGACGCCGGCGAGGCGGAGCGCGTCATCGGGCGGCTGCGCCGCGCCGCCGGCGCGCAAAGCGCGCTACCCTGCTGATCGCTCGGCCGAACTGGACGAAGCCGGCCGCTCGAGCCACATTGAGGGCCTTCGAAGCGAGGAGACGCCGATGGGAGCGACGCAGGACAATAGTCGCGCGATCGTCGCCGACGCCACGGGTCGCGACGCGCTGTGGGAGCATATCCTCCGCGAGGCCGAGGACATGCTGGCGCGCGAGCCGGCGATGGCGAGCCTGGCGCTGACCTTCGTCCTCAATCGCCGCTCCTTCGAGGATGCGGTGGCGCGGCGTTGCGCGGCGCGTCTCGGCGGCGCGGTGACGGAGGACCTGCTCTTCGACGCCTTCGCCCGCGCGCTGGACGCCGATCCTGCGATCGGCGACGCTTTTCGCGCCGACATAAAGGCCGTCGTCGAGCGCGACGCCGCCTGCGGACGGCTGATCGAGCCGCTGCTCTTCTTCAAAGGCTTTCACGCGATCGAGACGCATCGGCTGGCGCATTGGCTGTGGACCAATGGCCAGACCGATCTCGCGCTCTATCTGCAGAGCCGCTCGTCGGACGCGTTTCAGACCGACATTCACCCCGCGGCGCGCTTCGGCCGCGGCATATTCCTCGATCACGCCACCGGCCTCGTCGTCGGCGCGACGGCGGTGGTGGAGGACGATGTCTCCATTCTGCAGAGCGTGACGCTGGGCGGCACCGGCAAGGAGAGCGGCGACCGTCATCCCAAGGTGCGGCGCGGCGTGATGATCGCCGCCGGCGCGAAGATTCTCGGCAACATCGAAATCGGCGCCTGCTCGCGCGTCGCGGCCGGCTCCGTCGTTCTGCATCCCGTGCCGCGCAATTCCACCGTGGCCGGCGTGCCGGCGAAGGTAGTGGGAACCGCCGGCTGCGCCGAGCCGGCGCGCGACATGGATCAGTTTCTGAACGGCCTGTCCTACGATTCGTTCAGCTATTCCATTTGAGCCTCACTGCGGCGGCGTCTCTTGGCCGACGCGCCCGGCGAGCTGCGCGAAGGAGAAGCCTTCGCCCGCCGCCGATTCGCGCAGCGCGAGACGCAGCAGCCGCGCCGGAAAGCAGATCGCTTCCACATTGGAGCCGCGCATGTCGCGCGGCCGCAGCGGATCATTGGCGAGCGAAAGCTCGACATCGACGAGCAGCGCGTCGATCTCCTCCTGTGCGAGCGCGCCCTTGTCGCGCAATGCGCCGAACAGCGCCGCGAGTATGGCGTAGACGCCTTCCAGCTGAAGATTGGCCGTGTTCATATGTCGCCTCCGGCGCCCCTTCAGCGTAACCGCCGGCGGGAGGATTCGATCCATCGGCGCGAGAATAATTCGCGCGCGGCAGTCACAGCGAAGAGTGAAGCGACAAAGCGATCCAGGAAACAACGAGGCGTCATCACGCGCGCTCCTTCTCCCACTCGTGGGAGAAGATGGCCCGGCAAAGCCGGGTCGGATGAGGGCCGCTCGGCAAAATCTCTGCCGTGGGTCGAGCCCTCATCCGACCCTCGCTGACGCGAGGGCCACCTTCTCCCGCAAACGGGAGAAGGGCGCGCCCTTATCTTCAGTTTCGCCTTCAGTTTCGCGGTCTCGGCGAAGTGGAGCAATCAGCCCGCGCTCCAACGCAGCACGGGCTTGCGCGCGGCGGCGGCCTCGTCGAGGCGACGGCGCGGGGCGTAGCGCGGCGCCTCGGTGAAACGGCGCGTCTCGCCGCGCTTCGCGCTGGCGATGAGATCGCGCAATGTCGCGACGAAGAGATCGAGCGAGCGTTTCGATTCCGATTCCGTCGGCTCGATCAGCATAGCGCCATGCACGACGAGCGGGAAATAGATCGTCATCGGATGATAGCCCTCGTCGATCATCGCCTTGGCGAAATCGAGCGTGGCGACTCCCGTCCCCTCGAGGAAGCTATCGTCGAACAAGACCTCATGCATGCAGAGGCGATCGCCGAAAGGCTGCGTCATCACATCGCGCAGCGCCACGCGCAGATAATTGGCCGAGAGCACGGCGTCGCGCGACGCCTGCGCGAGCCCGTCCGCGCCATGCGACAAAATATAGGCGAGCGCGCGCACGAAGGTTCCGAACTGACCATGAAAGGCCGTCAGCCGGCCGAAGCTCTGCGCTCCATCGCCATGCTCGACGAGACGCAGCGCCTCGCCCTCGCGCAGCAGAAACGGAACCGGCGCGAAAGGCGCGAGACGTTCGGAAAAGACGACAGGACCGGAGCCCGGCCCGCCGCCGCCATGCGGCGTCGAGAAGGTTTTGTGCAGATTGAGATGCATGGCGTCGACGCCCAAATCGCCGGGCCGCGCCACGCCGGCGATGGCGTTGAAATTGGCGCCGTCGCAATAGAAATAGCCGCCCGCCCCATGCACGCGCCGCGCAATGGCGACGATATTGCGCTCGAACAATCCGCACGTATTGGGATTGGTGAGCATGATGGCCGCGACATCGGGACCGAGCGCTCTGGCGACCGCCTCCTCGCTCACCACGCCATCGGCGCCGGCCTCGATCACGCGCGGCTGAAAGCCGAGCAGAGCGGCGCTCGCCGGATTTGTGCCATGCGCCGATTGCGGGATGAGAACCACCTTGCGCGTCGCCGCTTCGCCGCGCGCTTCCAGCGCCGTCTCTATGGCCATGAGGCCGCAGAGTTCGCCATGCGCGCCGGCCTTGGGCGAGAGCGCTATGGCGCTCATTCCGGTGAGCGTCAGCAGCCAGCGCGACAGCTCCTCCATCAGCGCCAGCGCGCCTTGCGCCGTCGATTGCGGCTGCAGCGGATGCAGATCGGCGAAGCCCGCGAGCCGCGCGACTTTCTCATTGAGACGCGGATTATGCTTCATCGTGCAGGAGCCGAGCGGATAGAGGCCCGCGTCGATCGAATAATTCTTGCGCGACAGACGCACATAATGGCGCATCGCCTCCGGCTCCGAGAGGCCGGGCAGGCCGATCGGCCCTTTGCGCTCGAGCGCGCCGAGACGCGGCTCCAAATGCGCCGGCTCTTCGATATCGACGCCGCTCGTATCCGTGCGGCCGATCTCGAAGATGGGCGGCTCCTCCTGATCGAGCCCGCGATTTCCCGAGAAGGTCTCGAAAGCGGATTCCTTCGGATGATCGAGCATCAGAGCGCTCCTCTCATTGCGGCGACGAAAGCCTCGCGATCTTCCGCCGTATCGACCTCTGTGCTGGCGACGATGAGGAGATCATCGAGCCCCGCGTCTGGAAGCAGGCGCGAGACCGGAACGCCCGCGAGCACGCCTCGCTCCGCCATGGCCTCGACGAGACGCGCGGCGTCGCCCGGAACGCGCAAGGTGAATTCGTTGAAGAAGCTCTCATTGAGCGTCTCGACTCCGGCGACGCCCGCGAGCCGGTCGACGAGATCGATAGCGCTCGCATGATTGGCGCGCGCGAGACGGCGCAGGCCCGCTTCGCCGAGCAGGCTGAGATGAATGCTGAAGGCGAGCGCGCAGAGATTGGAGTTGGTGCATATGTTGGACGTCGCCTTGTCGCGGCGAATATGCTGCTCGCGCGCCGAGAGCGTCGTGACATAGCCGCGGCGTCCGTCGGCGTCGACGGTCTCGCCGATGAGACGTCCGGGCGTCTGCCGCAGATAGGATTGCCGCGTCGCGAGCAGGCCGAGATAAGGGCCGCCGAAGGAGAGCGGATTGCCGAGCGACTGGCCCTCGCCGACGACAATATCCGCGCCCATCTCGCCGGGCGACTTCAGCAGGCCGAGCGAGACGACCTCCGTGAAGACGGCGACGAGCAGCGCGCCATGCCGATGGCAGGCCTCGGCGATGGACGTGAGATCGCGCAGATTGCCGAAGACATCCGGCGTCTGCACGATGACGCAGGAGACGCTATCGTCGATCGCCGACGTAATATCTTCCCGCGCGCGCACATCCGGCGCCAGCGCGACGATCTCGTCGCCGGCGAAATGCGAGATGGTGCGCAGCACATCCGCGTAATGCGGATGCAGTCCGCCGGAGAGAATCGCCTTGCGCCGCTTGGTGATTCGATGCGCCATCAGCGCCGCCTCGGCGCAGGCGGTGGAGCCGTCATACATCGACGCATTGGCGATCTCCATGCCGGTGAGCATGGCGACCTGCGTCTGAAACTCGAAGAGATATTGCAGCGTGCCCTGCGATATCTCCGGCTGGTAGGGCGTGTAGCTCGTTAGAAACTCCGAGCGCTGAATCAGATGATCGACGCTCGCGGGAATATGATGGCGATAGGCGCCGGCGCCGATGAAGAAAGGCGCGCTCGCGGCCGAGAGGTTGCGCTTCGCCATCTCCGACAGCAGACGCTCCACCTCCATCTCCGATTTCGCGCGCGGGAGATCGAGCGGGCGATCGAGCAGCAGCTCAGACGGCACATCGGCATAGAGCGCCGCGAAATCGGCGACGCCGATCGCATCGCGCATGTCTTTGCGATCGGCGTCCGTCAAGGGCAGATAGCGCATGGCTCATCCCTCGCTTTCCAGAAAGGCGCGATAAGCGTCCTCATCCATCAGCTCTTCGAGCTCGGCGGCGTCGGCGACGCGCAATTTCAGCAGCCAGCCTTCGCCGAGCGGCTCCTTATTGACGAGATCGGGCGATGATTCGAGGCGGTCATTGATCGCGACCACCTCGCCGGAAATCGGCGCATAGATTTCGCTCGCCGCTTTCACGCTCTCGATCGTCGCCAGCTGCTCGCCTTTGGCGACGCGCTTGCCCGGCGACGGCAGCTCCACAAAGACGATGTCGCCGAGCTGCGACTGCGCGAAATCGGTGATCCCGACGATCGCAATGTCGCCGTCGACTCGCAGGAAATCATGGTCCTTGGTGTAGCGCTCGCCGCTCATGATCTGTCCTTTCCGGCTGTGCCGCGGAAAAAGCGATGGGGAACGAAAGGCAAAGGCGCGACCTCCACCGCGACAGGCCTGTCGCGAAGGCGGCTCTCGAGCGTTACGCCGGGCGTGGCGAAGGATTTTTCGACATAGCCCATGGCTATGGGACGCGAGAGCGTCGGCGAATAGCCGCCGGATGTGACTCGGCCGATGATTCGGCCATCCGGCGCCGTCAGCGCCGCGCCCTCGCGCAAGGGCGCGCGGCCTTCCGGCAGCAGGCCGACGCGCCGGCGCGCGGGGCCATGCTCCAGAGCGGCGCGGATGCGCTCATAGCCGGGGAAGCCGCCCTGCTCGCGCCGGCGCTTGCCGATGGACCAGGCGAGGCCCGCCTCGACCGGATCGGTCGTCGCGTCGAGATCATGGCCATAGAGGCAGAGGCCCGCCTCGAGCCGCAACGAATCGCGCGCGGCGAGGCCCGCGGGCGCGACATCGGGATGCGCTAGCAGAGCTTCCGCCAGCGGCTCGGCGAGATGATTGGGGACGGAAATCTCGAAGCCGTCCTCGCCCGTATAGCCGGAGCGCGACACGAACAGGCCGGCGCCGCGAAACTCGGCGGCGCGCCAGCCCATGAAGGGCATGTCCTCGAGCTCCGGCAGGACCGTCGCGAGCGCGGCGGCGGCGCGCGGCCCTTGCAGGGCGATCAGCGCGCGGCCGGTGAGAACCGAAAGAGCGAGCTGCGGCAGCTCCTGGCGCAGAAGCGCGAAATCTTGGGCCTTGGCCGCGGCGTTGACGATGAGCAGCAGCCGCTCGTCGCGTCCCGGCAGGCGCGTGATCATCAGATCGTCGAGAACCCCGCCGTCCTCCGCGAGCAGCTGGCTATAGCGCGTGCGCTCGGGCGGCAGCTCCGCTATGGCGGCGGGGACAAGAGATTCGATGCGCTCCGCGGCGCCGCGGCCGGCGAGAATCGCCTGGCCCATATGCGAGACGTCGAAGAGGCTCGCCTTCTCGCGCGTGTGAATATGCTCGGCGACGACTCCGGCCGGGTAATGCAGCGGCAGCTCATAGCCCGCGAATGGCGTCATTCGCGCGCCGAGAGCGCGATGCAGCGCATCGAGCGGCGTCTTTTCGAGCGGCGTGGGAATGCGTGGGGCGAAGCTTTCGCTCAAAGGGCGCTCCCGACAGATCGGCGTTCCGCATTGGGCGGATTTCTCCGCCCGGCTCGCGCCCCCTCTGTCTGGAGACCTGAGAGATTTCCCTGCAGCGCAGGTTACGCCCTTCGGTGGGCGCGGATGGGCCGCGCCGCTTTCCAGAGTGTCTCTTTCCTCGCGGTCCTTTTGCCTGAGCGTTTCCGGGGCGGTTGCGCCTTCGGCTCCGGCGCGAGCGCCGGTCTCTCCCGCGAAGATCGTCGAGACACTTCAAAAGATGAGATCGAAACGCGCGGTCGTCAAGCCTTGCCGGCGACGAGAGCCTGCGTCGGTCGGTCGCGCCCCGAAAGGGGCGGCCTCATTCTTCGCAGTCGGTGGACAGGACGACCTCGTCGGGCAGTCCCGCCATGACGCTTTTTTCCAAATTCACCCCGACGAGACGGGCCAAGGCTCCGTCTCCCTCGAGGATCACCACGGCTTCGCTCGGCATGTCCTTCAGCACTTCGATCAATTGCGCGACCGTCATCGAACATCCTCGCGTCCATTTTCCGACGCGCCGACACGCGGCGCGTCGGTCGCTCTCAGCCGAATTTGAACAGCACGCCGTAGCCGCCGCGCGGATAATTCCACACGATATCGCCCTGCGGCTCGCAGAGAACACGACAAGTGCCGCATTCCAGACAACCGTCCGGCGTGATCTCGACCTGGCCCGAGGCGTTCTGCTCATAGCAGCCGGCCGGGCAGATCTTCGTCATCGCCACGAGATTCTTGGACGGCGTCGTGTGCGGCTGCACGACGATATGGGGTTTTCCTTGGTCGACGAGATAGCGGTTCTGGAACAGCTTCTCCTCGACTCGCGCAGCTTGCGTCGACATCGCGATTCCTCCTCTCAGCGCCAGGCGCGCGCCAGACGCCATGCATCTCCGAACAATCCCGTCAGCGAGCGCTTCTCACGGAAAGCGCGGACCGACGCCTTTTCCTTCTCGATCTTCGGCGTGCCGTCGACGCGTAGGAAATTCTCCATCGCCTTCGACACGAGTGTCGGATAGGTGAGGAAGAAATTCTGCGCCTGCGTGTGCAGCAACGCCGGCATATCCTTGTATTTCTTCAGATCCTTCATGACGAAGCTGTCATCGAGGAATTTTTTGTAGAGCGCCAGATTCTGCTTCGTCATCGGATCGCGGCGGGACTTCACTTGGAAAATCGCCTCGCCCGCGAGCCTGCCGGACGTCATAGCAAGATTTGAGCCTTCTCTATGGATGGCGTTGTTGAGCTGCGCCGCGTCGCCGACGACGACCCAACCATCGCCGAACAGCTCGGGAATCGTGTTGAAGCCGCCCTCGGGAATGAGATGCGCGGCATATTCCTTCACTTCCGAGCCCTCGAGCAGCGGCGCGATCGACGGATGCTTCTTGAAGTTCTCCAGCATGCCGTAGGGCGTCTCCTGGTTTTCGGCGAAATCCGACACCAGGCAGCCAAAGCCGACAGAAATGCTCTCTTTGTTCGTGTAGACGAAGCCCATGCCGGTCATCCCCTTGGAGATGGTGCCGGCCGCCTCGATCACGACGCCTTCGTCGCCATGCAGATTGAAGCGGGCCTCGAGCGTCTCGCGCGGCAGGAAGTGCATTTCCTTCACCGCGAGCGCGACATGCTCGGGCCGGGGCGTCGGCCGCAGCCCGGCGCGCGCGCCGAGCAGGCCGTTGACGCCCTCCGCCAGCACGACGACATCGGCGAAGACCGTGCCGCCGGCGCGATCCGTGCGCACGCCGATCACCTTGCCGTAAGCGTCGCTGACGAGCTCGGTGACGGTGGTCTCGCTGATGACGATCGCGCCCGCGCCCTGCACCTGCTTGTTGAACCAGCGATCGAACTGCGAGCGGATGATCGTGTAGCGGTTCGGCTTCTCCTCGTTGAAGTCGTCCGAACGATATTGCATGCCCGTATGGGAGCGGTCGGTCATCATCCAGAACCGCTGCTCGATGAGATGCCGCTCGAGCGGCGCCTCCTCGCGGAAATCGGGGATGATCTTCTCCAGCATGTCGGCATAGAGAATGCCGCCCTGCACATTCTTGGAGCCGGCGTATTCGCCGCGCTCCAGCTGCAGGACGTTCAGACCGCGCGAGGCCATCGTATAGGCCGCAGCGTTGCCGGCCATGCCGGCCCCGATGACGATCGCGTCGAATTTCTCTTCGATCATGATGATCTCCTCGGGTTAGCCGGCGAGCCGGTCTGCGTTCTCGGGCGAGAGACGTTTGCGGAAAGCTTCGGTCAGCGCCGGAAGCAGACGAATGGCGTCGGTCACTATGCCGATATGCGCGAAGTCGAAGATCGGCGCATTCTTGTCGGTGTTGATCGCGACGATGCAATCGGCGCCTTCGACGCCGACGCGATGCTGAATCGCGCCGGAAATGCCGGCGGCGATATAGAGCTTGGGACGGATCGACTTGCCGGTCTGGCCGATCTGGCGATCGGAGCTGATCCAGCCCTTCTGCACCAGAGGACGCGAGCCGCCGAACTCGGCGCCGAGCACGGTCGCGAGATTGCGCACCAGCTGATAATTCTCCGCGCTCTGCAGGCCGAGCCCGCCGGCGACGACGACATCGGCGAAGGCGAGATTGCTCTTGGCCGACTCGCGGTCGGGGATGAACTTCAGCAGCTTGGTGATGATCGCGTCTTCGTCGAGATCGGCTTTGAACTCGATCACGCGGCCGGTGCGCGATTCATCGCGCACAGGGGTCGGCAGCTGACGCGGACGCACGGTCGCCATCTGCGGCCGATAGTTCAACGTATAGATCGTGCACAGCAGCGAGCCGCCGAAAGTCGGACGCGTCGCCGCCAGCGAGCCGTCGGCGTCGACCGCGAGCTCGGTGCAATCGGCGGTGAGGCCGGTGAGCAGAGTCGTCGCCACGGAGCCGGCGAGATCGCGTCCGAGCGTCGTCGCGCCGAGCAGCAGGATCTCGGGCTTATGCGTGTTGACGAGCTGTGTGACGGCCTTCGAATAAGGCTCGTTGCGATAATCGCCGAGGATCGGATTCTCGACGAGATAGGCGAGATCGGCTCCGTAGAAGAAGGACTCGGTGACGGCCTTGCGCGTGGCTTCGCCGGGCGCGCCGAGCACGACGGCGGCGAGATCGACCTTCAGCTGATCGGCGAGCTTGCGGCCGGCGCCGAGCAGCTCCCAGGACACCGGATGCACCTCGCCGCGCTCCAGCTCGACGAACACCCAGACGTGCTTGTAGCCGCGGAAATGCTCCGGGAGCTCCTTTTTCGCGCTGGCGCGGCTCTGCTGCGGCGCGGCGGGGGCGGGCTTGTCGGACATTTTCGCTTCTCCTTTAGAACCCACTGGCCAATTTCGTCATATCTTCCTCGAGCGCCGGATGGCGCTTGAAGATCGCCTCGATCAGCACGTCGGCGGATTCGCCGGCGTTCTTGCCCGGCTCCACGAAGGCGGCGCGGTCGGTGCGCTGCGGCGGCGCGAAGACCTTCTTCACGATCGTCGGCGATCCTTTCAGCCCGCATTTGCCGAGGTCTTCGATCTCGGCGTCCTTCGCGCTCCAGGTGATGATCTCGGCGCGAGCGGCGCGCAGCGAATCCGAGATGGAGCCGCGACGCACCTCGTTCGTACCCTCGAGCATGGCGATGAGGCAGGGCATTTTCGTCTTGAGGACTTGCGTGCCGCCTTCCGCGCGACGCTCGATCACGACCTCGCGCTTCTCCTCATCGGCTTCGACGATTTTGGAGACATAAGTCAATTGCAGAAGGTTGAGACGCTTCGCCACACCCGGACCGACCTGCGCCGTGTCGCCGTCGATCGTCTGCTTGCCGGTGAAGACGAGATCGAGATCGCCCCAAGTCTTCTGAATCTTGCCGATCGCCTGCGCGAGCGCATAGGTCGTCGCCAGAGTGTCCGCGCCGGCGAAGAAACGATCGGTGAGCAAAATCGCGCGATCGGCGCCGATCGCCAACGTCTTGCGCAGTGCGTCGGCGGCCATGGGCGGACCCATGGTCAATGTCGTGACCTCGCCGCCGAATTTGTCGCGCAGCTTCAGCGCTTCCTCCAGCGAGAAGAGATCATAGGGATTGATGATCGTCGGCACCCCCTGCCGCATGATCGTGTTGGTGACAGGATGCACGCGGATCTGGGCGCTGTCGGGAACTTGCTTGATGCAGACCAGTATCTTCATGAGTCTCTTCCTCTCGCCATCCCGACTGGTGTTTCGATCTTCATCCGTTCGACGTCGTGACCGTTGTGAGCGGCACGAAGGGCTTCTTCGGCTCCTCCTTCGGCTTTACAGCGTCCTTGTGCACTTTGAAAAGCCGTTCTTCGATCGGAGACGATTTCGTGAAGTCCTGATAGGCCTTCGCGAGAAACTCACGACAGGCTTCGCGCACCTCGTCGTCGGACGCGCCCTCGGGCGCCGCCTTGTGAAGATACTCGCCCATGCGCCGCAGAATATGCAGACGCGAGTGACGCACGATGTTGGGGTCGTATTCGACGCCGAGAAGATCGAAGAATTCCTCGGCCGCCGACAATTTGCGCAGATCGTCCAATATGCTCATGGCTTGTTGTCTCCGACTTGCCGATGGGAGCCTTCGCTGACGCGCACCTGAAGATGTGCGAGCCGCGCTTCGAGAAAATCGATGCGGTCGATGAGCACGGAGATCGCGTCGCCGACCGGATCGGGAATGAGGTGATGCTCGAGATCGATGCGGCCATCCACGCCCGAGCGGCGCCGCTGCTCGCGCACCACACGGCCGGGAATGCCGACGACCGTCATCTCCGGCGGCACATCCTCGATGACCACCGAATTGGCGCCGATGCGCGCGCGCGGGCCGACGCTGATCGGCCCGAGAATCTTGGCGCCCGCGCCGATCAGCACGCCATCGCCGACCGTCGGATGGCGCCGGCCCGCGGACCAGGAGGTGCCGCCGAGCGTGACGCCGTGATACATGGTCACATCGTCGCCGATGGTCGCCGTCTCGCCGATGACGACGCCCGCGCCGTGATCGATGAAGAAGCGCACGCCGATCGTCGCGCCGGGATGAATGTCGATATTGGTGACGAGACGCCCGAACCACGAGAGCGCGCGCGCCGAAAACTTGTGGCCGTTGCGCCACAGGCGATTGGCGATGCGATGCCATATCAGCGCGTGCACGCCCGGATAGAGCAGCACCACCTCGAGCGTGCTGCGCGCCGCCGGATCGCGCTGCGCGACGCAGCCGACATCTTCGCGAATCTGCGCGAGCAGGCCTTTGCTGGCCACGACGCGCGGCGTGTCGACAATCGAAATGGGACTCATGACACGCCTCCGACATCATGCCGCGCCGCCAGCGCCGCTTCCGCCTGCGCACGATCGACGAGGCGAATGAGCTCGCCGCGATTGACCGGACGCTTCTGGTCCAGCGCACGGCGCTTGACGTGAGCGAGCAGGCGCGCAGCCGTCTCGCGGTCGAGATCGACACCGATCTCGGCGCATTTCTTCTGAATCGCGCTCAAGCCCGAATGCTTGGCGATGACGATGCGATGGCGTCGCCCCAGCCGCGCGGGATCGAGGCCCTGATAGGTGCGGACATCCTTCATCAGCGCCGAGACATGAATGCCCGATTCATGCGTGAATATGTCGGAGCCGACCACCGCCTTGGCGCGGCCGATCTTGCGGCGCGCCGCCGCCGCCACGAGCCGCGCGACGCCCTGCAGGCGCTTGAGATCGATATTGGTGCGCCCATGCGCGACATGGCCGAGCGCCAGAGCGACCTCCTCGAGCGCCGCATTTCCGGCGCGCTCGCCGAGGCCGAGCATGGTGACAGAGGCATGCGTCGCGCCGCCGCGCACCGCGGCGAGCGTGTTGGCGGTGGCGAGCCCGACGTCGTCGTGGCCGTGAAACTCGATCGGCAGATCGGTCTCCTCGCGCACGCGACGTATCGACTCGTAGGTGGCGAAAGGATCGAGCGTTCCGAGAGTGTCGGCGAAGCGGAAGCGCGTCGCGCCGGCCGCCGCGGCGGCGCGGGCGATGCAGCCGATGTCGCGCGGATCGGCGCGCGAGGAATCTTCGCCGCCGAGCGCGACGGTCAGCCCCTTGGATCGCGCATAGGCCACGACGCGCTGCACCCGCGCCGCCGCGCCATCGACATCCGTCGACAGCTTGACGCCGATCTGCAAGCGCGACATGGGCGACGACACATTCACATGCGCGACATTGGCCGCGAGCGCCGCGTCGACATCGCTCTCGCTCAGCCGGCACCAGGCCATCACCCGGCACGGCAGGCCATCGCCGGCGATGGCGGCGATCGAGTCGATCTCGTCCCGGCCCATGGCGGGCGTCCCCGCCTCGATCTCATCGACGCCGAGAGCCGCCAGCGCGCGCGCGATCGCGAGCTTCTCCGCAGCGGTGAAGGCGACTCCCGGCGCCTGCTCGCCGTCGCGGAGCGTCGTGTCATTGATGAAGATGCGGGGTTGATCGCCGTTCACGGGAGCCGCCTGTCAAGCAAAAACGGGCTTGGAGTCGTTCGTCTTCTTCTCCGCGTCCGCCCAGAAGGGCGACATTTCGCGCAGCTTCTCGACAATCCCCGGCAGCGCCTCCACGACGCGATCGACGTCCTCCGAGACATTGTCCCGCGAGAAGGAGAAGCGCACCGCGCCATGCAGCGCCGCCTCGGGAATCGCCATCGCCTTCAGCACATGGCTCGGCTCCATCGAGCCCGACGTGCAGGCCGAGCCCGACGAAGCGGCGACGCCGCCGCGATTGAGATGCAGCAGGATCGCTTCGCTCTCGACATATTCGAAAGCGATATTGGTCGTGTTCGGCAGACGGTCATGACGATCGCCATTGACGATGCAATTGGGCACGCGCTGCAGAACCGCCTTCTCGAGCCGATCACGCAGCTCCTTCACGCGGCCCTGCTCTTCCGCCATATGCTGAAGCGCGAGCTCCGCCGCCTTGCCGAGGCCAATGATCGCCGGCACATTCTCCGTGCCGCCGCGACGCGCGCGCTCCTGATGGCCGCCGCGGATCAGCGGCTTGAAACGCGCGCCCTTCTTCACATAGAGCGCGCCGATTCCCTTCGGGCCATGCAGCTTGTGGCCGGACAGCGACAACATGTCGATCGCGCTGTCCTTGAGCGAGATCGGCGTCTTGCCGACCGCCTGCACGGCGTCCGTATGGAACAGAGCGCCATGCTCCTTGGCGAGCTCGGCGAGGCCTTCGACCGGGAAGATCGTTCCGGTCTCGTTATTGGCCCACATCAGCGACACCACGGCCACCTTGTCCGACAGAGCGGCGCGATAGGCGTCGATATCCAGCTGGCCGGAACTATCGACGCCGATGAAGTGAACCTTGGCGCGGCCGGTCTTCTCGAGATGCTCGCAGAGCGACAGAATCGCCGGATGCTCGACCTTGGACGTCACGATCTCATTGCGATCCGGCAGCGCCTCGAGCGCCGACAAAATGGCGGCGTTGTCGCTCTCCGTCCCGCCCGAGGTGTAGATGATCTCGTGATCATGCGTCGCGCCCAGCAACTGCTGCAGCTGCTGCCGCGCGGCCTTCACCGCGGTCCCGACCTCCGCCCCGAACGAGTGAGCCGAAGAGGCGTTGCCGAAATGCTCCGTGAAGAAAGGAAGCATCGCCTCCACCACCGACGGATCGACTCGGGTCGTCGCATTATTGTCGAGATAAATCGCCTTCATGACGCACTCCTCAATGAGCGTTGCGACCGACTGGGATCACGCGGATCGGCACGCCCAATTTGGCCATGAGCCGCTCTTGAATTCCCGAGACGGTTACGCTCGCCATTTGACAGCCGACGCAAGCGCCCGTGAGGCTGACGAGCACATTGGAGCCGTCGACGTCGATCAGCTCGCAATCGCCGCCGTCCTTGCGAAGATAGACGCGGAGGTCTTCGATCGTTTCCTCGATCAGACGAATCTTCTTCAGATTCGTCATCCCGGCGGAAGGCGGCGGCAATGGCGACGCTGGAGAGAGCGGCGAAGATTCCGCGGCTGGCCGCACGATCGGCTTCGCAGGGGCCGGCGCCGTCGACGCGGCCCGCACGGCGGCGCTGAAAAGATTGAGCGAGCCCGGCCGCGGCGCGACGGGAGCTGGCGCCGAAGCGGCCGGCGCCGTCTCTGGACGCGCGGCTTCCGCCGCCTGCGCAGACGCCGAAGCGGCAGAGGCAGCCGCAGCCTCGGTCGCTACCCGCAGCAGAATATCCTCGATCTGCTCATAGCAGGTCGTACAGCCCGTGCCCGCCATGGTGAAGGCGCCGACCTGCTCGACCGTCGACAGCGCATTGTCGCGGATCGCGCTTTCGATCGCCCGCGCATCGACGCCGTGACATTTGCAGACGAGCGCCGCCTCCTCGTGCCGCGGCAGCGGGGCTTCGCCGCGAAAATCGGCGATCGCCGCCTTAAGCGCCTCATGCCCCATCACAGCGCAATGCATTTTTTCCGGCGGAAGCCCGCCGAGAAAATCCGCGATGTCGCGGCCGGTGACAGCCCGCGCCTGCTCCAGCGTCTTGCCGATGACGAGCTCGGTCAGAGCCGAAGAGGACGCGATCGCCGAGCCGCAGCCGTAGGTCTGGAATTTGGCTTCGAGAACGATCTCCGTCACAGGGTCGATATGGAGCATCAGCTTGAGCGCATCCCCGCAGGAAAGGGCGCCGACCTCGCCGACCGCATTGGCGCCGTCGAGAGCGCCGGCGTTCTTTGGGTTGAAGAAATGCTCGTGGACCTTGTCGGAATATTCCCACATCGCCGCTCTCCCCGTAAGACGATCAGCCGAACGACTTGCCGCAGGAACAGCTGGATTTGGCCTGGGGATTGTCGAAGGTGAAGCCCGCGCCCTCGAGGCCGCTGACGAAATCCACGCGCGTGCCGTCGAGATAGGCGAGCGAGCCCTCCTCGATGAAAACCTTCACGCCGTCGCGCTCGAAGACATGGTCCGCGGGATTGCTCTCATTGACGAGGCCCATGGTGTACTGGAAGCCCGCGCAGCCGCCGGCCTCGACCATGATGCGCAGTCCCTCGACCTCCTGCCCGGCGCCCGAAATTGCCGAACGCACCGCGTTCAGCGCGTTGTCTGTGAGTTCGATCATTTGCTTAACCTCTTCCCGGAAAATCATCCGTCATAGAGGAAGCAACCGCTATGCCACCCGGCTTTACCATCGTGAATCAGTCGATTCGAAGCGCTCGAGGCTGTTCGCATTCCCACATTGTCAGAGTTCCGACACGGATGGCGTTTGTGCTGCTATTTGCACGAAATTCCGCGATTTCAGCGGCGTTTCACGCTGAAAAAGGCGCCAAATCTCGAGATCGATCAGGAATTCGAAGGCTTGCCGTGGGACAGCCGCGCCAGGGCGCTCTCGCCGCTCTCATCGCCGAAGCAGTCGTGAAAATCGCTGCACTCCCGGCACGTCGGCGAGGCGCAAAGGACGAAGCCTTCCATCTCGCACAAGGAGCGATAAAAGAACTTTTTCCATTTCATATGATTGACGTTGCGCGCAGCGAGGCTCGGAAAGCGCTCCTGCATCAGACGGCCGAGCTCGTCTCTTTTGGCGAGACCGAGATCCTGCCACAAATGCCGCGGCGACATAGCGCGCTTGGTGAGAATAGAGGCGAGCCAAGCGGATTCGTCCGACGCGTCGCCGCGAAACCTCAGCAATAATTCGCGAATTTGATCTTCTTCGTCGTCCAGCGCGATCGTCTCGGGCTCGGATGCGAGCTCGAACAGAGAGGTCGCCTCGGGCGCCCAACGCTCGATCAACCGCGTCAGCGCCTCGCGCCCGAGCGCGAGCGACTGGGCGAGCCCTCCGGGCCGCCCAGCCGCCTCGCTCAGACCGAGAGCCAGCACGCAACAGAACACATGGGCGGTAAAAGGATCGTCGCGTCCGAAATCGCTCGGACGCGACCGCAAGCGCACGTAAATGTCCGTCGCATCCAGGCTGGGCTGCGGAAGCCTGCTCTCCGCTCGACGATCCTCGGAGAGAAAGGCCATCGGATCAGCCGACCAGCTGGTCCACAGGGACGTGCGTCTGGCAGTCCTTGGGACAGACCTTGGAGCACGCCGAGCAGCCGATGCAGTCCTGCTCCCGCTCGACCTTCATGATCTTGCGATTGAGCTCGCCGTCGAAATCATCATCGTCATCGTCGGTGACGATGCCGAGGATGGTCCCCTCCGCGTCGACGCCGTAGAGCGCCATCACGTCCTGCGGGCAAACCTTGAAGCAACGCCCGCAACCGATACAGGTCGCGGGGTTGATGTCGGTGAGATAGGACGGCGTCCAATCGGCGCCGCCTCTGGTCTTGAACGCCCCCATCACGCCGTCTCCAATTCCTTGAGCTTCTGGCGCGCGGCCTCGAGAGCCGAATACGCCTCATAGGTCTCCTGCGCGACAGTGAGAATCGTGCCCCAATTGATCGGCAGCTCTTCCGAAAGGTCGTGCAGATTCATCTTCATATTGGTCGCCTTGGCAGAGAGCTTCTTGATCTCTGCCTTCAGCTCGTCGACGGAGCTCATTTTCCACTCTCCTTCGAAATCAGTAACGGGCGACTTCCGGGAATTTCTCCACCATCTCGACGCCGGCGTTGACGAGCTTGGTGCCTTCCTCGGCCAGCTTGTCGAGATTGTCGAAGCCGAAACGATGAACGTCGCGCAGCTGCTTATTGACGACGATGAGGCGCCCGGCGATGAGAACCTGACGGCCGAAACCCTCATGGCTCATCTTGATCATCGGCTGAACCATCACGCCGGTGGCGCGCTCGATCGACAGAGCGACGGCGTTGTAGAAAAGCTCGACGCGCCAGAGGATCTCGGGGTCGGGATCGCCGATCAGCGGCAGCGCCTTACGCGCTTCCTTGTCCACGATATACGGCTTGATGAGATCGAGATCTTTCTTGTTCTCCCAGGTGCCGTGCGTATCCTGCGCGCGCCACTGCTTGATGAGCTCCTTGATGAAGATGCTCTCAGCGGCATTAGTCGCCGTAATCGTCTCGGTCTCAGCCATTTGCAGCCTCTTCCTCGAAATCGAAGGTACGTTCCTGCCCCTTCGTTATCACCTTGCGCAGCCACGGCGGCGGCGCGCCCTGCAGGACAACCTTGAGCTTCTCCAGCAGATCGACAATGTTCTCGGGCTGCGGCACCTTCATCGGATGAATGCCGGAGGCCACGACACGCGCCGCGCCCGAGCCGCCGATCGCCGCGATGTAGAGAATCGCGCAGTCCTTGATCGCCTCGAGCTTCGGCTGGAGCTTGTCTTCGTTGCCGTCCTCTTGCAGATCGCCCTGGAACTGGATCGTCTCGACCAGGCTATATCCCTCGGCCGTCAGCTCGTAGATCGCGATATTCTTCGCCCAACCGAAATGGGCGTCGACGCGTTCGAGGTCTTGTGTGGCGAATGCGACTTTCATGCTGCCTCCTCGTGGTCAGGCCATCGCGGTAAGTTGGACGAGCTCGGGGGACGGCTCACCCCCGAAATGAGTGACATTCTCATCGTCACGGCGCCATGTGTCGGGATCGGGCTCATGCGCCTGCGAGATGAACATATTGCCGATATTGAAGATCAGCGTCCGCGTGCCTCTGTAGCCGACCGTCAGCTCGTGCCCCGCGCCGAGGCGATCGAAGGTCGGGAGACCGAGCCTGAAGAGCGGCACGCCGAGACGTTCCGACGCCTGGCGCCCATGTGAATGGGTCATTATCAGATCGGCGTCCTTCGAACGATTTTCCAAATCTTCAAGATCGCCGATCAGCACCTCTTCGATCGCCAGCTTTTCGAGCACGGCGGAATGCGTGGTCGTCACCGCCGCCGTGACATTCGCGCCCATCTCGATCAGCCAGGATCCGATCGCGAACAAAAGATCCGGCTCGGCCCCGATCGTCACCTTCTTGGCGCCGAAATGGAAATGCCCGTCGAGCATTGCGTCGACGAGTTGCCCCCTCTGCCGTTTGAACTTCACCGGCACGGGGCGGCCGCTGATGCGGGACAGAAAGGCGATCAGCTCATCATTGGGCGCGAGGCCAGTGAGGCGATCGAAGAGCACGAAGGGCACGCCGGCGCGACGCTCGAGAGTCGTCGCTGCGAGCCGCATCTGCTCGCCGACCGCGATCGACCAAGCGGCGGAGCCCATCTGTTTCATTGCGTCGCGAGACGTGCCGCCGAGCGTCGTCGGCGTGAAATCCTCCGGCAGATGCCCGTCGAGCGAACCAGAGAGATCGGGCAAGAAAGTCGGCTCTAGCCCAAAGCTTTCGATAATGTCACGCAGCTCGTCGATATCGCCGGGCGTGAGGTGGCAGCCGGGCAGAACATTCACGCGCTGCGGAGCCCTTTGCGCAGGCGTCTCATTCGCCGGCACGAAAGCCTCGATCAGCTTGGCGACGGTCTTGCCCCAGCCATCCTGAAACGCATCCTTGAAGTCGGGAGTCGACACATAGACGATGCCCATGTGATCGAGCTCTGGGTGACGCTGACGAATGAGCTGAATATATCCGTCGACGTCATCGCCTTTGGTCTCGGTCACGCCGGTCGAGCAAATGCCGATGATCTCCGGCTTGGCGCGCTTCGCGATGTTTACGACCGCTTCTTCGACATTCTCCAAACCGCCGAGCACAGTGGCGACCTCGCTCATCGCGGTCGTCTGCAGCGGAATGGCTTCGCGAAAATGTCGAACGAACAGCACGAGCCCAAAAGATGTGCATCCCTGTGACCCATGCAGCAGCGGCATGCATCCCTGAACGCCCATGAAGGCGAGCGCGCCGCCGATCGGCTGGCTCATCTTCAATGGATTGACCGCGCAGGCCTTTTTGGAAACTTCGACTCTAGCCATCGGAGCGCCTCACGCGGCTTTCGATGCAGGAACCGCGCCACTGGCGTTGGCTGCCTCGATCATTTGTTCCATCGTGTCGCGGCATCCGCCGCAACCCGTGCCGGCGTGCGTCGCCTCGGCCAGCGCATCGACAGTGGTCAATGAGCCGGCGGCGATCGCGTCTTCGAGGGCGCCGACGTTGACGCTATGGCATTTGCACACGCGCTTCTCGCGACGAACCTGCTCGGCCTTGACCGGATCGGCGGCGAGCTCGGCCGCCTCGGCGGCGATGGCCTCATTCGCACGCTCTTCCCAGGTTTTTTCCTGCCACGGCGGCGCTCGACGAACCTGCTCCCAAACCGGATTGAAGAGCGCCTTGTCGATCTCGTGAACGAGCTCGACCATGCCTTCATAACCGGCATAGGCGTGATGACGCTCCTGGTTGATGTCGAGCCAGGGCATCTTGGCCTTGAGCGCAATGAACTGCGAGCGGCCGCCCGACAACATGATATCCGCCTGCGCGTCTTTGAGCATTTTATACATTTCGCGCGGCGTCATATCGTCGATCATATGGGCGTCCTGACCCATCAGTTCCTTGATGCGCTCCTTGTCCTCCTTGGTGGACTTCTTGACGCTGGTGCCGACGAGCTCCATGCCGGCTTCCTGCAAAGCGGCGACGACGGACCAGGATTTGACGCCGCCCGTGATGAGCAGAACCTTCTTGCCCGTGAGGCGCTCCTTATAGGGAGCGATGCGCGCCCAGGCGCGCGCCTCCTCGCGCTCGATGAGCGCGTCGGTCCGGTCCTTCAGCTCCGCCGGCGCGCCCCGCTCGATCAGCAGGCGCGCAATCTCGCGAAGCGAGTCGCTCATATCGCCTATGCCGTAGAACGACCCTTCGAAGAAGGGAATGTCGTAGCGCTCCTCCATCTTGCGAGCGACGTTGATCATGGCTTTAGAGCACACCATCATCGACGCTTTTGCGCGATGGGAATAGGCGACCTCGTTGTATTTGCCGTCGCCGGAAATGCAGGACAGGATGCGAATGCCGAGCTCGTCCAGCAGCGGCTTCACCTGCCACAGCTCGCCGGCGAGATTATATTCGCCGATGATGTTGATGTCGTAGGGAGTCGTATACTCCGGCTCCTGCGTCCCGATCACATGCTCGAGAATAGCCTCGCCCGCGAGCTTATTGCCGAGATTCTTCGGCCCGACGAAGCCGGGCGAGTTCACGGGAATGACAGGCTTGTTGAATTTTTTCGCAGCGGCCTTGCAGACCGCGTCGATATCATCGCCGATCATCGCAGGAACGCAGGTCTGATAGACGAAGACCGCTGGCGGATCGTATTTGTCGATGATCTCTTTGATCGATTTGTAGAGGCGCTTCTCACCGCCGAAGACGACGTCGGTCTCGCCGATATCCGTCGTGAAACCGGTGCGGTAGAGGCTGGAGCCCGAAGTCTTGGCTCCGCGATTGTCCCAGGAATTGCCTTCGCAGGCGATGGGACCATGAACGAGATGGGCGACGTCGGTGATGGGCTGAAGAGCGATCTTGGCGCCATCGAAAGCGCATCCGCCGGCTGCGGCGCCCGGCGCCAATTGCTTCGTGCAGCCCTTCTTTCGCTCTTTCTCGGATTTGCCCTTGTTCTTGTCGCAACCGGGCTCGTTGAAAACTTCTTGAACTTTTGCGGCCAGCGTGCTCATCCGCGCCTCCTGCAACGGCCATCGCCTCCCACACTGCGCACTCATTGCGCCGGCGCGGCGATCGACCCGACGGATCAGGCTCTCGTTGTTCCGCCGGGTCGATCGCGACCCGGCGGAAGCTCGTGAACGTCAGCGAATAATGTCGAAGCTGTAGTCCGACTTCGCGACGACGTTGGTGTTGCGATCGATCTCCTCGAAGACCTTATCGAGCAGCCACACCAGAACGTTCAGGCCGCCCTGATAGCCCCACACCGGATAGCGGTGATAGTGGTGGCGATCGAAGACCGGGAAGCCGATGCGGATCAGCGGCGTGCCCGTGTCGCGCTCGAGATATTTGCCGTAGGTGTTGCCGATCAGGAAGTCGACCGGCTCCGTGAACAGCAGCGAACGCATATGCCAGAGATCCTTGCCAGGATAGGCCTTGCAGTTCTTGCCGAAGGGCGAGCTGGCGAACAGCTCGTTCATCTTCTCTTCCCACACCTTGCCGCCGTTGCTGGCGAGCACGGTGATCGGCTCGGCGCCCAGCTCCATCAGGAAGGCGGAGAGGCCGTAGCAGAGGTCCGGGTCGCCGTAGATCGCGAAACGCTTGCCGTGCAGATGCGCGGAAGAGTCGGCGATGGCGTCGACGAGGCGGCCGCGCTCGCGCGTCAGCTCCTTGGAGATCGGCTTGCCGGTGACTTCCGAGACCTTCATCAGGAACTCGTCGGTCGCGCGCACGCCCACCGGATGATGGAAGGAATAGGTCTCCTGGCCGCTCGCGGCGATCAGCGGCAGCGTCTTCTCCGTGGAGAAATGCTGCATCGAGAAGGTCGCCTTCGCGTTGATCGCGTTGGCCGCGTCCTCGAGCTTCGTGCCGCCGTCATACATGCGGAACTCGCCGTCGGTGGGCGTATCCCACACATCGCTCGGATCGCCGAAGATCGTGTATTCGACACCCATGGAGTCGAACATGCGCTTCACTTCGCGAATGTTGCCGACCACATAGCCGTCGAAGCCGCCGATGAAGTTGATCGAATTGTTCGGAACGCGCTCAAGCTTGGGAGCGGTGCCGGCCTTGCCGTTCCAGAAATGCTCGACAATGCCCTTCATCACATTGTCGTAGCCGGTGACATGGCTGCCGACGAAGGCCGGGGTGTGAGCGAACGGAACGTCGTAATCCGCCGGGACGGAGCCCTTTTCCTTCGAGGTCTTGATGAAGGCGTTGAGGTCGTCGCCGATGACTTCCGCCATGCAGGTGGTGGAGACGGAGATCATCTTCGGCTTATACATATTGTAGGTGTTGGCGAGGCCGTCGATCATGTTGTTGAGGCCGCCGAACACCGCCGCGTCTTCCGTCATCGAGGAGGAGACGCAAGAGGTCGGCTCCTTGAAGTGACGCGAGAAGTGCGAACGATAATACGCCACGCAGCCCTGCGAGCCATGGACGAACGGGATCGTCTGCTCGAAACCGAGCGAGGCGAACACCGCGCCGAGCGGCTGGCAGGCCTTGGCTGGATTGACGGTCAGAGCTTCGCGAGCGAAGTTCTTTTCCTGATACTCTTTCGTCTTGGCCCACTCGCGAACGCGCTCGACTTCGGCGTCGGGGTGATGATTCTCGAACTCTTTCTTCTTCTTCTCGAACATCTCGAGATATTCCGGCTGGCGGAATAGGTTGAAATGGTCGAGGACGTTATCTGCATTCTGTGGCATGTCGATTCCCCTCGTTGTCCGCGAGCGCCCGCCCTCTCGGACCGAGGCGGCGACCCGGCCTCGGTCTCTCGAACGCGAACGGGGAGAACCCCGTTCGCGAAGAGAGCGTTTGCAACTCAGTCGATCAAGCCGCCCACGGCGCCTTGGCGAATTTCCAGACCGGCGAGTTGATCGCCATGTCCATGTCGCGAGCGAAGATCGCGAAGCCGTCATAGCCGTGATACGGGCCGGAGTAGTCCCAGCTGTGCATCTGGCGGAAAGGAACGCCCATCTTCTGGAAGACGTACTTTTCCTTGATGCCAGAGCCGACCAGGTCGGGCTGGATCTTCTCGACGAACTTCTCGAACTCGTAGCCGGTCACGTCGTCATAGATCAGCGTGCCGTCCTTCACATAGTGGGTCGTGCGCTGATAGTCGTCGTTGTGGCCGAACTCATAGCCGGTGCCGACGATCTCCATGCCGAGATCCTCGTAGGCGCCGATCACGTGACGCGGGCGGAGACCGCCGACGAACAGCATGACCTTCTTGCCTTCGAGACGCGGACGGTACTTGGCGATCACCGCGTCCATCAGCGGACGATATTTGGCGATGACGCGCTCGGCGCCTTCCTTGATCTTGTCGTCGAAGTGGCTGGCGATCTTGCGCAGCGATTCTTCGATCTTCGACGGACCAAAGAAGTTGTACTCGACCCACGGAACCCCGTACTTTTCTTCCATGTGACGGGAGATGTAGTTCATCGAGCGGTAGCAGTGCAGCACGTTGAGCTTCGCGCGAGGCGTCGCCTCAAGCTCGGCGATCGTGCCGTCACCCGACCACTGCGCAACGACGCGGAGGCCCATTTCCTCGAGCAGAATGCGCGAAGACCAAGCGTCGCCGCCGATGTTGTAGTCGCCGATGATCGCAACGTCGTAAGGCGTCGCTTCGAAGAGAGCGGGCTTGCCCTCCATCTTGTCGAACACCCAGTCGCGGATCGCGTCGTTGGCCAGATGGTGGCCGAGCGACTGCGACACGCCACGGAAGCCTTCGCAGCGAACCGGAACGATCGTATGGCCGTTGTACTCCTTGGTCTTCGCCTTGGAGACGGCCTCGATGTCGTCGCCGATCAGACCGATCGGGCACTCGGACTGGACGGAGATGCCCTTGTTGAGGGGGAACAGCTCCTGGATTTCGTCGATCAGCTTGGCGAGCTTCTTGTCGCCGCCGAACACGATGTCCTTCTCCTGGAAGTCCGAGGTGAACTGCATCGTGCCGAAGGTGTCGATGCCCGTCACGCCGATGTAGTAGTTACGACGAGACGCCCAGGAATACTGACCGCAGCCGACCGGGCCGTGGCTGATGTGGATCATGTCCTTGATCGGGCCCCACACGACGCCCTTCGAACCGGCGTAAGCGCAGCCACGGATCGTCATCACGCCGGGGATCGACTTGATGTTGGACTTCACGCCGCAATCCGGCTTGCCATCCTCGAATGTGCCGAGGTGCTTCGCGCGGCGCTTGGCGGTCTTTTCAGGATAAACTTCGAGAACCTCTTTGATCAGCGCCTTATTGCGCGCCTTGAGGTCTTCGATGGATTCGGGTTGAGCCAGGCTCATGACGCCATCCCTTTCTGATTAGTCCTAGCTTGAAAGATCGGCCCGGCCCCGTTCGAGGCCGGGCCGCTAGCTTTCAAACGGATTACGCGATCGCGGCGAGGTCCGCAGCGGTCTTGCCGACCTGCGACTCGTCGACCTGCTTCATGATGCCGTGCTCCATGAGGAGGTCTTCGAGCTCGTCCATGGTGATCGGGGTCGGGATGATGCCGTTGCCCTTGTTCGCATGGACCTTCTCGGCCAGGTTGCGGTAGTGCTGAGCCTGACCGGACTCGGGAGCGTACTCCACGACAGTCATGCGGCGCAGCTCGGCGTGCTGAACGATATTGTCGCGCGGCACGAAGTAGATCAGCTGGGTGCCGAGCTTCTTGGCGAGAGACTCCGCCAGCTCGTACTCCTTGTCGGTCTGGCGCTCGTTGCAGACCAGCCCGCCCAGGCGCACGCCGCCGGAGTTGGCGTACTTCAGAATGCCCTTGGAGATGTTGTTGGCCGCATACATGGCCATCATCTCGCCGGACATGACGATGTAGATTTCCTGAGCCTTGTTCTCACGGATCGGCATCGCGAAGCCGCCGCAGACCACGTCGCCGAGCACGTCGTAGGAGACGTAGTCGACGCCGTCATAAGCGCCCTGCTCCTCGAGGAAGTTGATCGAGGTGATAACGCCACGGCCGGCGCAGCCGACGCCCGGCTCCGGACCACCGGACTCGACGCAACGGATGTCCATGAAGCCGATCTTCATGACGTCTTCGATCTCGAGGTCCTCGACCGAGCCGGCCTCGGCGGCGAGCGACAGGATGGTGTCCTGGGCCTTGGCGTGGAGGATCAGGCGGGTCGAGTCGGCCTTGGGGTCGCAACCGACGATGAGGATCTTCTTGCCCATCTGGGCAAGAGCCCCGAGGGTATTCTGGGAGGTCGTGGACTTGCCAATACCGCCCTTGCCGTAGAACGCGATCTGTCGAAGTTCTGACATCTCTGTCTCCTTAAGATACCGTTTCATTGCGATCGGCGCGCACGGCGCGCAGGCCGAAGTCGTCGTTACCGACCGAGCCCGGCGCCGGTTGCTTGATCGCCCCCTTGGTGATCGGGGCCGCCCAATCCGCAGCCACTCGCCTTGCGGGCCCTGTCTCGCAAGCGGCGTGCCAGCCCTCATTCGCAGCCTTAAATAAGGTGAAATCAATTATTTAGAGATGAGCGCCGTGCCCCCCGAGGGGGGTGTGTCAAAGCCGACAGTCATGCGCGGAATCGGACGAAGCGCTTTTGGCCGACTGGCTCGTTCGGAACTATTGTAAGATTCGGACGCGCTTCGTCGCCATTGTCGGATTCGGCACGGCATGTCGATTGCTTAGAAAGCGGGCAGTCAAACTACGGAGCAGACGAGATGCAAATCGGCGTCGAAACGTCCAGGGCGGTCGAAAACAAGCGCATTTTCGTCGTCGACGACGACGAGATCATTCGGGCGGCGCTTCAGTTCATGCTGCACGACGAATATGAGACCCACGAGATCGGGAGCCTCGAATCCGCCATCGACAAGGCGGCGTCGGCGAAGCCCGATCTTTTGATTTTGTCGGAAAATGTCGTGAAAGCGGCCGGCCTTCCCGTGCTGAAGGAAATTCCCCAACGCATTTCCGGCGTGAAGGTGCTGGTGATCGTCGACTCGCTTCAGAGCGGCTTCGGCAAGGAGAGCCAGGCGGCCGGCGCTCACGGCTATATCGTCAAGCCGCTGACGGTCGAGTTCGTTCGGCAGAAAGTGGACGTTCTTCTCGGCCGGCGCCAGGGAGTCGCCATTCCGTTGACTGTTCTCTGACATCGGGCGAAGGCGATCAGGCGACGATCTAGGCCGGAGCGCTCGCTCCGGCCTTTTTGTTTTCGGATGTGTTTTTTTCACGGGTCCGACAAATAGAAAACGCCCGCGGCGACCGCGGGCGTTTGCGCATTCTCTCGACGTCGGCGTCAGAGCTGCGGCACGATGATCAAGCGCTCGACGGGATTTCCGTCGATGAAATGCGATTGAACGATTTCATCTATGTCTTCCGGCGTGCGCGGCGCATACCAGACGCCCTGCGGATAGACGACCATCAACGGGCCGGCGCGGCAGAATCCGAGACATCCCGTCGCCGTCATCGAGACGTCGGGCAGCGGCTGCGCGCCGAGCTTGGCCTGCAGACGATCCCACAGCGGCTTCGCGCCGGAAGTGGTGCAGCTGCCGCGCGGATGTCCCGGCGGACGCTGCTGGAAGCAGGTGAACACATGGTATTTGAACACGACCGGAAGTTCTTCGAGCATTGTCTTGTCCTGAATTACACTGATCTGCGGCGACGCCGGCGCCGATCAAGCCGCAGCGTCGGCGGTCGTGACGACGACAGGCTGGCCGGTGAGAGTGCCCACGAATTCGGCGAGCGGCGTCTCGATACGCGTGATGTTCTGCTCGGCGAGGAACTTCGCTTCATTCTTCGTCAGCGGGCCTTCGATCACGGCCCAATGCTGGTCGGAAGAGCGCTTCATGATCTGACGAGCGAAGTTGCGCTCGAGCTGGGTCGTGAAGCGGCAACCGAGGAAGAGGAAGCTGCGGCCCTTGCGGATCGACTGGACCGCTTCGGGGATCGGCGTCTGAATGTCGATTTCTGTCAGCACCTCGACATAGTCGGAGTCCGAGATGACGAAATTCGCCGCCGGAGTCACCGAGCCGATCGGCTGATAGAGCAGAGTTTCCCAAGCCAGAGTCTCTTCGGGAGCCTCGGCCGGAGCCTTGGCGCCGGACCCGTCGCGGATGAATTCCTTATTGGGCACGAGCGAGAAATCAGGCCGGAAATAATTCACCCAATAGCCGAAATGTTCGGCTTGTGACACGCCTTGCACAATGCCCCAGCCCTTGCGGCCCGCGAGGGATTTCTGCGGCAGATCGTCGTACCAGGCGTTGACCACCAGCGGCAAGCTCGGCTGCTCGGCGATCCACTTATGCAGGACGCTAGGATCCGGCGACTCCTCGAAAGCCTTCTTCATCGCGGCCGATATGGTTTTGCGATGCTTGAAGTTCTCGATGTATTGAGCGGCAGCGGTGAGATTATTGCGGATTTTGTGCGGAACGGTCGCCGCCTTCGTCAGCTGCACGACCAATTCTTCGGGAGAGGCGGGAACAGGGTTCCCGCCGGTCGCCAGCGTCAGCACGCCGGGTCCGAGATAGGGTATCACGAGGCCTCGCTCAAACCCCGTTTTGATTGCGCTCAGCACTTGTGTTTCTCCTCTCGTCGAACCCGGATTGCCTGCTTTGTCACTGAAGCGTGGCGCTCTTGGCGACGTCCAGCTCTTCGGGCGTCAGCTTGAAGGCGCCGCGGCCGCCCGAAAGCGCCATGTAGTCCATGGCGTAGGCGTTGGTCAGCTTGGTGAACCACTCCTGGCTGGACAGGCTCGCGGGACGCTCGCCGATCTCCTGCACGGAGCCGTCATTGTAAAAGCGGACATGAATGATGACGGATTTGTCGCTCATCTTGATTCCCCTCCGGTTTTCAGCGGCCCGAGTCGAAGCCCAGCAGCTCGACCGTGACGTTCTCGGTTCCGAAATTGGCTTGGCAAGCGAGACGCGATTTCGAGCCCACGCCGACGATCGTGTCCAACTGCTCGTTTTCGGCGCGAGTTGTCTTCGACAGGCTCTTCTTTCCTTCCTGGACGAAAAGATGGCAGGTGCCGCACTTGGCCTCGCCACCGCATTTGCTTTGGATCTTCTCCTCCGCTTTGAGAATCGCGTCCAGGAGTCTGCTGCCCGGCTCAACTTCGATGGTTTTGCCCGACGGCAGAATGGTCAGTACCGGCATGTCGTTCACTCCTCCTTGCCAAAGGTCCTCACACCGTCTTTCCAGCAAGTTTCGAACCACTCTAAATTTCGTGCAGCGGCGCGCGCGACAGCACGCATCGCGGACGAAAAAGCGCAGCGTTCCGGGTGTGATGGGGCTTTTGTTCGCGCGGTTGGGCTACTCTCGGCCACTCGCGACTTCGGTCACGTCCGTTTCTGGACAATGACATGACGGCTATGGACGCGCCGGCCAGAGGCCGGCGCGCCTGTCACAGATAAATAGCGGCGCCTGCGCCGATATTGATCGAAGCGTCCTTCATCGTGCCGACGATGAAAGCGATCTGATTTTCGGTGAGATGAGCGTGGAAGGGCAACGCGACCGCGCGATCCGCGACTTTCTCGGTCACGAAGAAATTGCCGCGCCGATAGCCGAGATCGAAGTAGTAGCGTTGCAAGTGCAGCGGATGCGAATAGGCCGCCGCGTCGATCTTCTCTGTCTGCAAATCTTCGATGATCTGATCGCGGCTGGAGCGCGAGAAGCGCGTGCCGAGATGCACGACATAGAGGAACCAGTGAACCTCCTCGACGTCGGGCGCGATATAGGGATCTTTGATCCCTTCGAAGGACTTCACATATTGGTAGAACCAGCGCTCGACTCGGGTGCGGCGCGCCAGCAGCAGCTCGAGGCGCCGAAACTGCGCGAGACCGAGCGCCGCGGTGATGTCGCTCATCGCCGCCTGCATGGGAGGATAGGCGCCGAGCACCACAGAGGATCGCTCCGCGATCCGGCGGCTGCGAAGATTGCGGATCGCCGAGGCGCGGTCGTCGTCATCGGTGACGATCATGCCGCCCTCGCCGCAGGCGATGACGCCCGGCTGCGAAAAGTCGAACACGGAGCAATCGCCGAAGGAGCCGACCAGCTTGCCCTTGTAGATGGAGCCGATAGCCTCGGTCGAATCTTCGATGAGGATCAGCTTCTTCGCTTCGGCGAGCTGACGAAAGGGCTCCCACGGGGCCGGATGGCCGTTGGTGTTGCCCGCGACGATCGCCTTGGTCTTGTCGGTGATGACCGCTTCGGCCTTTTCAGGCGCCAGCGTGCCGGCCCAATAGTCGATGTCGGCGAACACCGGCCGCGCGCCCGAGAGCGCGATCGCATGCGTCGTCTCGCGGAAAGAATGGGCGGAGGCGACGACCTCGTCGCCGGGGCCTATGCCATAGGCGCGCAATGTCAGCAGAAGGCCGATCGTGCCGCTGGACACGGCGATCGCATGCTTGCGCCCGAGATAGGCGGCGAACTCCGCCTCGAATTCTTCGACTTTCGGTCCCGCGGACAGTCGCGGGGACGTGATCGTCTCGACGACCGCATCCAGATCACTCTGGGCGAGATCTGGATCATTCATCGGCAGAAGGGACGTCTGCATGCTCGCTCACCTTTTCGGGGCAACCACCAATCCTGTGGCGACGGTCGGATCCGCTGTGATCTTGACGCAATGATCGCGGGCGTCGATCAGGAACAAATCGCAGTTCTCATAGGTGCGAAACGGCGTCTCGTCCTGAATATCCGCCTTGTCGCATCTCATCGCCGTGAGGCCGGGTGCGACTTGTCTCAGAGCGGAAACGGCCGCCTGATCGGCGGCCGCCGTCGCGAGCGTCGCGTCGATCGCCTCGAGTTGCTCGGTCGCGATCGGCATTTTTCAGTCTCCACTTACTTTCTTGGCTTCGACCGTGATCGGCAGCGAAGTCTCCGCCGCCATCTCCGGCAGCTGAAGCACCCAACCATTGGCGAGCGTCACCGTGCCGCCCCACAAATTGGGGCTCTCCTGTTCGACGATCGGCTCTTCGAGATCCTTCTTCGGCACATAGGCCGAAAGAATGCCGTCGGAGCCTCTGCGGATCATGACTTTCACACTGCGCCTCGCTGTTAGGTTGACCCTTGTCGTTTAGCAATGTTCATACCGCGAGTCGTGCGAAAAAATCACCGCGTCAAACGGGCTCGATCTCCTCCTCGAAGCATCCGATCACCGTCTTCTCGCCGAACTCCACGATATAGACGGGCGTGTCGCTCTCGACATGCTGGCCGATCTGCACGATCTCGCCGGGATCGCCCGCCTTCACGAGCAGGGCGTCCGGCTCATGCCCCGGGTGCGATCCGTCGTTGAACAGATCGACGGTGGCGCGCACCCGCATGCCCCAATCATATTTGATCATTGAGCCGCCTCTTGGGTCACGACCTCGACGGGCTCGAGCTCCTTTTTGCGCATGCCGACCTTATAGCCGGTCTCCACGAACTCGACGCCGTAGATGTAGAATTGCTGCAAAAACGTGCCGATGCTCGAGACGTAGCCGATCTCGCCTTTTTTGACGAGAATCTCGCCGACGTCCTTGCCCGGGAAGGTTCCGTCGTTTCGCACCACCTTCTTCGACTTGACCTTCTCACCGTAGTTGAAGGCCGGCGGATCGTTCAGCTCGACGGCGCCGTCGTCACGGTTGATGTTGCTCATATCCGTTCCTCGATGTGGCTGTGGTTGCGCTCCAAGACTTTCCGGCCGGATGGATCGGGCGTCTCGCCGAGCCGCGCTTCTGCGGTCTCGCGCACGATCGGATCCTCGTCGGAGAGAAGAAGTCCAATGTCCGTGAGGGCGGCGCGCTGCGCCACCTCGTAACGCACACGCCAGTCCGGGTCGCCGATGAGATCGGGAAGCAGCGCGGCGTCGAGCCGTTGCGCGGCCTCGAAGCGGACTGTGGCGTCCGGGTCGGTCGTCATGCGTTTCAGCGCCTGCGGCGCGATGCGCTGAGCGACCACGCGCCGCACCTCGATCTCGTCGTCGTCGATCATCAGCACCAGCAGATCGGGCGATATTCGACGGGCGACGACCTGACGAACATAATAGTCGCGGTCCTCGATCATCGGCAGAAGATCGACGGGGTCGAGCCGGTGCGCGACCCTGATCCTCACCTCGCGATGCGGATCATTGCGAAGCTTGAGAAGATAGCGGTCCGGCAGGCGCCGCGCGGCGCTCCAGCGCACGGTCTCTTCGGGATCGTCCAGAAGCGCCGGCAGGAGGAATATCTCGGCGGCTTTTGCGGCCCAGGCGCGCACCTCGAAATAGGGATGCGCGAGATAAAGTCGCGCCAGCTTCGGATTCCAATCGAAGAAGCGATCGATCCGACGCGCATAACGGTCGAAAACGCAGGCCCGCAGCGGCTTGCAACGGCCCTCGGCCAGAAGCTCGCCATGCGGACATTGGCCGCAATCGACGGGTGCGCCCTGCCAGTCGATGGCCTCGTCGATCTCGTCAGTCGACATCCTCGGCCTCCCGTTGCGCGAGCACGGTGAGCAGCAAGGTCGCGCCGACTTTGTCGGTCGGATCGAGCTCGAGGAGCTTTTGCGCTGCCTCTCGTCCCTCCTCATGCTCGCCCATGCGCATCTGCAGATAGGCGTAGCCTTTGAGCACGAACATGAAGAAGCGCGGCAGCACGGCCTCGTAATTGGCGAAGTCGGCGTCGCCCTTTCTCACCTCGCGCCAGTCGAGCGGCAAAGAATTGTCGATCGCAGCCCGAGTGAGGCAGGTCTTGGCGATCTCGAGCGTCTCCTCGAGTCGATTTTTATAGAAGTAGAACCGGTAGAGCCCGATCAGCACCGCCACATGGGTCGGGGCCGCGCGACGCGCCTCGAACAAATGCTGTTCTGCGACGTCGCCGAGATGGTAGGAAAGCGCCGCTTCGCGGAGATGACGCTCGGCTTCCGCCGGCAATCCGGCGCCGAAGACAGGAGAAGAGAGAATCTCGTCTCCCGTGTCGAAGGCCTCATTGCGTAGAGCGCCATCTCCGTTCAACATGAAGCGTTCCTATCCACTCACGCCACGGGAAGCTCCGGCAGCTCGACGACCGTCTGCGTCGTCGAGGAGCACCCGCAGGCCTTCGCCTTGGGATCGATGAAGGAGAAGCCAGTGGAGGTGGCCGTCTCCTTGAAGTCGATCGTCACGCCATCGAGCAGCAGGCGGCTCTGCGCCGGCAGAAACAGCTTGAAGCTCGGGAAGTCGAACGCCTGCTCGCCTTCGCGCGGAGCCGGCTGAACCGAGAATTCCGCGCTCATGCCCGAGCAGCCGCCCGGGGAGACGTGGAGGCTCAGGCCAAAGCCCGGACCGCCGTCGAACATGACGAGGCGACGGATGAACTTCTCCGCGGCGGGAGTGAATTGAATGTTCATGCCGCGCCCCCGGCAGCCTGATAACGCGGCAGCGAATTGTCGATGACGCAGGTGTCGTCGACCGGGCACACCGCGACGCATTGCGGCACATCGAAATAGCCGATGCACTCGGTGCACTTCTTGGGATTGATGACGAAGGTTCCGTTCTTCTCGGAGATCGCCACATTGGGGCATTCCGCCTCGCACGCCGAGCAGGACGTGCATTGCGAAGCAACGATCTTGTAGGTCATTTGCTTGCTCCTCCATCGAGCCGTCACTGAGCCGGAGAATCGCCGATTCTCACGAGCCCTAATTCTCCGCGCATCCGCGGTCTTGAGTGAAGCGCGGGCCGCTCGGCGGCTCGCGCTTCCTTGGTGGCGAATGCCGATCGCTTCCGTATCAGGCCGTGATGAAGGCGCCCTGACGCAGAGTCGCGTCGCCGCGCTCCTTGTGCTCGATCTCGCCGCTCTTCACCTTGTCCAGATAGCGCTTGAAGTAGGTGATCGCCGACTGCTCGATGAACTCGAAGGCGAACTCATCGACCGGATCGATGCCGGCCTTGACGAGATCGTTCTTCGGGCAACCGCCGATCTTGGCCACGAACACGGCCGTGCAATCGTTGATCGCGCGGATGATCGTGTCGAGGCTGTCCTCCTCGCCATAGCCGCCCTGGCAATACAGGTCGACACGACGATGGCCGACGAACTTCGCCCCATGGGTGCTGAGCTCGTAGATCTGGAACTCCTTGGCGTGGCCAAAGTGCTCGTTGACGCGGCCGCTGCCCTTCGTCGCCACCGCGATCAGGATCTTGATGTCGACATTGTCCTCGCCGGCGAGCGTCGCCAGCTCGGCGTTCTTGGCGGCGGCCACCTTCAGGCGCTCTTCCTCGACCTTCGTCTGATAAGCCTTGCGGCTCTCGAGATCATAGGTCACTTCCATGGCCATGATCTTGTCGGTCGTGAATTCGGCGCTGCGATCCTCGCCCAGCAGCCCGACCGCGTCGGCGCGGCACTGGCGGCAATGGCGCATCATGTTCATCTCGCCTTCACAGCTGTCCTGCAGCGCCTTCAGCTCCTGAGCCGTCGGGCCGCGCTGGCCGTTGAGGCCGAACACGGTGCCGTGCTCGGGGGAAGAGATGAGCGGCATGATGTTGTGCAGGAACGCCCCACGCGACTTCACCGCCTTGTTCACCTCGACGAGATGCTTGTCGTTGATGCCCGGGATCATGACCGAGTTGACCTTGCACAGAATGCCGCGCTCGGTCAGCATCTCAAGGCCGCGCATCTGGTGCTGCGTCAGGATCTCGGCGGCCTCACGGCCATAGATGCGCTTATGCTGCCAGTAGATCCAGGGATAGATCTGGGCGCCGACGTCAGGATCGACCATGTTGATGGTGATGGTGACGTGGTCGACGTTATATTTGGCGATCGTGTCCACATGCTCCGGCAGAGCGAGACCATTCGTCGACAAGCAGAGCTTGATGTCGGGAGCGGTCTGCGAGATCAGCTCGAAGGTCTTGAAGGTCTTCTCGGGATTGGCGAGCGGGTCGCCCGGGCCGGCGATGCCGAGAACGGTCATCTGCGGGATCGTCGACGCGACGGCCAGAACCTTCTTGGAGGCCTGCTCGGGCGTCAGCTTCTCCGAGACGACGCCGGGGCGCGACTCGTTGGCGCAATCATATTTGCGATTGCAGTAGTTGCACTGGATGTTGCACGCCGGAGCGACGGCGACGTGCATGCGGGCGTAGTGGTGATGCGCCTCCTCGCTGTAGCAAGGATGGTTCTTGACCTTGTCCCAGATTTCCTGCGGAAGATCGTTCTCGCCAGCCGCCGTGCCGCAGCTCGCCTTGCCGCTGCCGCCGGAGGTGCCGCAGCCCTTGTGCTCGGCGATCTTCTGCATCACGTCATCGATCGATTCAGCCCCGCCGGCCTCGACGGTTTCAGTAGATAGAGATTCCATGTTCGGTTCCTCACGATTTGAAGAGTTTCAAACCCTTGCGGAACGCAGTCGCGACATATCCGTCTGCCAATGCACCGGCGCTGTCGCGGAAGCGGTGTCCGGGCACGAGGTTCGCAACAAGCATGCCATGCCGAAGCAGGCTCCTAAAGACCTGAAATTATGAGATAAGCTCTGTTTGTTTGGAACCTGTCCAAATGCCGACACATGTCGGAAAGCGTCGGAACCAGCTGTCGTGAACGCGACACTTCGACGCAAAACCCGCGCAAGCCCAACGATAAAGTCGCGAAATCGCGCTTCTCGGGCGCCTTTCGCTCGGGCGCAGCGGCCGTGGGCGTGAATTCCCGCCTCCTCGCCCGTCTCGCGCGCGACCGGCATTGGCGCGCAGCTTGCTTGCGGGCGCGTCATGAACGACCTCACCCGTGAAAACGATCTCGTCGACTTCGGCGAGCTGTCGCCCGCCGTCAACGAGCTCTTGCAAAAAGGCGTCCTCGCCTATCGAAGCGATCGGACGCGCGCGGACGAATTGTTTCGGGAGGCGCTGGAGCTGTCTCCCCACGAGCTGCCCGCCTACTACTGCCTTTACAAGATTCATACTTATATGGGGAATCTGGAGGTCGCCTGGACCGTGGCCAATCAAGGCTTGGCCGAGGCGACGCGGCAGGCCGGATGGGCGCTCGATCCGCATAGCTGGCCGCTGAAAGAAACGGCGCCGGGCTCGGCCGAGCGCTTCGCATTGTACACTTTAAAGGCTTTGAGCTTCATTCAGCTGAAACGCGGCAACAAGGCGGAAGCGATGGAAAACCTCGGGATTTTGCAGCTGCTGGACCCACCCGGCCATGTCGGCTGGACGGTTATTTATGAGCTTGCGCAGGGAGTTGCCTGAGGCCGTGCGCGCGCCGCCAGCGAGCGGAGCGTAGAACTGTCACGGCGACGGCATGTTAGTTGCTAAACATTCCAGGGTGAACTATCGATTCCCGCGGAACGTCAGGCACGTCTATGGGATACGAAGCTGGAAGCAGCATGAACACGGCTCAGGCTCGCGCGTTCGACCCGAGCGAATCTGCTCTCGTCGGAATCTACGAAATTTCGAAACTACTGGCCTCGCCCAACCGGCTCGAGAAGACGCTGGCGGGGGTGCTGGCGCTGCTGTCGAGCTTTCTCGACATGCGCCACGGCCTCATCGCTCTGCTCGACACGCATGGCGACCCGGAAGTGGTCGTCGGCTCGGGCTGGAGCGAAGGCAACGCCAAGAAGTTCTTCGAGCATCTTCCCGAGCGGGCGGTCGGCCAGATCGTCGCGACCAAGATGCCGCTGGTGGTCGAGAATGTCGCCGCCTCGCCTCTGTTCGAAGGCACGGATCTCTCCGAATGGGGACCGACCGACGGGCAGCCCTTCTCCTTGATCGGCGTGCCGATCAAGGAGGCGGATGCGGTGGTCGGCACATTGACGGTCGATCGCGTCTATAGCGACCGGTCCTCGGTTCGCTTCGATCACGACGTTCGATTCCTGACAATGATCGCCAATCTGGTCGGCCAGACCTTGCGGCTGCACAAGCTGATCGCGCGCGATCGCGAGCGTCTGATGCAGGAGAAGGCCAGGCTGGAGAAAGGCGATCGGCCGGCGGCGCATCATATAGAGGCGCGGCTGGACGGCATCAAAGGGATCGTCGGCGAGAGTCCGGCGGTGCGCGCCGTCGTCGACAAGATCCGCATCGTCGCCAAGGCGAAGTCGACCGTGCTGCTGCGCGGCGAGTCGGGCACCGGCAAGGAGCTGTTCGCGGCCGCGATCCACAATCTCTCGCCGCGGCAGAGCAAGCCTTTCGTCAAGCTGAACTGCGCCGCTTTGCCGGAGAGCGTGCTGGAATCCGAGCTGTTCGGTCATGAGCGCGGCGCCTTCACCGGCGCGGCGGCCCTGCGCAAGGGCCGTTTCGAGCTCGCCGACGGCGGCACTCTGTTCCTGGACGAGATCGGCGACATCACGCCCGCCTTTCAGGCCAAGCTGCTGCGCGTGCTGCAGGAGGGCGAGTTCGAGCGCGTCGGCGGCTCCCGCACGATGAAGGTGGATGTTCGCTTCGTCTGCGCCACCAATCGCAATCTCGAGGAAGCGGTGCAGAAGGGCGAGTTCCGCGCCGATCTCTATTACCGCATCAGCGTCGTTCCGATCTTCCTGCCGCCGCTGCGCGAGCGCAGGGGCGATCTGGCGCCGCTCGCCAATGAGTTCCTGCGTCGGTTCAACGGTGAGCAGAATGTCCATCTGACTTTCTCGGAGTCGGCGATGGAAGTGCTCAACGAATGCAGCTTCCCGGGCAATATTCGCGAGCTCGAGAATTGCGTTTATCGGACGGCGACGTTGGCGCGCAACGACTCGATCGTGGACAAGGACTTCTCTTGCCGCAACGACGGCTGTCTGTCTTCAGTGCTGTGGAACGGCTCACGCGAGTCGACGATCGGCGGATTGCACCCGCCGAGCTTCACGCCTCTGCCGATCGTCTCCAAGCCGCAGGCGCCGCCGCCGCCGACGCGGCCGCCCGTGGCGCGGCCGCCGGTCGTCGAGGAGCCGGTCGTTCCGGTCGTCGCGGCGCAACCAACGGCGGCCTGTCCGGGGGCGGAGAACTGTACCGTCATCGAGACGGATCATCGCTCCGATCGCGACAAGCTCATCGAGGCGATGGAACAGGCCGGATGGGTGAAGGCCAAAGCGGCCCGCCTGCTCGGCCTCACCCCTAGACAAATCGGCTATGCGCTGCAAAAATATGACATCCCGGTAAAGAAGTTTTGATTCCTGGAAAGAAGACGGCTCGCCAATGGCCGCAGAACCAGAAAGAATAAGCGACGATCCGCTCGACTGGCGCGGTCGCCCCATACGCTGCAGGGAATGCTCCCATGTGGCGCTCAATCTCGAGGGGCTCTGCCGCAAGGGATCGGCCTGCGTGCGCGACCGCAGGGCGAAGCGTGTCGATCTCTTCTTCCGCGGACATCCGCATCTCGCGGATTCCTATCTCGATCACGTCTATTTCGAGGTGCGCGCCCGCGCGGCGCGCTACGCCTCGGTGCTGCGTCTGCCGCCTCTGCTCGACGATCCCGAGCCGGAGGTGCGCGCGACAGTGGCGTCACGCCTACCGGCGTCGCGCATCGCCCATCTCGCGCATGACCCCGAGCCGCGCGTGCGAATCGTCGCCGCCAATCGGCTCGAAGGGGCCGCCCTGCTCGCCATGTATTCGGACCCGGATTATCTCGTCCGCATCCATGTCGTGCGGCGTCTGTCGCCCGATTTGCTGACCATCGCCGTCCATGACGAGGACCCGGAGGTGCGCCGCTGGGTCGCGCGCCGCATTCCGCTGGAGCGGCTGCATCTTCTCGTGAAGGACCCCGAGCCTCTGGTGCGCCTCGTCGTCGCCGAGCGCCTGCCGGAGGATCGCCTCGCCGCCATGAGCAAGGACGAGGATTTGCGAGTCCGCTTCACCGTCGCCGAGCGCTGCTCTGCCGAGCTGCTCCCCTCTTTCCTCGATGACGAGGACGAGCTGGTCCGCGCCTGCGCGCAAGCGCGTCTGGAAGGCGACTGACCACCACTGTCGATCAACGAACCAGGCCGGGCGCATTCTGACAATCGTGTCGGAATGCGCGCATGGCGTTTCTCGCCCGCCTTCTCTCGCCGCATAAAAAAAAGCAATCCAGAGCCGAGCGGCCCCTGGATTGCGTGATCATTCCCGAGAGGAGACGGTCGCGTCAGACCGGACGATTCTCGTTGCGGTTGCGCACCGGACCCATGACTTCCAGGCCCTTCTCGAAGGTGATCTTCTCGAACTTCTGGTCGAAGGCGATGCCCGCATTGGCGACGGCGTCGATCTTGCCGGCGGTCGTGGCTTTCTTGAGATCGTTCTTCTCGATGTAGAACAGCTCGAGTAGCTCGTTGTAGACCGTCGACTCGTCGATCGGCAGCACGTAGTAATTGATGCCGTCGAGCTCGACCTGATATTTGCTGAGCAGATCGATATTGTTGGCGAAAATGAAATATTTGCCTTCAGGGCTCAGCAGGCCCTTCAGCACCTCGTGGACATTGCCCAGATGCTCGAAAGAGAGCACCCACTGCGCGAAGAAGTCGAAGGTGGGCTTGCCGGCTTCCGCCACCGCGATGACCTGATCGGAGCAGAGCTCCGGCGGGCGCGCCTCATCGGCGAACTGTTGGGCGAATTTCAGGGCGAGCTTGCCGCGGAAGCCGAAGCGCCCGGCCTTCTCCGTCGGTCCCTTGTGAACCGGGCTGAGCAGCCGCTTCTGCTCTTCCAAAGTCGCAAACGCCGTTTCAGTGATGCTTGTCATGTTGATTATCCGGATCGTTACGTAGCCAATCCGCCAGTTTGGCGAAGTTCTGCTTCAGGGAGTCACGCAGTCTCACATCATCGACCACCTCATCGAGCGCGCCAGTCATGCAGGCCATCCACGCGTCGCGCTCGGCGGGTCCGATCGCGAAGCCCATGTGACGCATGCGCAGCCGGGGATGTCCCCGCTGTTCCGAATAGCTCTTCGGTCCGCCCAGCCATTCGGCCAGATAGAGCTTCAGAACCGCCTTGGTGGGGCCGAGATCGATCGCATGCATGGCGCGAATGCCCCGCGCCTGCGGCAGCTCGTCCATATTGCGGTAGAACGTCTCGACCAGACGGTCGATCGCCTCCTGGCCTCCGATGACGTCGAATGCGGTCTTTGTCGATTGCACGGCGTCCATTGTCATGCCTCGCGAGCTAGCAATTCGTATGCCGAAGCATGGGCCTACCACAGGGCGCGAAAGGGCGCGACGCCCCTGCGGGAAAGCGCGATAGGGCCGCCCGATTTCGGCCGCCTCCCGAGAATAAAGAGGCACGGCAAGGCGCAATTTTATGCATTCGCGCAGCCGGCGCCCGAATTTCAGTAGGACGCGCCCTTGACAGGGCAGGGGGCTGCTTCCTATGTCATCGCCAGCCTGCTGGCACTCACCCTTCACGAGTGCTAATAGGCATTTTATTCAATCTTTCGCCCGCGCGCTCCGGCCGGGCAGCAACGAAGGAAGACGAAATGGCGTTCCGTCCCCTCCACGACCGCGTCGTGGTCAAGCGCCTCGAAGGCGAAGACAAGACCAAAGGCGGCATCATCATTCCCGACACCGCGAAAGAGAAGCCCGCCGAGGGCAAGATCATCGCCGTCGGGCCGGGCGCCCGCGACGAGAGCGGCAAGCTCGTCGCCCTCGACGTGAAGGAAGGCGACCGCGTGCTGTTCGGCAAATGGTCCGGCACCGAGGTCAAGATCGACGGGGAAGACCTCCTCATCATGAAGGAAAGCGACATTCTGGGCGTGATCGCCTGAGCCGCTAGACCCTCGCAGCTTTTTCTCTTCAACGGAGCCGAACGAAAATGGCAGCCAAGGACATTCGTTTTTCCTCCGACGCGCGCGACCGTATCCTGCGCGGCGTCGAAATCCTCGCCAATGCGGTGAAGGTCACTCTCGGCCCCAAGGGCCGCAACGTCGTCATCGAGAAGAGCTTCGGCGCTCCCCGCATCACCAAGGACGGCGTCACCGTCGCCAAGGAGATCGAGCTCGCCGACAAGTTCGAGAATCTCGGCGCGCAGCTCGTTCGTGAGGTCGCCTCCAAGCAGAACGACCTCGCCGGCGACGGCACCACGACGGCGACCGTGCTCGCCGCCGCCATCGCCAAGGAAGGCGCCAAGGCCGTCGCGGCCGGCCTCAACCCGCAGGATCTGAAGCGCGGCATCGACCTCGCGGTCGAGGCGGTCGTCGCCGATCTGAAGAAGAACTCCAAGAAGGTCACCTCCAACGACGAGATCGCCCAGGTCGGCACCATCTCGGCCAATGGCGACAGCTTCATCGGCCAGGAGATCGCCAAGGCGGTGCAGAAGGTCGGCAATGAGGGCGTGATCACGGTGGAAGAGGCCAAGAGCCTCGACTCCGAGACCGTCATCGTCGAGGGCCTGCAGTTCGACCGCGGCTATCTCTCCCCCTATTTCATCACCAACGCCGAGCGTCTCGTCGCGGAGCTCGAGGATCCCTACATCCTCATCCACGAGAAGAAGCTGTCGACGCTGCAGCCGCTGCTGCCGATCCTCGAGGCCGTTGTGCAGACCGGCAAGCCGCTGCTCATCATCGCCGAGGACGTCGAGGGCGAGGCTCTGGCCACGCTCGTCGTCAACAAGCTGCGCGGCGGCCTGAAGATCGCGGCCGTGAAGGCTCCGGGCTTCGGCGATCGTCGCAAGGCGCAGCTCGAGGACATCGCCATCCTCACGGGCGGCCAGGTCGTCTCCGAGGATCTCGGCATCAAGCTCGAGAACGTCACGCTTCCCTTGCTCGGCCGCGCCAAGCGCATCCGCATCGACAAGGAGAACACGACGATCATCGACGGCGCCGGCGAGAAGAAGGACATCGAGGCCCGCGTCCAGCAGATCAAGGCTCAGGTCGAGGAAGTCACCTCCGACTATGACCGCGAGAAGCTGCAGGAGCGTCTCGCCAAGCTCGCGGGCGGCGTCGCGGTGATCCGCGTCGGCGGCGCGACCGAGGTCGAGGTGAAGGAGAAGAAGGACCGCGTGGACGATGCGCTGAACGCCACCCGCGCGGCCGTGCAGGAAGGCATCTCGCCCGGCGGCGGCGTCGCCCTGCTGCGCGCGATCGCCGTGCTCGGCGACGTCAAGGTCGCCAACTCCGACCAGAAGACCGGCGTCGAGATCGTCCGCAAGGCGATCCAGGCTCCGGCCCGTCAGATCGTCGACAACGCCGGCGGCGACGGCGCGGTCGTGGTCGGCAAGCTGCTCGAGTCCAAGGACTACAGCTTCGGCTATGACGCCCAGTCCGGCGAGTATGGCGATCTGGTCAAGCTCGGCATCATCGACCCGACCAAGGTCGTCCGCACCGCTCTGCAGGACGCGGCTTCCGTCGCGGCGCTGATCGTCACCACCGAGGCGACGATCACCGAGCAGCCGAAGAAGGACTCCGGCCCGGCTCTGCCGCCCGGCGGCGGCATGGGCGGCATGGATTTCTGATCCGCGCTTCCCTCGGAAGAAACAAAGAAGGCCCCGGAGAAATCCGGGGCCTTTTTCATTGCCCGCGCGCGCCGTGCGCCGCCGCACGGCGAAGGGAACGCGAAAGAGCGACAAGGGCGATGTTCCGACGCCAATGCGGAACGTCAGGCGGCGGATCCCCGCCGTCGCTCATGAAAGGTTCGAGACAATGTTCCAACGCTCGATTTTCGCCCTCGGCCTCATTCTAGCGGCGGGCTCGGCCTCCGCCGAAACCGCGTCCAACGGCATTTCCTTGAATGGCTTCTCCACCAATGCGTTGAGCGAGAACGCTATTACAATTAACGGGCTGCATTTGAACGCGCTGACGCAGAACTCGGTGCAGCTGAACGCCGTGCAGCTGAACTCGGTGCAGCTGAACGCGCTGGTCGAAAACGCAGTGACGCCGAACGCGCTCACCTTCAATAGCGCGACGATCGAAGGCGCTCGGTCGCGCGGCGTCGGCGCCGGCTTGCGCGCCTCCTCGCTCGAGCTTCCCGAGCGCTGAGGCGGGACGCATCCCGCTTCGAGCATGATTTCAATGCGACTTGATAGAAAGGGTCCGAAATGTTGCTGCGCATGATCTCGATTTTTGTCCTGGTCGCCGTGGCGGGTTCCGCTTCGGCCAAGATCGCCGCCAATGGCGTCAGCCTGAATGGCGTCAGCTTGAACGCCATCGGCGTGAATGGCCTCGGCGTGAACGGCGCGAGCCTGCGCGGCGTCGCGCTCGAGCTTCCGCAAAAATGAAAATAGAGGAGGCGGCCGACACTCGGCCGCCTTTCGCATCGGAAGGAGCGCGACATGGCGAACCGCAATCTCTTTTCTCTCGCGCTCTGCGTCTTTGTCTCGCTGGCGGCGAGCGCGCAGGTCCGAGCGGCGCAATCGGCGCAAATGGTCTCGCTCGACGTCGAGGGAACGCAATTCAAGGCGACTCTCTCCGACGGACGCGCGCTCTATTCGCCCGATCTCGTCGGGGCGACGCTGACGATCGCCGGCGCTGGCGGCGAGACGAAAATCCGTATCGAAGCGGTCGAGCCGGACCCCGGCGACAATGCCCGCGCAGCGGCCCCCTCCTCCGAGGTTCTGCTTCACACGTTCTCCTACCGGACGCCCGAAGGAGAATGGAAGAACCTGTGCGACCCCGGCCCCGACGGCCGCCGCCAGGGCTTTCCTCTCGCCGGCCGCGCGCGCCGCGACGGCACGATCGCGCCGGCCGAGCCCGGCGTCTTCGAGCTGACCTGCACGGGCGGCGCGCAGGGCAAATGCGTGCGCTTCGGCTATCATCCGTGGAAGACGCGCGACGGCGCGCCGACGGCCCGCGCGCTCTATGACGCCTGCGTGCGTCTGGTGCGCGCCGATTACGCTGGCGATGGCGAGGGCACGACGCGCAACGGCCAGCCGATCGACATTTACGATCTCGTCGGCGTGCAATCGCCGGGCAATGATCCGGCGCATGAGTTCGAGGCCGGCTTCTCGCCCGAGGGCGCCGTCTGCGTGCGCCACGTCCGCGTCAGGGAAAATGCGAGCCTCGAGGCGCTGGCGGCCGGAAGCTTGCGGCTGAAAGGGCGAACCGGCGCCATATGCACGGAAGAATTCGCGCGCGCCAATGGCGCCATCCTCTTCGTCCGCTCGCCGCCCTGATTCCCGTCGCGCCCCGCCCGCGCCGTCGCCCCGCAGACCGCGACGATTGCGACATTGCAGGACGGCGCGCGCTCGTCTAGCATGATTCTGCTTCGTCCCTCGACGGACGAAGCGCAAACGCAAGAGCACGCGGGGGAGAGCAATGGCCAATCATCACGAGACTTCGTCAGACATTGCGGAGCATCTCGCCACCTATAACGGCTTTCTGACGCTGCTGAAGGTGGGAACGGCTGTCAGCGTCGTCACCCTGCTGCTGCTGTATTTCTTCCTCGCGCGCTAAAAGACCCGGCGCGTCGATCGCCGATGCGCCGCTCCACAGGTTCTCTCCACAGTTTCTGACCGAATGCGAAACCGCGCGGCCATCCGGCCACGCGGACCCGACGCTCCGCAAAATGGAGTTTCGTCAATGCGCATTGCTGTTCAAGCCGAGAGTGACAAGAACGAGACGCGCGTCGCCGCGACGCCGGAGACGGTCAAGAAGCTCGCGGGCCTCGGCGCGGAAGTCGTGGTCCAATCGGGCGCTGGATCGCTGTCCGGCTTCTCCGACGCCGATTACGCCGCCGCCGGCGCGGCGATCGCGCCGAGCGCCGCAGCCGCCTCCGATAATGCCGAGGTGGTGCTGCGCGTGCGCCGACCGGCGCCGGGCGAGCTCTCCGGCATAGCGCGCGGCGCGGCGGTCGTCGCCATCGCCGATCCTTTCGGACATGAGAAAGAGCTCGCGGCCCTCGCCCAGACCGGCGCGACGCTCTTCGCCATGGAATTCATGCCGCGCATCACCCGCGCGCAGGTGATGGACGTCCTCTCCTCTCAGGCCAATATCGCGGGCTATCGCGCCGTCATCGACGCGGCGGCCGAATATAGCCGCGCCATTCCGATGATGATGACGGCGGCGGGCACCGTCCCGGCCGCCAAGATCTTCATCATGGGCGTCGGCGTCGCCGGACTGCAGGCGATCGCCACGGCGCGCCGGCTCGGCGGCATCGTCTCGGCGACCGACGTGCGGCCCGCCACCAAGGAGCAGGTGGAATCGCTCGGCGCGAAATTCATCGCCGTCGAGAATGACGAGTTCCGCCAGGCCGAGACTTCCGGCGGCTACGCCAAGGAAATGTCGCCGGAATATCAAGCCGCACAGGCGGAGCTGGTCGCCGCCCATATCGCCAAGCAAGATATTGTGGTGACGACGGCGCTGATCCCCGGCCGGCCGGCGCCCAAGCTCATCTCGGCGGCGGCGGCGCGCTCCATGCGCGCGGGCTCGGTCATCATCGATCTCGCCGCCGAGCGCGGCGGCAATTGCGAGCTGACCAAGCCGGGCGAGACGATCGTCGACAATGGCGTGAAAATCGTCGGCGCGGTCAATCTCGCCGGCCGACTGCCGGCGACGGCCTCCAGCCTCTACGCAAAAAACCTGCTAGCCTTCGTCGAGACTCTCATCTCCAAAGAGACGAAGACTCTGGCCATCGATTGGAACGACGAATTGGTGAAGGCGACGGCCCTCACCCGCGACGGCGCCGTCATCGATTCGCGATTTGCGGCTTGATCGCGCCGGCCCCGCGAGGGCCGCGCGAAGAAAGGGCGTTGGCACATGGCATCCGACACGACTCAGCAAATGCTCGAAACGGCTCGCCGCGCAGCCGAGGCGACGCGCCAGCTCGCCGATCAGGCGCAAGCCTATTCCGACCAGCTGGCGCAAGTGGCGGCGGCGGCCTCCTCGCACGGTCTGACCGGCGGCGTCGATCCGGTCGTCTTTCGCCTCGCGATTTTCGCGCTGGCGGTTTTCGTCGGCTATTATGTCGTCTGGTCGGTGACGCCGGCGCTGCACACGCCGCTGATGTCCGTCACCAACGCCATCTCTTCCGTCATCGTCGTCGGCGCGCTGCTCGCGGTCGGCGCCGACGCAAAGGCCGACGCCAGCGGCGGCGCCAGCTGGGCGCAATGGTTCGGCTTTGTCGCGCTCGGCCTCGTCAGCGTGAATATTTTCGGCGGCTTCATGGTCACCGAACGTATGCTGGCCATGTATAAGAAGAAGGGCTGAGCGCATGAACGGCAATCTCGCGGTCCTTCTCTATCTCGCCGCCGGCATATTGTTCATTCTGGCGCTGCGCGGCCTCTCCTCGCCCGCGACGTCGCGGCAAGGCAATCTCTACGGCATGATCGGCATGGGCGTCGCCGTCGGCACGACTCTGCTGCTGCGCGCGCCGAGCTTCAGCGGAATTTTGTTCATGTTGTCGGGCGTCGCCATTGGCGGCGGAATCGGGGCGTGGCAAGCGCGCACCGTGCTGATGACGGAAATGCCGCAGCTCGTCGCCTTGTTCCACTCCTTCGTCGGCCTCGCCGCTGTTCTGGTGGCGGGCGCAGCGTTCAATGCGCCGCAGGCTTTCGGCATTGGCGCGCCCGGCCATATAGAGGGCGGCAGCCTTTTCGAAATGTCGCTCGGCGCGGCGATCGGCGCGATCACCTTCTCCGGCTCCATAATCGCTTATATGAAGCTCGCCGAGAAGATGAGCGGCAAGCCGATCCTGCTGGCCGAGCGTCACACGCTCAATATTCTGCTGGGGCTGGCGCTGCTCGGCTTCATCGTTCTGTTCGCGACGACGGAGAGCGGCTTCTGGCTCTTCCTCATCATACTCGTCTCGCTCGCGCTCGGCGTGACGCTCATCATTCCCATCGGCGGCGCCGATATGCCGGTCGTCGTGTCCATGCTCAACTCCTATTCGGGCTGGGCGGCGGCGGGCATAGGCTTCACGCTCGGCAATCTCGCGCTCATCATCACGGGCGCGCTGGTCGGCTCCTCGGGCGCCATCCTCTCCTACATAATGTGCAAGGGGATGAACCGCTCCTTCGTCTCCGTCATTCTCGGCGGCTTCGGCGGCGAAACAGCGACGGCCGGCGGCGCGGTGGAGAAGCGCCCGGTCAAGCAGGGCTCGGCGGAGGACGCCGCTTACATCATGCAGAACGCCGGCAAGATCATCATCGTGCCCGGCTATGGCATGGCGGTGGCGCAGGCGCAGCACGCGCTGCGCGAGATGGCGGACCTTCTGAAGAAGGAAGGCGTCGAGGTGAAATACGCCATTCATCCGGTCGCCGGCCGCATGCCCGGCCATATGAATGTTCTGCTCGCAGAGGCCAATGTTCCTTACGACGAGGTCTTCGAGCTCGAGGACATAAATTCCGAATTCGCCCAGGCCGACGTCGCTTTCGTCATCGGCGCCAATGACGTGACCAATCCTTCCGCCAAGACCGATCCGCAATCGCCGATCTACGGTATGCCGATCCTCGACGTCGAGAAGGCGAAGACGGTTCTCTTCCTGAAGCGCGGCATGGGCTCCGGCTATGCGGGCGTCGAGAATGAGCTGTTCTTCCGGCCCAACACGATGATGCTGTTCGGCGACGCCAAGAAGACCGTCGAGCAGATCGTCAAGGCGCTGGCGCATTGATCGAAGGAAACGAAAGCGCCCCCTGTCTCGCTCGCTGATGCGGGCGAGACAGGGGGCGATGTTTTCGCCAAAGCTCTGGGGCCGATCCGCCGTCAGCTCACCTTCTCTTCTTCCTGCGCCTTGGCGGAGAGGCGCTTCACGCGCTGCCAGAAGGACCAGGCGCCGAGAATGACGAAGGGCATGGCCGCGGCGGCCGCCTCCTCGCCCGTGAAGCCGAAGGGCAGAGCGCCGGCGTCCTTCAGTCCCTTGAAGAAATAGAGCGAGAGGCCGGCGACATAATAGCTGAGCGCCGCGATGGAGAGGCCGCCGACCAGCTTTTGCAGGCGCATCTGCAGCCGCGCGCGGCGATTCATATCGTCGAGCAGATCGCGGTTCTGCTGCTCCATCTCGAAGGTGATGCCGGTGCGCATCAGATCGGTGGCGCGCTCCACCTGCCGGGCGAGGCGCGCCTGCCGCGTCTCGAATGCGTTGCAGGTCTCGATCGCCGGATCGAGCCGCGCGCTGAAGAAGGCCGATATGGTCGTATATTGGCTCTCCTTCGCCTCCTGCAGGAGGTTGAGGCGGTTCTTGACGATGGCGTGATAGGCGCGGCTCGCGCCGAAGCGAAAGGCCGTGCGCGTCGACAGCGCCTCGCTCTGCGCCAATAGATCGCTGAGACGCTTCAGCAGATCGCGGCTGGTGCGCATGTCCTGCGTCTGGCTCAGCGCCTGGGTGATGTCGGAGATTTCGCGCTCCATGGCGCGCAGCTCCGGCCCGGCGCTACGCGCCTCCGGCAGGCCGAGCAGCGCCATCGTCCGATAGGTCTCGATTTCCAGCACGCGCTGGATCAGCCGCCCGGTCTCCAGCGCGCCAATGGCGCTCTCCTTCACCAAAAGTCGCGTGAAGCCGAAAGGATCGACCGCGAAATCGGTCATCACATGGGCGGCGCCCTTGGCCGCGCGAATGACGCAGAGGCTCTGCGAGTTGAACAGGCCGACATAGGGCTCGTGCGAATGTCCGCTCTCGAGCGCGCAGAGATGGGTGGCGACGATCAGCCGGCCCGGCGCGCGAAAGGCGATCTCGCCGGTCCCGATGGGATCGGGATGGGTGAAGGGCTCGCCGGAGTCCTTGTCGGTCGACCAGGTGTAGGTGGTGAATTCCGTATGCTGCTCCCAGCGCAGCCGCCAATCGCCGATCGAGAGGCGCTGGAATTTGGCGTCTCCGGGGCGCGGCACCAGCATATGGGCGCGGCAGAGATCGGCGAGGGCGGCGCGGTCGGCGCGCGCTTCCTCCTCATTGGTGGCGAAGGCGAAATGATAGACGCGCTGCGGCAGCGTGATCGGCAGGAAAGGCCGGGCGTGCAGCTCGGCGAGGACGGCCGCGCGGGCCTCGTGCTCGGCGAAGCGTCCGGCGATGGGCGCGCCGCTCTCCTGGTCTGACGCCATTTCTCTCTCTTTCGTTTCGTTTCGCTTTTTCCCGGCGGGCGCGGGCCTCGCCGAATCGCTTTCGAGAATAGCGAGGGAGCCTGTCGCGGGAATGCGACAAAACGAACGAAAAGGCGAGGCGTAGCCGCCTCGCCGTCAGAGTGGCCGTTCAGCGATGATGGAAGCCGCCGCCATGGAAGCCCCCGCCGAAGCCGCCATGATGGAAGCCTCCGCCCCAGCCGCCATGACCAAAGCCGCCATGACCGAAGCCGCCGTGACCGAAGCCGCCATGGCCCCATCCGCCGCCCCAGCCGCCGACACGATGGTAACCGCCGCCCCAGCCGCCGAAATAGCGCGGACGATAGCCCCAGCCGCCGCCATAGACGACCGGCCCGCCGCCCCAGCCATAGCCGTAATAGGGATAGCCGTAGCCATAGTCGTAAGGATAGGGATAGGCGTAATAGGGCGAATAGGCGCCGGCGGCGACGAGGCCGGCCGCCGCCGAGGTGACGACCGCCGCCGCAGGATCATAGCCACGGTAATAGCGCAGCGCATGATGCCGGCGGATCGGCCGATAATGAGTCGTGTAGCGCACGTAATGGCGATGCGGGCGGCGGCTGTAATGCGCCTCCTCTATCGCGCTCTGCGGCGCGACGATGGATTTGCTCGCGACGCTGGTGACGCCGGCGAGCGCGCCTCCCGTGGACAGGGCGAGGGTGAATGTCACGCCGAGCGCGGCGAAAAGCCCAGATTTGAACGGATCACGCATTTTCTCCTCCTTACTTCGACGCAAAAGAAACATTTGCCAATGGCGGCGCGCGGACGCCCTGCGGCGACCGCTCACGCCTCGAATTTCAGCTCCTGCGCCAGCTGCGTCAGGCGCGTGGCGACGCGGGCGCGCACGCGCGTCGCCGTGTTGGGAAACTCCTCCAATATGCGCAGGAACAGCGCGCGGGTGATCTTGAGGATGGTCGCCGGCTCACGCGCTATGGCCGTGACGGGGCGCGTCGTCTCGGTGATGAGCGCGGTCTCGCCGATCAGCGCGAAGGGCCGCAGCACTTTCTCGGCGGGGCGTCCGTCGTCGTGCTTCTCCAGCGCGATCGAGCCATTGGTGAGGATATAGCCGCCGTCGGAGGCCTCGCCGCGGCGGAACAGCGCGTCGCCGGCGCGCAGCAATTTCGTCTCGGCGCTGAAGGTCAGAAGGCGCAGCGCCTCGACCTCGAAATCCTCGAACAGGGGAATGCGCCTCAGATTGGCGATATCGTCGTCGAGAGCCATGTCCCGGCTGCTTTCCTCGGGGCGTCGCGCCGCGCGGTCAACGCGCGGGGGAGAAGACCAGCCGATAGCCGTTCTTTTCGGTGAGAAGAAGGCGGGCCTCGGCGGGGTCGGTTTCGATCTTGCGGCGCAGCCGGCTGACATGGGTCTCCAGCGTGCGCGTCGTCACTGTCGGATGATAGCCCCAAACCTCGCGCAGCAACATGTCTTTCGTCACCACCGCGCCGCGCGCCGCGGCGAGGCGCGTCAATATTTCGGCCTCCTTCTCGGTGAGCGGCAGGCGTTTTTGCGCGGCGTCGGTCAGCTCGAAGGCGCCGGGGCGGTAGCGGAAGGTGCCGATGGCGACGAGGAGCGGCTCGCGATCCTCCCTCGCCCGCAGCCGCGCGAGAAGATGGGCGAAACGAAACGGCCGCGCGATATAATCGCAAGCGCCGGCGACGCTCGGCGCGCCGATGAGAAGGATCGCGCCATGGAAGCGCTCGCGGACGTCATGGGCGAAAGCCTCGCCGATCCCCGCCTCGGCGAGCATGATGTCGTAGCCGCCTTCGTCCAGCAGGCGCGTCGCCTCCGGCGCGGAGGCGGCGGGCGCGACGGCGAATTCGGGATAGCGAGCGAGCTGCTCCGTGAGCGAGGCGCGCAATCCCGCGCCGGCGAGGAGCAAAATATTGCGCGGCGTCGGCGCTTCCGTCATTGGCGCTTCCGGGAGTGGGCTCTCTTGCCCATGATCGGCCAAGGACGAGCGCCGTTCAAGGCGTGTGCGCGGGATGGAGAGGCGCATGACCGAGGGGTTTTCCCGCCATCATGGCGGGGTGTCGACGCTGAAGGTCGCGCGGCGGATCGGCGGCCGCCCGCATGAGGGCCGGCTGATCGCCGGCGATCTCGTGCTCCCCTGCGCGCTCGGCCGCTCGGGGATCACGCGCCGCAAGCGCGAGGGCGATGGCGCGACGCCGGCCGGGAGCTTTGCGCTGCTCTCCGTCTATCTGCGGCGCGGGCGGACGGCGGCGCCGCGCCTCGTCGCGGCGCGCTTCACGCGCCCGGATGATCTCTGGTGCGACGACGCCCGGTCCTTCCTCTATAATCGGCCGCTGCGGGGGAAGACGCCGCTCGGCCATGAGCGGCTCTGGCGGTCCGACCATCTCTATGACGTCGTCGGCGTGCTCGACTACAACATCCGCCCGCGCGTGCTGGGGCGCGGCAGCGCCATTTTCTTCCATATAGCGACGGAGACGCTCGGCCCGACGGCCGGCTGCGTGGCGCTGCGGGCGCGCGATATGGCGCGGCTGCTGCCGCGTCTCGCCGCCGGCGTCCGCATCGTCGTCGATTAAGGCTTCGAATAGTCGCGCTCGCCCATGATGGCCGAGCCGATGCGGACATGCGTGGCGCCGAGCTGAATGGCGAGCTCGTAATCCGAGCTCATGCCCATGGACAGCTCCTTCAGCCCGTTGCGGGCGGCGATCTCGGCGAGCAGAGCGAAATGCGGCGAGGCCTGCTCGCCGACCGGCGGCACGCACATCAGCCCGGCGATCTCCAGCCCATGCTTCTGCCGGCACTCGGCGATGAAGGCGTCGGCGTCCTGCGGTAAGACCCCGGCCTTTTGCGGCTCCGCCCCCGTATTCACCTGCACGAGCAGGCGCAAGCGCTTGCCCTGGCGGCGCATCTCCTCGGCGAGGGCCTCGGCGATCTTGGGCCGGTCGACACTCTCTATGACGTCGAAAGTCTCGACCGCCTCGCGCGTCTTATTGGATTGCAGCGGGCCGATGAGATGCAGCTCGACGCCGGAAAAGCGCTGGCGCAGCTCGCCCCATTTGGCGCGCGCCTCCTGCACTTTATTTTCGCCATAGACGCGATGCCCGGCCTCGAGCAGCGGAACCGCCGCCTCGGCCGGAAAGGTCTTGGTGACGCAGACGAGGGTGATCTCGGCCGGATCGCGGCCGCAATCGCGGGCGCGTGAGGAGATGGCGTCCTTGGCGGCGTTCAGCCGATCGACGACGGTCATGGAAGAAGCGGCCTCAGCGGACGAATTTGACCATAATGTACGTCGCGCAGATCAGCACGACGCAGTATCCGAACATCCAGCGCAATATCTCGTTCTTTGCCTGAATGATCGCGAGTCTAATGCGCGATTCCGATTCGAAAATCGCTTGTCTCAGCCCCAGCAGACAGGCGGGCTCCGGCGTTTCGCGCGCGGCGATCGCTCCTCCGCGGAGATCAGGCGGATGCCCGAGTCTCTGCTCGGGCGAAAACCCTTCCCGGGCCGGAGGGTCGAAGAGCGCTTGCGCCGACATGGCCCGGATATAGCACGCGCCCCGCTTCGCGGCGAGAGGCGCCTTTGACAAGCCCCGCCCCGCCCGGCATTACAGGCGAAACTCCGCAATTCGATCAGGACCGCTCGGACCCATGAGACCAGAACGCTACGACTTCGCCGCGGCCGAGCCCAAATGGCGAAAGATTTGGGACGAGCGGCAGGTTTTCACCTCCGGCGACGCGAAGAAGCCGAAATATTACGTGCTCGAAATGTTCCCCTATCCGTCGGGGCGCATTCATGTCGGCCATGTGCGCAATTATTCCATGGGCGACGTCATCGCCCGCTATAAGCGCGCCAAGGGCTTCGACGTGCTGCACCCCATGGGCTGGGACGCTTTCGGCCTGCCGGCGGAGAACGCCGCCCAGCAGAGCGGCTCGCATCCGGCGACCTGGACCTACGCCAATATCGCGAGCATGCGGACACAGCTCAAATCCATGGGCCTGTCGCTGGACTGGTCGCGCGAGATCGCCACTTGCGATCCGGCCTATTACAAGCATCAGCAGAAGCTGTTTCTAGATTTCCTCGCCGGCGGCCTCGTCGATCGCAAGCAGTCCAAGGTCAACTGGGACCCGGTGGACATGACCGTGCTCGCCAATGAGCAAGTGGTGGACGGGCGCGGCTGGCGCTCCGGCGCGCTGGTGGAGCAGCGCGAACTGACGCAATGGTTCCTGCGCATCGGCAAATATGCCGACGATCTTCTCACCTCGCTCGACACGCTCGACCGCTGGCCGGAGAAGGTGCGGCTGATGCAGCGCAATTGGATCGGCCGCTCCGAAGGCCTGCTGGCGCGTTTCGCGATCGCCGGCGATCCGACGGGCGAGATCGAGGTCTTCACCACGCGGCCGGACACTTTGTTCGGCGCGAAATTCGTCGCTCTGGCGCCCGACCATCCGGTCGCGCGCGCGGCGGCTTCGAGCGACCCGGCGCTCGCCGCCTTTGCCGAAGAGTGCCGCCATATCGGCACGTCGGTGGCGGCGATCGAGACCGCCGAGAAGAAGGGCTATGACACGGGCCTGCGCGTCGTGCATCCCTTCGATCCCTCTTGGACGCTGCCCGTCTATGTCGCCAATTTCATTCTGATGGATTACGGCACGGGCGCGATCTTCGGCTGCCCGGCGCATGACCAGCGCGACCTCGATTTCGCGAATGCTTACGGCCTCGGCGCGACGCCGGTCGTCTGCCCGGAGGGCGTCGATCCCGCGACTCTCATCGTCAGTGAGACCGCCTTCGACGGCGAGGGACTTCTCGTCAATTCGCGCTTTCTCGATGGGCTCACCGTCGCGGAAGCGAAGGAGGAGGTTGCCAAGCGCCTCGAGGCCGCGCAGCTGCACGGCCGTCCGCAGGGCGAGCGCAAGATCAATTACAAGCTGCGCGATTGGGGCATATCGCGGCAGCGCTATTGGGGCTGTCCGATCCCCATCATCCATTGCCCGGATTGCGGCGTCGTGCCCGTGCCGGACGCCGATCTTCCCGTGAAGCTGCCGGAGGATGTGACATTCGACCGGCCGGGCAATCCGCTCGACCATCATCCGACATGGAAGAATGTCGCCTGTCCGAAATGCGGAGCCGCCGCGCGGCGCGAAACCGACACGATGGACACTTTCGTCGATTCGTCCTGGTATTACGCGCGCTTCACCGATCCGCACAATGAGTCGGCGCCCGCCGCGCCGGACGCGCTCGCGCGCTGGCTGCCGGTGGATCAGTATATAGGCGGCATAGAGCACGCGATTTTGCATCTCCTCTATTCGCGCTTCTTCTCGCGCGCCATTCGCGACACGGGCCATGGCGGCGTCGGCGAGCCTTTCGCCGGCCTCTTCACCCAGGGCATGGTGGTGCATGAGACCTATCGCGCCGCCTCCGGCAAATGGATCGCGCCCAGCGAGCTGCGTTTCGAGACCAGCGACAAGGGCCGCCGCGCCTTCCTCATCGAGGGGAGCGAGGAGGTGGTGATCGGCGCGATCGAGAAAATGTCCAAGTCGAAGCGCAACACGGTCGACCCGGACGATATTATCGCCAGCTATGGCGCCGACACGGCGCGTCTCTTCGTGCTCTCCGATTCGCCGCCCGACCGCGATGTCGTGTGGACGGAGGAAGGCGTGCAGGGCGCTTGGCGCTTCGTGCAGCGCGTCTATCGCCTGGCCGGCGAGCTGGCCAACGCCGCGGCGCCCGTCGGCGCCGGCGCGCCGGCCGAATTCGGCGCGGCGGCGCTCGATGTGCGCAAGGCGACGCATCGCACCATCGCCGCCGTCGGCGACAATATCGAGCGCCTGCGCTTCAACACGGCGATCGCCCGCATTCGCGAATACGCCAATGAGCTGACCGCCGCGCTCGACAAGGTGGAGACGGTTCCGGTCTCCGCCGATCTCGCCTTCGCCTTCCGCGAGGCGGCGGATGTCTTCGTGCAGCTGATCGCGCCGATGACGCCGCATGTGGCGGAAGAGTGCTGGAGCGATTTCGGCCATTCCGAGATCGTCTCGCTGGCGCCCTGGCCAGAGGCCGATCCTACTCTCGTCGCGCAGGACATGATAAGCTTGCCGGTGCAGGTGAACGGCAAGAAGCGCGCGGAGATTCTCGTGGCCCATGACGCCGATGAGGCGACGATCCGCGAGGAGGCGCTGACGCAGGAGGCCGTGCTGCGCGCCATGGAAGGCAAGCCGTTGAAGAAGTTCATTCTCGTTCCCAAGAGGATCGTCAATGTGGTCGTTTGAACGGCGCGCCAGGACCGCGAGCCTTCAGGCTCGCAGCGCAAAGAGCGAGCCTGAAGGCTCGCGGTCCAAGCCACTGGTCGCCGCCATCGCCGCTCTGGCGCTCTCGGCCTGCACGGTGCAGCCGCTCTATGGCCCCATCGGAACCGACGCGCCGCTGGCGGCGGAGCTGCAGGCGGTCGCGGTCGATCCTATCCCCGACCGCATCGGCCATTACGTCCGCAATGAGCTGATCTTCGCCCTGAACGGCACAGGCTCGGACGTTCCGCCGCGCTATCGGCTCAAGGTCGAGCTGAAAGAGCGCGTGCAGACGCCGATTCTCGACACCGTCACCGGCCGCGCGACATCGGCGACCGTGATCGTCGACGCCGAATATAAGCTCATCAATATCGCCGATGAGCAGATCATCACCAAAGGCGTCGCTTTCGGCGTCGCCAGCTATGACCGTTTCAGCAATCGTCTCGCCAATGTGCGCGCCGCGCGCGACGGCGAGATTCGCGACGCCAAGGTCATCTCCGACATGATCCGCACGCGGGTGTCGACGGCTTTGGCGAAATGAGAGCGAATAGGGAGTAGCGAGTAGAGCTATTCGCTACTCCCTATTCGCCATTCGCTCGCCCAGGCCCATGACCGCCATCAAGACCCGCGACGCCGAGCGCTTCGTGAAGGCGCCGCCGGCCAATATCTTCATGTTCCTGCTCCACGGCGCCGACGCCGGCCTCGTGCGCGAGCGCGCGCTCGCCATTGTCGCGCAGCGCGTCGACGATCGGCATGATCCGTTTCAATGTGTGGAGATGAGCGGCGACGCCGTGGCCGCCGATCCGCTGTCGCTGCTCGACGAGGCCAATACGATTCCGCTGTTCGGCGGCAGGCGCGCGATCATCGTCGAGACGGGCGGCAAGTCCATCGTCTCGCCGCTCGAGCAATTGCTCGCCGCGCCGCCTGTGGATTGCGCCGTCGTGCTGACCGCCGGCGCGCTGAAACGCGACGCGCCGCTGCGCAAGCTGATCGAGCCGTCCAAGATCGCCGCGGCGATCGAATGCAATCCAGACGATGAGCAGGATCTGCATGCGCTGATCGACAACAGCCTGCGTGAGGCGGGCTTTTCCGTCACGCCGGAAGCGCGGCTGCTGCTGCAGGCGGCGCTCGGAGAGGATCGCCGCATGAGCCGTTCCGAGCTCGCCAAGCTGATGCTCTACAAGCATGGCGCGCGCGCGATCGAGGCCGGCGATGTCGAGGAGATCGTCGCGCACGCCTCCAATATCGCCTCCGATCGCCTGGTGCTGGACGCTTTCTCGGGGCAAGCCGACGCCGCGGGCGACGCTTTCGACAGAGCGGTCGCCGGCGGCGGCGACGCCGGGCAGCTATTGAACGGCGCGCTGCGCTACGCCATGGCGCTGCATCGCGCGCGGCTCACCGTGGATCGCGAGGGGCGGCCGGATTTCGGGATCACGATTCTGATGCGCAGCGGCTTCGGCTTCTCGCAGCGGCCGCAGCTCGAGCAGCATTTGCGCATCTGGTCCGCGGCGAAAGTGGCGGCGCTGCTGCCCGCGCTGCGCGACGCCAATCATCGCGCCCGCGCCAATGCCGCGCTGGCGGAGATGGAGGCGGGACGCGCGCTGCTGCGCATTGCGAGTCAGGCCGGGCGGCGCTGAGCCGCCGCCGGAGCGGGATTGAACGGCCGGCTCTTTCAGAGCGAGCGGGTGAAGCGCAGCACGCCGCCCTTGGCGCCCTTGAGGACGAGGTCGGAGCCCTGCAGGTCCCAGAAGGGGCCGGACAGCATCACCTGCCAGAAATCGCGCTCGATCGCCTGCAGAGCCGGATCGCATTTGGCGTCGGCGACGGCGGGCATGGCCTTGGGACCCAGGCGATTGGCGCCGACGACGAAGACGCCGGACCATGACTTGCAGCCCGAAAAGCCCGAGCCGCGCATCGTCGTGTCGATGCGAATCCAAATGTCGGCGGGCGGAGCCTTGCCGTTTATGTCCTTGAGATTGAAAATATAATTATGCGGGAACGGCTTGTAGTTCGGCGGCGGCTCCTGCGCGGTCGCCTCCTGCTGATCCTTCTCCTTTTGCGCCGGCTTGCCCTTGGCCAGCGCGGGGCCGTAGGCGGCGAGGCCGACCAGAAGCGCGGTCAGAAATCGTCTCATCCTTCGATCCTTGTTGAGAGCGACCCTCGAGCGAATCGCTTCAGGAGAATGGCGCGCGTCTTGTGGTTTTTTTCCGAACGGAAATGCGCCGGAAAGCTCCGACGCGCGCGGGGAGAGGAGCGGAAACGCGCCCTCACAACATGCTGGGCAGAACGCGATCGGGCGGGCGGTGCCCGTCCATGAAAGTCTTGATGTTGATGATGACCTTCTCGCCCATGTCGACGCGGCCCTCATTGGTGGCCGAGCCCATATGCGGCAGCAGCGTGACCTTGCCGGCCTTGGCCAGCTTGACGAGCTTGGGCGAGACGGCCGGCTCATGCTCGAAGACGTCGAGGCCGGCGCCGGAAATCTCCTCCGCCTCCAGCATGCGGATCAGCGCATTCTCGTCCACGATCTCGCCGCGGGCGGTGTTGACGATGATGGCGTGCGGCCGCAGCTGCTTCAGCCTGCGGGCGGAGAGCAGATGATAGGTCGCCGGCGTATGCGGGCAGTGGATCGACAGAATGTCGATGCGCGCCAGCATCTGGTCGAGCGATTCCCAATAGGTCGCCTCGAGCTGGTCCTCGATCTCGACCGGCAGGCGGCGGCGGTTGTGATAATGGATGGAGAGGCCGAAAGCGCTGGCGCGGCGGGCCAGCGCTTGGCCGATGCGGCCCATGCCGACGATGCCGAGGCGCTTGCCGGTGATGCGATGGCCGAGCATCCAGGTTGGCGACCAGCCGCCCCAGGAGCCGTCTGGAATGGTGCGCGCGCCCTCGACGAGGCGGCGCGCCACGGCCAATATCAGGCCCATTGTGAGATCGGCCGTGTCCTCGGTGAGGACGCCGGGCGTATTGGTGACGGTGATCGAGCGGCGCAGCGCCGAGGCGACGTCTATGTGATCGACGCCATTGCCGAAATTGGCGATCAGCTTGAGCTGGTCGCCGGCCTGGCCGATGAGGCCGGAATCGATGCGGTCGGTGATCGTCGGCACCAGCACATCCGCGGTGCGGACGGCCTCGACGAGCTCCTCATGGGTCGCCGGCCGGTCGCTCACATTGAGGCGCGTGTCGAAAAGCTCGCACATGCGGGTTTCGATCACCTCGGGGAGCCGACGTGTCACCACGACGAGCGGCTTCTTTTTCGCCATCTTCCCCTTCGTCCTCCCGCCTCGCGCGACTAAGCTCTCCGGCGCGCCCGAAGGCCCGTTCCGCCGATCGAGCCTTTGGAGCGGTTTCGACGTCTCTTCAACCAGGTCTTAACGACGATGGATGAAAAGAGCGTTTCGCCGCCCGCGCCCCTTTCCCATCGAACTTCCTAGCAGATGGCGGGACAAAGACAAGACGAGGCGTCGTTCGCATCTGCGAAGGGCGCTCCCCGGGAGAAGAGTAGAAATGGACGCAAAGCCCCTTTTGAGCCGACGCGCGGCCGCCGCGATCCGCCGCCTCGCCGTCGATCTGCTCGCCATCGCCGCTCTGCTCGCCGTCGCGCCGGCGCGCGCCGACGCGCAGCAGCAGCTCGGCTCGGCGTCCGGCCTTCCCCTGCCGCGTTATGTCAGCCTCAAATCGGACCGCGTCAATCTTCACGAAGGGCCGAGCAAGGAGCATCCGACGCTCTGGGTCTTCGAGCGCGCCGGCCTGCCTGTCGAAATCACCGCCGAATTCGAGACCTGGCGAAAAATTCGCGATTCGGAGGGAACCGAGGGCTGGGTGCTGCATTCGCTGCTCTCCGGCCGCCGCACCGCCCTCGTCGCGCCCTGGAAGAAGGAGCCGATTCTCGCCTACGCCAGCGATCGTGCGACGGCGGTGGCGAAACTCGCGCCCGGCGTCGTCGCCAGCCTGCGCCGCTGCGACGGAGCCTGGTGCCGCGTCTCGGGAGAAGGTTTCGACGCCTATGTGAAGCAGGAGGGCCTTTGGGGCGTCTATCCGGGGGAGAAGATAGAGTGACCAGCCGATAGGCTCACTCGGCCGAGGACGCGAAGGCCCCCTCCCTCACCCTCCCCCGCTTCGCAGGAGAGGGCGGCGGCAGGCGTGTCGCGAAATTTCGATGAAGCGCCGCGTCTACTCCCTCTCCCGCGAAGCGGGGGAGGGCTGGGGAGGGGGCGCGAGCAGCGCCTCGATCCAGCCGCGCAGAAGCAAAGCGTTTCCGCTCAGTCCTCGTCCTTGCACAGGCGGACCACCACATCGACGCGGGCGATTCTCATGCCCGGCGGCGGCGGCGGCAGGCTGGCGACGTCCACATGGGCGCCGGGGATATCGACGAGCCCCTCGCCCTCGACCAGGAAATGATGATGCTCCGACACATTGGTGTCGAAATAGACGCGCGCGCCGTCCACCGCGATCTCGCGCAGCAGGCCGACATCGGTGAATTGATGCAGCGTGTTGTAGACGGTGGCGAGCGAGACCGGCAGATCGTCGGCCAGCGCCTCCTCGAAGAGCTTCTCGGCCGTCACATGGCGGTCGCCCTTGCCGAACAGCAGCCCGCCCAGCGCCACGCGCTGACGCGTCGGCCGCATGCCGGCCGCCATCAGCCGGCTGCGCAGCCGCCGCATGGCGTCGCTCGGCGCCCGCTCGGAGGTTTCGACCGTGAATTGCTCGACCGTCATTCGCCCGTTCTTCCCGCCCCGCATCATGTCTCTTTCGTTACAATAGGGAAGCTCGGCGGCAGAGACAATCTTTTCCTCCGCGGGCCGCTGTGGACCGACGAAACCGCTCTCGAGGCCGCGCGCCCCCTTTGACCCGGCGGGCGCCTATGTTAACGAATGCGGCTTCCGGTCCGCAGCGCGGCCGGAAATCGTCACGTCGCAGACGCAAGAAGGAACATCATGAGCGAACGGCGCTCGTCTTTCGGATATGAGGATCTGCTCGCCTGCGCGCGGGAAGAGCTTTTCGGCCCGGGCAACGCCCAGCTTCCGCTGCCGCCCATGCTCATGTTCGACCGAATCACGGAAATTTTCGAAGAGGGCGGCGCCCATGGCAAAGGCTATGTGCGCGCCGAGCTCGACATTAATCCGAGCCTCTGGTTCTTCGACTGCCATTTCAAGGGCAATCCGGTGATGCCGGGGTGCCTCGGGGTCGATTCGCTGTGGCAGCTCACCGGCTTTTTTCTGGGCTGGCTGGATCTGCCCGGCCGCGGCATGGCGCTGGGCGTCGGCGAGGTGAAGTTCAGCGGCCAGGTGCGGCCGCACAATAAGCTCGTCCGCTACGGCGTCGATTTCAAGCGCGTGTTCAAATCCAAGCTCGTCCTCGGCATCGCCGACGGCTGGGTGGAGGTGGACGGCGAACGTATTTACGAAGCGAAAGACCTGAAGGTCGGTCTCGCCAAGCCGGAAGCCGCGTGACGGCCCGACGGCGCGCCGATCGCGGCGCGCGAGACAATCGCCAAACCAGACGGGACAAAGCAAAAGCCCGCCGGCGCGAGGGAGTTCGGACATGAGAAGAGTGGTCGTGACCGGCATGGGCGTCGTTTCGTCCATCGGCAACAATACGCAGGAAGTCGTCGCCTCTCTGCACGAGGCGAAGTCGGGCGTCGTCAAGGCGGACAAATACGCCGAGCTCGGCTTCCGCTGCCAGGTGCATGGCGCGCCGACCCTCGACCCGTCGACCCTCCTCGATCGTCGCGCCATGCGCTTCCACGCCATGGGCACGGCCTGGAATCACGTCGCCATGGATCAGGCGATTCTCGACTCCGGCCTCGCGCCGGACGAAATCTCCAATGAGCGCACCGGCATCATCATGGGCTCGGGCGGCCCTTCCACCAAAGTCGTGGTTGAATCCGCCGATATCGCCCGCACCAAGGGGCCGAAGAAGGTCGGCCCCTTCGCCGTGCCCAAGGCCATGTCCTCCACCGCCTCGGCGACGCTCGCCACCTGGTTCAAGATCAAGGGCGTCAACTATTCCATCTCCTCGGCCTGCGCGACGTCGAATCATTGCGTCGGCAACGCCTATGAGATGATTCAATGGGGCAAGCAGGACATTATGTTCGCCGGCGGCTGCGAGGAGCTCGAATGGGAGCTCTCCGTGCTGTTCGACGCCATGGGCGCCATGTCTTCCTCCTTCAACGACCGCCCGGCGACGGCCTCGCGCGCCTATGACAAGAACCGCGACGGCTTCGTCATCGCCGGCGGCGCCGGCGTGCTGGTGCTGGAGGAATATGAGCGGGCCAAGGCGCGCGGCGCCAAGATCTACGCCGAGATCGCCGGCTATGGCGCGACCTCGGACGGCCATGACATGGTCGCCCCTTCCGGCGAAGGCGCGATGCGTTGCATGCGCCAGGCGCTCGCCGGCGTGAAGACGCCGATCGACTATATCAATCCGCACGCCACCTCGACGCCCGTCGGCGATCAGAAGGAGATCGAGGCGATCCGCGAGGTCTTCGGCCGCGGCGACAAATGCCCGCCGATCTCGGCGACGAAATCGCTGACCGGCCATTCGCTCGGCGCGACAGGCGTGCAGGAGGCGATCTATTCGCTGCTGATGATGCAGAACGGCTTCATCTGCGAGAGCGCCAATATCGAGGAGCTCGACCCCGAATTCGCCGATATGCCGATCCTGCGCCAGCGGCGCGACAATGTCGCTCTGCGCGCCGTGCTCTCCAACTCCTTCGGTTTCGGCGGCACCAATGCGTCGCTGGTGTTCAAGCACCCCGACGCCTGACGAGAATAGGACCAATCAAAGATGACGGTTTCAACGGGCCTCATGCAGGGCAAACGCGGCCTTGTCATGGGAGTCGCGAATGATCATTCCATCGCCTATGGCATAGCGCGAGCGCTGGCGCGGCATGGGGCCTCGCTCGCCTTCACCTATCAGGGCGAGGCGCTCGGCAAGCGCGTCCGCCCGATCGCCGAGGAGCTCGGCTCCAATCTGGTGATCCCTTGCGATGTGGAAGATATCGCGTCCCTCGATTCCGTCTTCGCGCGGCTTCAGGAGGAATGGGGCGAGCTGGATTTTCTGGTCCATTCGCTCGCCTATTCCGACAAGAGCGAGCTGAAAGGCCTCTACGCCGACACATCGCGCGAGAATTTCATCCGCACCATGGTCATCTCCTGCTTCTCCTTCACCGAGGCGGCGAAACGCGCGGCGGCGATGATGAAGAATGGCGGGACCATGCTCACCGTCTCCTTCGGCGGCGGCACGCATGTGATGCCCAATTACAACGTCATGGGCGTCGCCAAGGCGGCGCTCGATTCCTCCGTGCGCTATCTCGCGGCCGATTATGGCGCGCGCGGCATTCGCGTGAACGCCATCTCCCCCGGCCCGGTGCGGACGATGGCCGGCGCCGGCATCACCGGCGCGCGCGCCATGGGCGCGTTCCAAAAGGCGCATGCGCCTTTGCGCCGCATGATCACGCTGGACGAGATCGGCGGCTCGGCGCTCTATTTCCTGTCGGAGCTGTCGGGCGGCGTGACCGGCGAGATTCACGTCGTCGACGCCGGCTACAACATCATGCTGCAGCCGCGCCCCGAAGATTTGAACGGCGGCGCCGCAACGGCGGATTAGGCTCGCGTCCCTCGCTCGCCTTGACGCTGGCGGCGATCACCGAGAGCCGCGCCAGCTCGACCAGCGTGCCGATATTGGCCTTGGCCATGATATTGGCGCGGTGCAGCTCCACGGCGCGCAATTCGAGGCCGAGCCCTTCCGCTATGTCGCGGCTCGGCCTTCCTTTGGCGACGCCCGCCAGCACGCGGCGCTCGTCCTCGCTCAGCGCGCCGAAACGCGCCAGAACGGCGCGCGTCTCGGCGTCGCTCTCGGCCTCGCCGCGCCGAGACGCCAGCGCCCGCCGCACCGAGGCGAGCAGCGCCTCATCGTCGAAGGGCTTTTCCAGAAGATCGCTGGCGCCGGCCGCCATCGCCTCCACCGCGAGGGAAGCGCCGGCGCAGGCGGTGATGATGACCACGGGCGGCGTCGCCCCGGAGGCGCGCAGCCGCCGCGTCAGCTCGACGCCGGTCATGTCCGGCAACCGCATATCGGCGACGATGCAGCCCGATGTCTTCGGCCCCGCCTCGGCGAGACATTCCTCCGCCGCGCGATAGGCGCGTGGGCGAAAGCCGCGCGAGCGGAACATCAGCGTCAGCGCGTCGCGGATGGCCGGATCGTCGTCCACGAGGTGCACGAACGGCGCTGGTCTCATAGGCTGGCCCTTTCCGCGAGAGGAAGCGTGAAGCTGAAAATCGCGCCGCCGTGAGGATTGGGCTCGGCCCATATGCGGCCGCCATGCGCCTCGACAATGGAGCGGGAAATCGAAAGCCCTATGCCCATTCCGCTCGCCTTGCTGCTGCGGAAGGGCTGAAACAGCGCGCTGGCGCCGTCCTTCAGACCATGGCCGGTGTCGGCCACGTCGAGCCGCGCATAGCCGTCGGCGGCGGAGGTGGAGAGCGACAGCTCTCGCCGCGGCGCGCCGTCCATCGCCTCGACGGCGTTGCGCATGAGATTGACGATGACCTGCTGGATCTGCACGCGATCGGCGAGAACCTCGTCATTCTCGGCCTTGGCGGCGACGGTGATCTGCGCGCCGACCTGGCGCGCGCTGGCGACGCCCAGCGATTTCGCCTCCTCGACCAGAGCGCTGAGGCTCTGCACCGTCTTCACCGATTCGCCGCGGGTGACGAACTCGCGCAAGCGGCGCACGATGTCGCCGGCGCGCATCGCCTGCGCCCCCGCCTTGTCCAGAATATCCTCGACCTCGCTGCTCTGCTTGGGCTTGCGCTGCAGCAGCCAGCGCGCGGTGCGGACATAGGTCGCGATGGCGGAAAAGGGCTGGTTGATCTCATGCGCGAGCGCCGCCGCCAGCTCGCCCATCGCCGCGAGCCGCCCGGCGTAGGCGAGCTCCGAGCGCAGCTCGCAGAGCAGCGCCTCGGTGGCGCGCTCCTCGGTGAGATCGCGAATGACGGCGATGCGTTGGCGAAGCGCGCCGCGCGTCTCGGTCACGGTGAGCGCGGCCGGGAAGGCGGAGCCGTCCGGGCGCCGCGCCAGCGCGTCCGATCGCCGCTCGCCGGCGGCGAGGCGGCTCTGGGGCAGCAGCTGCGCGGCCTCTATCCCGAGCAACGCGTCGCCCGCGCAGCGGAACATCAGTCCCGCAGCCGCATTGGCGGCCGCCACCACGCCTTTCGCGTCGATTGTAAGCACAGCGTCCGACAGAGAGTCGAGAACGGCCTCGAGCCGCGCCGTATCGGCGAGGCGCAAATCCTCCCCGCCCCCGGCCGCGCGGCGCGAAGGCCGTGTCGACGCGGAAGTCTCTCGGAGCTCGGCGTGCGAATCGCTCGACGATCGGTCCATCGGCGAGTTCCCTCGAAACCTATTCGCTCTCGAAAAAGCCGGCGCGCCGCCAAACCATCGCCACGGTCGCCGCCCCGGAGTATTCTCCTCTGCCAGCGGGTTTCAATTCCGCAATCACGCGCAATACACAGAATTCAGACGTGAATTGCTCCGCTCGTGCTTTCTTTCCACCCGCCGAGAAAAGAATGGCGTCTCGCTACGTATTTTCCATAGCCCCTGGCGCCTCCTTTCTGGGCGCCTTCACGCGGTCTCTGCTGGATGGCGCGCTCATCCCCGGCCTCTCGCGCGAGAGCGGGCCGCTGGCTCTGGCCGCCACCACCATTTATGTGCCGACACAGCGCGCCGCGCGGGCTTTGGCGGCGCAATTCTCCACGGCGATCGAGGCGCCGGCGGCGCTGCTGCCGCGCATCTTGCCGCTCGGCGATCTCGACGAGCAGGAGGCCGCCGCGCTGTTCCATGTCGATCTCGACTCCGGCGAGGCGGCGCAGGAGCAGGCGCTGGCGCCAGCGATAGAGGAGCTGGACCGGCGGCTGATCCTGGCCGAGCTGACGCTGCAATGGGCGCGCGCGCTGCGCCACGCCATCGTCTCCATCGATTCGACCGGCGCGGTCGAGCACGACCCGCGCGAGATGCTGCTGATCGCCCCCTCCCCCGCCAGCGCCTATGCGCTCTCCGGCGAGCTGGCGCGGCTGATCGACGAATTCGCCATCGAGAAGCTGGAGGCGAGCGCGCTCGCCGGCCTCGCGGAGGAGGCCTATGACCGCTTCTTCGCGATCACCGCCAATTTTCTGAAAATCGCGCTCGAGGATTGGCCGAATATTCTCGGCGCGCGCGGCCTCATCGACCGCGCCGCGCGGCAGACCGCGCTGATCGAGGCGCAGATCGCGCATTTGGAGCGCGGCGGCGCGCGCGGCCCGGTGATCGCGCTCGGCTCCACCGGCGCGCATCCGGCGACGGCGCGCCTTTTGGCGGCGATCGCCCGGCTGGAGCGCGGCGCGGTGATCCTGCCCGGCCTCGATCTCGAGCTGGACGAGGCCGCCTGGCGCAGGGTCGGCGACGATGGCGAGAGCGAGCGCGACGAGCCGAGCTTCACCCATCCGCAGACGCTGCTGAAGCGTCTCCTCTCGACGATCGGCGTCACGCGCGAGGAGGTCCGCCCCATCGGCTCCGCTCCGCCCGTGCTGCGGGCGCGGACGCGGCTGCTGGCCGAGGCGCTGCGCCCCGCCGATTGCACCGATTATTGGCGCGAGTTCCGCGCCGCCGCGGCCGAGGGCTTCGCCGAAGCGCTCGCCGGCGTCTCCTTCATCGAGGCGGCGGACGAGCGCGAGGAGGCGCTGGCGCTCGCCCTTTCCATGCGCGAGGCGCTGGAGACGCCCGGCCGCACGGCGGCGCTCATCACGCCCGATCGCGACATCGCCCGCCGCGTCTGCGCCGAGCTGGCGCGATGGGGCGTGGAGGTCGACGATTCGGCCGGCCGACCGCTGGGCTCGACGCCGATCGGCGCTCTGGCGCGGCTCGTCGCCGCCACGGCGGAGGACGGCGCGTCGGCGATCGACGCCGCCGCTCTGCTCGCCCATCCGCTGACGCGCCTCGGCCTCGAGCGCGCGGAGATCGAGCGCCTCGCTCCGCTGGTCGAGATCGCCGTGCTGCGCAATGTCGAGAGCGGCGGCAGCTTCGCCGCAATGGCCGCGCCGGCGCGCGGGCTCGCCGAAGAGACGCACGCCCATCCGGCGCTGAAGCGCATGAGCGAAGAGGACTGGCGCGCGATCGCCGATCTCCTCGCCCGTCTCGACGAAGCGCTTTTTCCCCTCGCCGCGCTCACGCCGGAGGCGCGCCTCGGCGAACGCGCGCGCGCCCATGCGCTGGCGCTGGAGAAAATCGCCGGCGAGGAGCCCGCCGGCGAGGGCGTCGAGCAATTGCTGCAACTCTTCGATGCGCTGGAGGCCGCAGGCAGCGCGCTCATCTTCGACGCCGCCGGCTACGCCTCCTTCTTCGACCGCCTCGCCTTCGAGGCGAGCGCGCCCTCCCCGAAACGCGCGCATCCGCGCCTCAAGATTCTCGGCCTGCTGGAGGCGCGCCTGCTCGACGCCGATCTCGTGCTGCTCGCCGGGCTCGACGAGACGATCTGGCCGCCGCAGGCCGAATCCGGCGCCTTTCTCAATCGCGCCATGCGCCGGCAATTGGGCCTCTCGCCGCCGGAGCGCCGCATCGGCCAGACGGCGCATGATTTCGCCATGGCCTTCGGCGCCCCGGAGGTCGTCGTGAGCCGCGCGAAAAAGCGCGACGGCGCGCCGACCGTGGCGTCTCGCCTCATCGCGCGATTGGCGGCGCTCTCGGGCGAGGCTTTCGCCGCCTGCAAGGCGCGCGGCGATGAAAAATGCGCGCTCGCCGCCGCGCTGGATCGCCCACAGGAGATACGCGCCATATCGCGCCCGCTGCCGCGCCCGCCCGTGGAGCTGCGGCCGACGCGGCTCAGCGTCACGCGCATCGAAAAATTGCGCCGCGATCCCTATTCCGTCTTCGCCGAATCTATTCTGCGCCTGCCGCCCTTGCCGCCGCTCGGCGCGCCCAAGGGCGTGCGCGAGATCGGCGTCGCGATCCATGCGGCGCTGGCGAACTTCCAGGAGGCGCATCCCAAAGGCCCGCTGCCGGAAGACGCGCGCGCGCTGCTCGTCGAAATCGCGCGCGCCGAGCTAGGCGAATTCCTGGACGATCCGTCCTTCCTCGCCTTCGACTGGCCGCGCATAGAGGCCGGACTCGATCACGCGCTCGCCTTCGAGCGCGAGCGCCGCGAGCAAGCGCGCGAGATTTTCATCGAGAAAGGCGCCGGCTGGAAGCTGACGCTCGCCGACGGCAGCGTCTTCACCCTCTCCTGCGTCGCCGATCGCATAGAGGTGGATGCGAGCGGCGAAGCTTTCGTCTTCGATTACAAGACCGGCAATCCGCCGACCGCCTCACAGGTCGGCGCAGGCTTCTCGCCACAGCTCACATTGGAGGCGGCGATGATCGAGGCCGGCGCCTTCGACTCCATCGGCGCGCCGCGAGTCGCCGGCGCCGCCTATGTGCGGCTCGGCGGCAAGAGCGGCGGCGAGACCCAATGGCTGAAATTCAAGGACAAGGGTTTCGGCGACGTCGTCGCCGAGCATCGCGCCAATCTCTTCGTGCTGCTGAATCAGTTTCGTCTCGCCGACACGCCCTATCCCTCGCGGCCATGGGTGGAATTCGCCTCGCGCTACAGCGATTACGACCATCTGGCGCGCGTGAAGGAATGGTCGCGCGAGGGCGGCGGCGGAGAGGAGTGACGCTTCGCTGCGAAGTCACGAAGCGTTCACCCTGTTCTTTGACGCTTCGGCAAGGAATCGGCGGCCGATTTTCGGCGCTCCCGATTCGGACAGGGTTTGTGCGCGTCTCGTGCCGCAATTCCACTTTCGGGACCATGCGAAGAGGCCGACGATTCACCACTCGCTAAGCCTGTGAAGGCGGCGACGCGCCGAGCCGCGAAGACACCGCATTTACGAAGCCTTCGCCATGATGATTGACGCTTCGGCAAGGAATCGGCGGCCGATTTTCGGCGCTCCCGATTCGGACGCGGTTTGTGCGCGTCTCGTGCCGCAATTCCATTTTCGGGACCACGCGAAGAGGCCGACGATTCACCACTCGCTAAGCCTGTGAAGGCGGCGACGGGCCGAGCCGCGAAGACACCGCATTTACGAAGCCTTCGCCATGATGATTGACGCT